>NZ_JRLB01000059.1 GCF_000764495.1 Nitrincola sp. A-D6
TTCGGCAGTTTCCGCGAATTCCCATCGAAGTAGTAGCACCAGCGGGTATACCGATTTCGATCTGGATAATAATCAGGCGTTGCGTGCTTATAACGTTTCTGAGCCTATGCCGATCTTCGTCTGAACAAAAGCAAAACTAGTGGTCCGCGAGCACCGGGTGCTACGGTGACTAATAACTTCTCCGTGATCAATGATGCCAACAGCCCAGCCGGTGCGGCTTATGGTGGCGGCAATGGTCCGTTGCGCGTAGTGGATTGGGCAAGGCCTGAAGAGGTAGATGGTGGGCTTGTAGGCAATGTCACTGCGGGCTGGAGTTGCTCGGTGGACACTGGCGTAGTGCCGCCATTTGGGTTCAACGCTGCATTTACCACGCGTGTCACCTGTGAGACCACGGACACAGGTACGCTGGCACCCGGTGCAAGCCGTGCTCTGAGCTACCAGTCCACGCTTGCTAACGTCGTGGAGCCGATTGAGCTACGCAACCGTGCGTGTACTGGCGGACAGGCACTGACTGCATTAGGTTTGAATCCTGTAAATGGTCCTTCACCTGCTGATAGCAATACGGCCAACGACTGTACAGGTGAAGTGGGTGGCTGGTGCTGACCAATGTTACCGGTGCAGAAGCCAGTATCGTTAAGACGGCGTCTGTGGATGGTGTTGCTTACGCCAATAACGTAGAGCTGGCTGGCGATGAGGAAACCATGTACTGGCGCATGGAGATAACCACAGCTAACAATGGTGTGACGATCCCCACTCTGCGTATGACCGATCCGGTACCTGGGCGCGTCGGTTATAGTGGGGGCACGCCAGCAGTTACTGTGACCACGACGCCCACTACCTGGGGAAGTTGTCCCAACCTGCCAGCCGGCTCGGGTGGAGGTCAACTTGATTGTGGTTTCACCAATGTACCCCCCGATACTACTATCACGGTCGATTTTGCGGTTCAGCGGCCAGTTACCGCTGGTTTATTGACTAATACAGCTTCGCTGGCATCGCCGAATTCGATTCTGACGGCATCAGGTGGTGGACAGCTTAGCGACAGCGCTAGTGTTGACGTTGTACAGCGCGTGGATATCGAGGTAACCAGCAAGACAGTTCAGCCTGCAACACCGCGTGTCGGTCAGCCGGTTGAGTTCATTGTCACAGTGCGTAACAACGGAACCGATAGTGTTCCTGCTGGAGAACTTCGCTTAATCGACACACTCAATACCAACTCTGCGTTGCCACTGGTGGCCTACGAGGTGCTGGGTGCAACTGGTCCTAATATGGACTGTTCGGCAAGCAACTTCGCTGCTGGTCAGGTTTCCTGCATTAACACCAATTCTGTCGTACGTAATACCACGCGTACGGTAACTATCGAAGCACGCATCCTGAAACCGACAGGTCCAATGCCTGATGACGGAAATGTCTTCGCAGGCCAGACAAACCGCGCTGATGTAGAACTTACCGATCCCGCAAACCTTTGCGAATTCCGTACTGGATCTACTAGCTGTAACGATGCTACCTCGCAAGATAACAATTTTGCGGAAATCACCTTTGATGTTCAGGTGCCGGAAATCGATATGCAGCAGCGCAAGGAAAGCGTTTACCCAGCGGGGCAGACTGCGTTTGGTTTCGGCGATCAGTTGCAGTACCGTTTTCGCATTCAGTCGGTCGGTCCATCACGGGCCGAAGGTATTGTCATGACCGATACATTGAATGTGCCTAGCGGATTCTCTCTGGTGCTGAGCGGAGGTCCGCAGAATGTCAATGCGGCAGCCGCAGAAGGTGGTTTTAGTCTTGATACCACTAAAAATGGCAGTTTAAGCTGTTCTCAAGCTGGTGCGAATGGCGTAGTGACCTGTCAGCTAAGCAGCGTAGATGCTGATAATTACCTCGATCCGAATCGAGAGGTAAACTTTGAGTTGGCCTTCGATATGACTCCGGCGACCTTCGGTGAGCTGCCACTTTTGGCAACGTTGCACTGATCTGTGCGGACGAAACGACTTCCTACGAGTCGTCTGGTGCGTGTGATAATGATCCGGGGGTTGCGGCCAACAACATCGCTTCAGTTAACGATATCGTTTTCCCCAAGGCTGACATGGAAGTTGTTAGCAAGACAGTAATTGATCCAAATATCGCTGTCTTGCAACCCTTTGATTACACCGTTGTGGTACGTAACAACGGACCGCAAGAAGCGCGTGGCGTAGAGTTTTCGGACCCGCTGCCTGATGGCATGCAACTGACGGGGCCACCCAGTGTGGAGATCAACGTTCCGGGCTTTGAAAATACGGCCTGTTCGGGGGTGGCTGGAGAGTCTGTGGTGAATTGTACCTTTGGTACCGTGCAAGCCAATGCCGCATTGACCCTGACTATTCCTGTACGAATCGTTAGCTTTACAACGGCCACACTAACCAACACGGCCAGTGTCAGTGTCGACGAAGATGCGACCTACGATACAGATCCTGATAACAATGAAAAAAGTGTGCTCATCAACGTTGAGCGCCTGACCCTGAGCGGACGGGTGTTCCAGAAGGCCGATGCGACGCAGCCGAATGATCCTTTCGATGTCGGTAACGATGCGCCTATCGGTGGTATCGCTATCACTGTGTCCGGTGTAGATGTTGGCGGCAATACGATCAACATCACCCAGTTGAGCAATCCTGACGGGACCTACAGTATCGATCTACCGCCAAGTAATGGCGCTGGCTACACCGTCACGCGTGGTAATGTGCCGATGAACATCAATACGGCCGGCGCCCAGCTTGGTAGTGGTCCGGGCACGCCTGGTACCGTGCAGGCCGTCGAACGTATGGATGGCGTAGTGCTTGATGTTAACGGGGTTGATTACGACTTCTGGATTGCTTCGAATGACATCACGCTGCAACCGCCGACGATCAGTGGCTATGTGTATTTCGATCGTAACCGTGACCGTGTAAGACCCTCGGTGCCGAATCAGGACCCGTTGGTGCAGGACTGGACAGTAATCCTCTGGGCTGACTTGGCTGACGGTAGTCGCGAGAGAGTCTGTGAACTGAGAACCGATCAATACGGCTTCTACCAGTTCGATAACGTGCGCTGTAACACAGCCGGTTACGACCAGTGGGCGACCAGCGGTTTACCGGTAAGCGGAGGCCAACCGGCAGGCTATTCGGATATTATCAACACATTCACTATCGAGTTCTCCAGTGACGATGGACTGGCTGGCGAGCCTCAGTCTGGTGGTGGTGCAGGGACAACGCAGCCACGCAGCATCACCGGCATCACCTTGAATCCTGGTCAGAACATCACCGAGCAGAACCTGCCGATTGACCCAGCGGGTGTGATCTATGACGCACTGACTCGCCAGCCGGTACCCGGTGCCCAGGTGTTCTTTGAGGACGAAAATGGTATCCCTGTCGATGCCGCCTGTCTGATCGGTGGTATCAATCCAATCGTTACCAATGCTACTGGTATTTACCAGTTCCTGCTGGATACCAACCCGCCTGGTTGTGCCGTATACAGCCACGCGGGACCACGTGAGTACTCACTGCGTGTAGTGCCACCAGCTGGTTACCTGCCAGGACCGTCGGAATTGATTCCAGCCTGTACTAACGCGCTCAGCGTTGGCAACCCAGGACCGTTTGATGTACAGAACAGCGATAACCCGCCGTCTGAGGCCGCTCCTCAGCACGATCCGGCGCTGTGTCCTGTTAACACCGCGGGACTCAATCCGTTTAACCAGACCAGCACCCAGTACTACTTCCTGTTTAACCTGATTACATCAGGAGCAGGGGCATCGGGAGACGTGGTCAGAAACCATATTCCCTTAGACCCCATTTTGGGAGGCGCCATCAATGTGGTCAAAACCACACCCAAGGGTGATGTGACGCGTGGCGAGCTGGTGCCTTACCAGATCAAAGCCACTAACACGCTAGCTGTTGCGTTGACCGATATCGCGATCGAAGATCAGATACCCCCTGGCTTCCAGTATGTTCAAGACTCTGCACTTTTGAACGGGGTTAAGTCTGAACCACAAATCAATGGTCGTCACCTACGCTGGCCAGCGCAAACCCTGGCAGCAGGCGAAGAAGTTAGCATTCAGTTGCTGCTGGTTGTGGGTTCTGGTGTTGAGTTCAACGAGTATGTAAACCGTGCCTGGGCTATGAACAGTCTGGCGAATACCCGTGTATCCAATATCGCCACAGCAACAGTACGCGTGGTTCCGGACCCGATCTTCGACTGTACCGATATCATCGGTCAGGTTTTCGATGACCAAAACCGGGATGGTTACCAGAACGAAGGTGAACCGGGCATTCCAGGTGTACGTCTGGCTTCACCACGCGGCTGGTTAATCACAGCTGATGATTATGGCCGCTTCCATGTTGCCTGTGCCGATGTCCCCAGTGAACTGCGTGGGGGTAACTTTATCCTCAAACTGGATGAACGCAGCCTGCCAAGCGGTTACCGCGTGACCACTGAAAACCCACGTGTTGTGCGCGTGACGCAGGGGCGCATGGTGAAACTGAACTTTGGTGCGGCTATTCACCGTATTGTGCGTCTGGATCTGACATCAGAGGTGTTTACTGCAGAGCATGAGTTAAAACCCAACTATGCGAAACACATGCAACAGCTCCTGCCACATCTGCATGAACAGCCTTCTATCCTGCGCATTGCCTATCAGCTCGATATTGGCGGTGATATGGATCATGCCCGTGAGCGGATCGGCGCTGTAAGAGCCTGGCTTCAAGAGCACTGGGAAGAACAGGGCTGTTGTTATGACTTGCGAATCGAAGAAGAAATTGTTCCAGGTGCTGAGCGTATAGAGGTGTCCCAATGAAACTGCATAAATCATTACTTTGTCTGGCGATAGCCGCTGCTTCACCTTTGATCTATGCCGATTCATGTGAAGTGGGTAAGGGTTGTGGACTGTCTGGCGAACGCGGTGCGATGGAAGATGAATCCTTGTTACAACGTCGTGCCGGCGGTTTGGGGGATTTACCCCCTTTGCCCCAGCAGGGTGAGCGTGAACTACCACGTGAGCGCCTGGTGCTGTGGCATTTGCCGGATCAAAACCAGGAAGCGGCGGCCGTACTGACGCTAAACCCGAATGAGGCTGAAACGCTGCAAACAATTCTGCCAAGTGTGCAGTTTGAATCCGGACGTTCAGTATTGCCTGAAGGCTATACTGAACAACTCTGGGAGGTTATGGAAAGGCTGAAAAGCAAGGATAATGTTCGCCTGCGCGTTATTGGCCATACGGACCCCCAGCGCCTGTCGGCGCGTGCAGCCAGCATCTATACAGACAATTATGGCTTGGGACTGGACCGTGCCAGACAGGTGGCGTTGCAATTCAAGGCCGCGTTGAATTTGTCTTCGACACAGGTTGATCTGGATTCTCGTGGTCCCGATGCACCACTTGCGAGCAACGCGACAGCTGAAGGTATGGCAGTCAACCGCCGTGTTGAAGTGGAGATCTGGTATGACGAACCTCTGCAGCAAAAAGCCTGTACCGGTGGCTTTGCAACGACTGACGATTTAGCGCCGTTCCGTATCAGTGTGGATGGCCAGCCTGTGGGTGAGCATGCGGCAGGTGTGGCGGATCAGCAACGCTGTGTTGATGTGGCTCTGGCTGAAAACAGCCTTCAGGTGCGCTATGACAATTTATCCGCCCAGCCGCGCTTGAATGTAGCCGCCGCACCGCGTATGGCGGTTCCTGGACAGACCCACTATTTCCGTGGTTACAGTAACTACATGAATTGGGTTGAGCGTGGTGAAGTGCAGATCTTCGGCAAGCAATCACGCTGGGGGCAGCCAGAGCTACTGGAAACCGTTGAGCTGGACCCCTTGCTGAATGGTGAGTGGCTACCTTCTGATGATCTGCCCGATGAACTCTATTACCGACTGCGGGTATATGACGCTGAAGGGCGCTTCGACGATACCGAAATGCAGCCATTGCAGCTCACCCGAGGTGACTATGAAGCCGAAGCCGATGAGGTGCGTGCTGATCTGCTGGCGGTTACCGGTGGCAACCGTTTGCAGCGTCACCGGATTCCGGTGGCGGGCGGTACAGTGACCATCAACGGTAAAGGCGTGCAGCCAGGTTATGCTGTTTTTGTGATGGGCGATCCTGTGCCTGTTGATCGTCAGGGTAATTTCGCCACTGCACAGATCATTCCACGCGGTGAACACAGTGTTGAAGTGGCTCTGCTTGATCCGCAAGGACAAGGCCGGATCTATCGACGTGATTTGCGCTTACCGGAACGGGACTGGTTTACAGTAGCGATTGCCGACATCACTATCGGGCAGCAGGATACAACAGGTCCGGCACAGCTGGTGACGGGAGAAGACCGCTATTACGACGATAAAGTCTATGTAGATGGACGTCTGGCGTTCTATACCAAAGGCAAAATTGATGGCAAATACACGGTGACGGCCAGTATCGATACCGGTGAAGAACCCATAGATAGCCTGTTCAGTAACTTCAATGACAAGAACCCGCGTGAGTTCCTGCGGCGTATGGATGCCAATCGTCACTGGGCCACCTTTGGTGATGACTCAACAATGGTTGAGGATGCTCCGACGCAAGGCAAGGGTTATGTCCGTGTCGAAGACGGTAAGTCACATGCCATGTGGGGTAATTTTGAACAACAAAACCGTGATACTGAGCTGAGCCAGATCGATCGACGTCTCTATGGTGCCCAGGCACGCTATCAGGGTGACGGATTTACGGCCTTTGGTGAGCGCAAGGTTGTCGTGGAGGGCTTTGCCGCCGAGCCGGGAACGGCTAGCGCGCGTGAAGAGTTCCAGGGAACGGGGGGATCACTCTACTTCCTGCGTAATCAGGACATCTCATCCGGCAGTGAAGCACTGCGTGTTGAAATTCGTGATAAACACTCCGGTTTGGTGTTGATGTCTGAGTATCTTACCTATGGTATTGATTATGAAATCGACCTATTCAAGGACGCATACTGCTTAACCGGCCTCTGTCTGGGGTAGCAAATGACAACTCCGTGGTCAGAAGTGGCGGCAGCCTGTCGGGCAACCCAGCCTATCTGGTTGTCACCTATGAGTATTCTCCCGGCTTTGAAAGCATGGATGATCTGGCTCTGGGTGGCCGAGCCTCGGTCTGGGCAAATGATTCCGTGCGTCTTGGGGTGACCGCTACGCGTCAGGAACATTTCGGGCAGCAGCAAGATCAGGAAGGGATCGATGTTACGCTACGTCACAGCGACCGTACTTGGTTGAAGCTGGAAGCGGCACGCACCAAAGGCGATGGTATTGAAGAGCAAACCTCTTTTGACGGTGGTTTCGGTTTCAATAGTCGTTCAATTGTGGCTGGGGAAGCAAATGCAGAGCGTATTGAAGGCTCCTTGGCACTTGAAGATGTAGGCTTGGATGGTAATGGTCAGTTGACTTTCTACCATGAACAGCGTGACGCCGGCTTTAATGCACCGGGTCGCTTGACCAGCAATGACACCCGTCAATCAGGTGTTGCGCTGGTGACCCCGCTTTCGGAGCAGACAGACCTGATTCTGAGGGCAGATGAAACCACGCAAACTTCTGACTTGAAAAGCCAGAGTGCGGAAGTGGGTGTGGCTCACCAACTCGACGAGGAATGGACAGTCATCGGTGGCTATCGTAGTGAAGAGCGCACAACCCCGTCGACCTCAACGGCTAACGAAGGTCGCCGTGATGATCTGGCCGTACAACTCGAATATGCACCCCAGGACGAACCTTGGACCGCACATGGCTTTGTACAGGGAACAGTGAAAGCCGATGGTAACCGAGAGGATAACAATCGCATCGGTGTTGGTGGTAGCTACCGTATCAACGACCGTATTAATCTGATGGGTGAAATTTCTGACGGAGATCTGGGCCTGGGTGCCAAGGCGGGTGTGGATTATGCGTCTTCAGATCGTACCAACCTCTACCTTAACTACGAGCTGGACAATGACCGTACCGATCAGGGTATAGGCTCCCGTATGGGCCAGGTAGTGACCGGTGCGCGTTCACGCTGGTCAGATAACACCAGTGTTTATGCTGAGCAGCGTTATCAGCATGGTTCACAGCAAACCGGCTTGGTGCAGGGCTACGGGCTGGACTTCGCCCCGGATGATCATTGGAGCTATGGACTGAGTACCGATATCGGGCGCCTTAACAGTGAAACCGATGATGAGATACGTCGTCGTGCCATCTCCGGCAGTGTGGGGTATAGAAACGAGGATATTCGCTACGCCGGGGCACTGGAATACCGCAAGGATAGCTACAGTGATGAAGACAGGACCGTCTGGCTGCTGCGTAATAACCTGAGCTACCAGATCGATCCTGACTGGCGCATGATCGGTCATCTGGATATGGCGATTGGTGACTCCAGCCAAGGTTCCTTCTTTGATGGCAACTTTGTTGAAGCATCATTGGGTTATGCCTATCGTCCGGTGTTGAATGACCGTTGGAATACTTTGGTCAAGTACACTTATTTGTCGGATCTGGCCCCGGCTGAACAGCGTTCATCAACCGGTAACCTTATAGATTACTCCCAGCGCAGCCATGTGTTTGCAATTGATAGTATTTATGATGTAACCGAACGCTGGAGCCTGGGTGGACGCTACGCCTATCGTTTGGGCGAATTGCGCATGAGCCGTGATGATTCAGCTGACTGGTTTAGCAGTAAAGGACAACTGATAGCAGTAAGAGCGGACTGGCACGTAGTGCATAAGTGGGATCTGATGGTTGAGTTGCGACGCCGGGATGAGTTCACTGCAGAAGATTCACGTACAGGCGCCGTACTGGGCATGTATCGCCACTTCGGCAATCACATGAAAGCCGGTGTCGGCTATAACTTCTCTGATTTCAGTGACGACCTGACCGATATGGACTTCCGCAGCCAGGGTTGGTTTATCAACATTATCGGGAAATATTAATCTTGTAGGAGCCCGCATGTAGGAGCCCGGTTGTGGGAGCCCGGTCTGTAGGAGCCCGGTCCCCGGGCGAAAGGAGTTCGCTCGCAGAGCGAGCTCCCACAGGTGGGG
>NZ_JRLB01000006.1 GCF_000764495.1 Nitrincola sp. A-D6
CCTCCAGGCTGTGACTTTCAGTGCACCAGTCGATGGGGTGCGCTGGGATATAGAGGCATCGCCCTTTGCTTGTCGTTTGTCTCAGTCTATTCCTGCTTTCGGAGAGGCTGTGTTTGAACAGGAAGCCGGTGAGGGTTTGGAGTTTTATCTGTTGCCAGCGCAGACACAGCAACTCTCCGGGCGAGCCCGGTTAGTTGCTGAGGCCGCCCCCTGGTTGCCAGGTGCTGTGCCAAGGCATATCGGTGATATGGATGTTCGCCAGGGGCAGATTAATGTGCGTGGTAATCAAGCGACGCAGATGTTAGCTGCCTTGCATGAAGGACTGGTACCGACGTTTAGTGCTGATCGCTGGTACGGTGCGTCCGAGTCTGTGTCTGTGGGTATTATGTCGGTGAACTTTAATTCAGCTTATCAGGATTATCTGGGATGCTTGACTGGGCTCCTGCCGGTTAATTACCGACAGATTGCCAGAACGGCGGTACTCTTTCCAACCGCGGAACACCAGTTGTCTGATGCAACCCGCGAACGCCTGGATCTGATCGCTCAGTATGTACTGACTGATGATACAGTGCAGCAGATCTTTGTTGACGGACATACCGACAATGATGGTCGACGCCTGTTATTGCGCGATTTGTCCAAGCGTCGTGCAGAAGAAGTGACCCGCTATCTTGTCTCCCGTGGCGTCAGTGAAGATGCTATTATTACCCGCTTTCACGGGGACCGTTATCCGGTGGTCGCCAACGACACCCCTGAAAACCGTACCCGTAACCGCCGCGTGACCATTCGTCTCGAAAAAGACTGAGCGTTTAAAGCGCATCTGTCCTGATTGGCAGGCAAGCCCTGCGGCAATCTGTTATTATCGGGTTTTATCTATTAGTCGCCAGACTCCGGTCAAGACAGCCGGAGTTGGTTAAATCGGGAGCATCAATATGTCCGACGTCAAGAAGGTTGTTCTGGCTTACTCCGGTGGTCTGGATACCTCTGTGATAGTGCGCTGGTTGCAAGATACCTATCAGTGCGAAGTTGTTACGTTTACTGCTGACCTGGGTCAGGGTGAAGAAGTTGAGCCTGCGCGCAGCAAAGCCCAGGCGCTGGGTGTGAAAGAGATTTATATCGAAGATTTGCGTGAAGAGTTTGTGCGTGACTTCGTCTTCCCGATGTTCCGAGCCAATACAATTTATGAAGGCGAATACCTGCTGGGTACCTCTATCGCGCGTCCCTTGATTGCCAAGCGACTGATAGAGATTGCCAATGAAACCGGTGCTGATGCGATCTCCCATGGTGCCACTGGCAAGGGTAATGATCAGGTGCGTTTCGAGCTGGGTGCCTATGCGCTCAAACCAGGCGTTAGGGTTATTGCGCCCTGGCGTGAATGGGATCTAACCTCCCGTGAAACCCTGATGAAGTACTGTGAAGAGCGCAATATTCCGGTCGACTTCAGCAGCAAGAAAAAGAAATCCCCTTACTCCATGGACGCCAACTTGCTGCACATCTCCTATGAAGGTGGCATTCTTGAAGATCCTTGGGCAGAAGCTGAAGATGATATGTGGCGTTGGAGTGTCAGCCCTGAAGCTGCACCGGATCAGCCGACTTACCTTGAGTTGACTTATGAAAAGGGTGATATCGTTGCGATCGATGGTCAGCCCATGAGTCCAGCTACTGTGCTTGAAACTCTGAATAAAATTGGTGGTGATAACGGTATCGGTCGTCTGGATATTGTCGAAAACCGTTTTGTTGGTATGAAGTCACGGGGTTGTTATGAAACACCGGGTGGCACCATCATGCTTAAGGCGCACCGTGCCATCGAATCCCTGACGCTGGATCGTGAAGCAGCACATCTGAAAGATGAGTTGATGCCGCGCTATGCCAAGGTTATTTATAACGGTTTCTGGTGGTCGGAAGAGCGCAAGATGCTGCAGGAAATGATCGATTACTCTCAGCGTCACGTAAACGGTGATGTGCGGGTGAAATTGTATAAAGGCAGCGTCAGTGTCGTGGGGCGTCGCTCGCCTGACAGTCTGTTTGATGAAAGCATTGCTACCTTTGAAGATGATGCTGGTTCCTATGATCAGAAAGATGCTGAAGGCTTTATTAAGCTGAATGCTTTGCGTATGCGCATTGCGGCCAGTAAAGGCAGAAAGTTCTGATCTGTTATCAGCATCAGCTGCCAGGCAGGTTGTACAGATGTACATTCTGCCTGGCGTCTTCTTACTCCAGTCAGTTGCCATCTTGCTTGCAAACACGTTTCTACCAGTGTGTTTTTACCAAGCTGCTTTGTTGAAAAGGCTAATTAGTGGTAATCAAGCCGATTTTCATGCTACTTTTCAGATAGTTATTTAGAAGTCTGGGCCATGGCAGCACTTTTCTCTGATCAGACAGTACTTATCGTTGAAAAAAATCTGGAAGAGCTGGAGCAGCTAAGACAGATTTTGACTGCTATGGGCTTTCGCCGAATTGAGGTGGCGTCTTCGGTTAATATGGCCGTTAGCTGCTTAGCGAAATACAAGTCGACCTGTGTATGCTGGTATATGACCTGGGTCGTGATGAAAAAAACGGCTTGCAGGTGCTTCAAGGGCTCAGGCTGCCGGGCGCCCCAGTTATTCTACCTGTTTTCTACTGGTGGTTGACCCACAAAAAGTCAGCCTGCTTATGGGCTCTCCTGAACTCTCTGCCGATGGTTATCTGGCAAAACCCTACGATCAACTCAAGCTGAGAGCGCAACTGGAAAAGCAGTTACGCATCAAGCGCTGTATTGCACAGGTCGAAGCCTTGCGTGATCGACGTGAATGGGAACAGGCCTTGGCTGAATGCGAGAAGTTACACAAGCAGTTTCCAGCATTAGGTGTGCTGATTTTTCGCATTAAAGGGTTGATCTACCTGGAGCAGCAGCAGTATCAGAAGGCCTTGGCCGTGTTTGAGCGTATACGTCAGGCGCATGATAAGCCTGGGTTCGTGTTGCGCTTGGGTTAACGGCATATGATATGGCCGATTACCAGCGTGCCCGAGTTGAAATGACCCAGGTTATAGATGCTCAACAGGTGTGTCAGGAAGCCTTTGTGGTTTTGGCCCGTATCCATTGGCTCAAAGGTGAGCGTAGCCAATGTGTGACCCTGTTACGTAAGTCGGTGATGCTGCAACCCTCAGTATCCTTGCTGCAGGGTGAGTTAGGTAATCGGGCGGGCTTTTCCGAAGAATTAAATGTGGCTATTGATGGTTTTCGTCAAGCAGTGCTGCATGCCCGCCATACCGCTATGCAAAATCCAGAGTATTACTTTGGTTTGGTCCGGGTAATACAGCAGCAGATTGCGGATAAACCGGGTCGAACGGCTGAATTTATAGGCGAGGCTATCCGTGTGCTGGAGTCAGTAGTGCACGACTGCATGGATGACCCGCAAATACGCTTTCGTGCACGTTTGATTGCAGCCGATATCTATCGGCAGAATGGGGAGCATCAAAATGCCGATTTTGCAGCGGGTGATGCACTGGCGCAATTTCGTAAGATTCCTATAGCGGCACAGTTGAGTGTCGCAGATCTGCTGGCTGATGGTCTTGAATCTACCCGCTTTGCCGCTCAGGCGGCAGAGCTGAAACAGGAGGTTTCACGCTTGATGTCGTCAGTTGACTGGGGAAAAAACAACCTCAAAGGCATGCTATCGTTTCGTCAAAAAGCCCTGCCAGAAGCCTTTGATGCGTTTGAATCTGCCTGGTGCTCCGATCCCGGAAATCCTGGTGTGGGCCTGAATCTATTGCAAACAGGTATTGAAACGTTACGCAAGGATATGCGTCAATTAGCAGTGCTTAAACGCTGCACCGAAATTGTGATGGAGTTGCAATATGGTGCATTAAGTAACAAACAACAGCAGCGCTATCAGCGGCTGAGTGAACGTTTCAGTGACCTGATCAGAGATGCAGAGATTGCATAACCTGAGTCAGGTGGCTAAAATTCCGCGTTTCTTTGGTTCGGGAATCTATGAAGTCTCATAAAATTCTACAGGCCCCCATTCCCATGCGTTGGGTAGGCCCCCTGAAAATCACCGGCCAGACTCTGGATGAAAAAATCAGTGTGCCGCTGGCAACCTATGAAACCCCTCTGTGGCATTCGGTGGGTCGCGGCGCGCGCGTGTCCGTGCTGACCGACGGCATACTCACTACGGTCATAGATGAGCGTATGACCCGCTCTATTCTTCTGGAAGCCGATAATGCCATGGTTGCGCACCAGGCGTTACAGTCTCTGTTGCAGCGTAAGCCGGAGATGAATCAGGTGGTTACCACCACCAGTCGTTTTGCTCAGTTGATTGATATGCATAGTCAGATAGTCGGTAATCTCATCTATCTGCGCCTTGAATTCACCACCGGCGATGCCTCAGGCCACAACATGGTGACCAATGCCGCTGACCGTCTAATTCCCTGGATCCTGCAACATTATCCAATGCTGCGTTACGCATCTATTTCTGCCAACTATTGCTCTGATAAAAAAGCCACAGCCGTTAATGGCATTCTGGGTCGGGGCAAGTATGTCGTTAGTGAAATACTGATCTCAAGAGAACTGTGTGAGCGTAAGCTGAATACCACACCGGAAAAGGTCGTGGAGCTGAATGTGCGCAAAAACCTCATAGGAACCTTGATAGCAGGCGGAATACGCAGCGCCAATGCCCATTATGCCAACATGCTTCTGGGCTTTTATCTGGCGACCGGACAGGATGCGGCCAATATCATTGAAGGGTCTCAGGGCGTAGTGCATGCCGAGGTGCGAGGGGATGCACTGTATTTTTCCTGCACCTTGCCTAATCTGATCGTGGGTAGTGTTGGTAACGGTAAAGGAATCGATTTTGTGGAAGAAAATCTGCGCAAGCTGGGTTGTCGTGAAGACCGTGTGGCGGGTGAAAACGCACGTCGTTTAGCGGCTATTTGTGCAGCTACTGTGCTTTGTGGCGAATTGTCGCTGCTGAGTGCGCAGACCAATCCAGGTGAGTTGATGGAAGCGCATATCCGGCTGGAACGTCCATGAGTGATCAGACCAACGCACGTAAAATTGAACATATCCGTGCCATTGAGCAAGACGCACTGACTGATCGGCAGGGTAATTGGTTTGATCGTATCCGTTTGACACACAGAGCCTTGCCCGAACTAGCCCTTAACCAAATTGATAGCAGTTGTCATTTTTTGGGAAAAAGCCTGAGCTTTCCATTATTGATCTCCTCGATGACGGGTGGTGATCATGAACTGGTGCGTTGTATAAACCAGAATTTGGCAGAGGCGGCTGAACGTTGCCAGGTTGCGATGGGGGTGGGTTCACAGCGGGTTATGTTTAGCTCGCCTGAAGCGCGTGAGAGTTTTGCGCTGCGTCGTTTCGCGCCGACGACTGTGCTTATTGCCAATATTGGTGCTGTACAGCTCAATTATGGCATGACCCACACGCAGATACAGCAAGCCATTAATGTGCTGGAAGCGGATGCCCTGTTTCTGCACCTGAATCCCTTGCAAGAGGCCGTTCAACCTGAAGGGGATACCAACTTCAGCGGTTTGACTGAGTCAATTGGCCTGTTACAGTCGCGCTTACAGGTTCCCATCATTCTTAAAGAGGTCGGTGCGGGCCTGTCCTGTGCCGATATTCAGGCGGGTCTGGAACAAAAAATCCGTTTTTTTGATCTGGCTGGTTCCGGCGGCACTTCCTGGAGTCGCATAGAGCATCATCGTCGACTCGATCCGGATGCCGATATTGGTCTCAAATTTCAGGACTGGGGGCTGCCGACGCCACTTGCATTGCGTCAGGCTGAACCCTTTCTGGACAGCGCAACACTGATTGCCAGTGGTGGTATCAGAGATGGGATTGATATGGTGAAATCTGTTATACTCGGCGCCTCGCTTTGTGGGGTGGCAGCGCCCCTGTTGCAGCCTGCGATGGAATCGGCTGATGCCGTCGTCGCAGCTATTCAAAAATTGCGTCGTGAATATGTTACAGCGATGTTTCTGCTCGGTATTCCGAATACTGCTGCACTGTTCAGGAACAAAGCGCTTATTGTCGAAGAGCGTTAAGGAACGAAGCCGACTATGTCAGTAGGTATAGACGAAATCAGTTTTTATACGTCCAGCTATTTTCTGGATTTGAGGGCGTTGGCTGAAAAACAGCAGACTGATCCTGAGAAGTACTATGCCGGTATCGGTCAGGAAAAGATGGGCATGGCCGCACCGGATGAAGATATTGTCACCATGGCGGCCAATGCCGCGTTGCCTATTATTGACCGTATTGGACCAGATGCGGTGGACACTCTGCTATTTGCCACTGAAACCGGTATAGATCAGTCAAAATCGGCGGGTGTTTATGTGCACCGTTTACTCGGTATGCAGGCTAACTGCCGTGTTGTTGAGCTTAAACAGGCTTGTTACAGTGCCACGGCGGCCCTGCAAATGGCCTGTGCGTTGGTTGCACGTCGTCCGCAAAGCAAAGTGTTAGTCATCGCTTCCGATATTGCCCGTTATGATCTGAATACACCGGGTGAAGCCACTCAAGGCTGTGGTGCGGTCGCTATGCTGATTACACACAATCCACGTATTCTCAGTGTGTCGGCGGATGTGGGTAACTATACCGACGACGTGATGGACTTCTGGCGCCCCAACTACCGCAATACGGCACTGGTTGATGGCAAGTACTCCACTAAAATTTATCTACGGGCACTGAAAAAAACCTGGGAGAATTTTACCGCCGTCAGTCCCTTGCAGTTCAATGACTTAAGCTATTTTTGCTACCATTTGCCTTTCAGTCGTATGGCGCAAAAAGCGCATCAGCATTTGGCCAAGCTGAATCGTTGTGCGTTAACAGCCGAGCAGATCGAACTGCAGATAGCCGATACCCTGCGTTACAATCAGGCCATAGGTAACAGTTACACAGCCTCTATCTACATTGGTCTGTGTTCGCTGCTGGATAATCTTCAGGACGATCTCAGTGGCAAAAATATCGCTTTTTTCAGCTATGGTTCTGGCTGTGTGGCGGAGTTTTTTGTCGGTCAGATTCAGCCGGGCTATCGGGAGTGTCTGCATACTGAGCGACATCAGGCTATGCTGGCGCAGCGTCAGGAAGTTGATTATGACGAATACCTGTCGTTGTATCATTACGCTGATCCACAGCAGGGTGAAAGTGTGGAAATGCCTCACTCCACCAAGGGGCAGTTTCGCTTGGCTGCTATCACGCAACATAAGCGTGAATATATTCCCTGCTGATGCGTGCCGCTACTGCACCCGGTAAAGTCATCCTTACAGGAGAGCATGCCGTGGTGCATGGTGTGCCGGCCATCGCCATGGCGGTTAATCGCCATATCCATGCGCTGCTGCTTGAAGACGATAGCGGTGTGCTGCGTTGGAAAGATCCTTTCAGTGGTCGGCTGATCAGTTATAACCATACACAACTCCAGCAACGTTCTGAGCTATTGGCACTGCGCTATGAGTCCTGGCAGCAGGGACATATACCGGTTAATACTATCCTGCCATCACCCGCTGATTTACTGGTGTATAGCGTTGTTCAGGCTTTGCAGGGTAGCGTCTTGCCTGGTGGTGATCTGACCTGGCGTTCTGACTTGCCCATCGGTGCAGGTATGGGCTCTTCCGCGGCGTTTATTGCCGTACTTCTGCGTTTATTTTCCCCTACTGTGCTGCCTGCTGAAGAACTTATGCACCAGGTACACTTCTGTGAACGTTTGCAGCATGGCAAAGGCAGTTATATAGATGCTGCTACTGTCAGCTTCGGTGGATGTATCCAGGTGCAGGGTGGGGGCTACAAACCCTTGGCATCAGCCGCGCTTGGTAGCGGTTGGTATTGGATCTTTACCGGAACTCCCCTGTCGACAACCGGTGAGTGTGTCGACAAAGTACGACATGCATTCACTGGCTCAGATATCTGGCAGGCCTTTACCGCTATAGCGCAGCAATGGCATCAGGCGATAGATCATCAGCGTGCGCTGCTGGTACGTGAAAATCATCGCTTATTATGCCAACTGGGTGTTGTGCCTCGCAGGATACAAGGCTTGATTCAACAGATTGAAGGGCTGGGTGGTGCAGCGAAGATTTCCGGCGCTGGCAGTATTCGGGGAGAGCCGGCTGGCCTGCTGCTGGCCTGGTTGCCAGACTGTGACCCGGCGGCATTAAATTTACCAGAGTCGATGCGCTGGGGGGTATTGGAGCAGGAGGAAAAGGGTGCCATTAGTTTCCGGCTTTAAGGTCTCAGCCCCAGGCAGCACCATGCTTATGGGTGAACATGCTGTTTTACAGGGTGAGGTGGCGCTGGTGTGTGCCGTTGATGCACGTATTGAAGTGACATTACAGCCTCGCTCTGATCGACAGGTGCACATAGACAGCAGCTTATGTCAGTATCAGGCTGACCTTGATAAGCTCACACCGCAACCAGCACTCAGCTTTGTACTGGCTGCCGTGTTAGCCTACCGTAAGCAGCTACCATCGGGTTTTGATCTGATCATTGAGTCAGGTTTTTCCTCCACGGTCGGACTGGGTTCGTCGGCGGCGGTTACGGCTGCCATGGTTGTAGCGCTGGAGCATTTCGCGGCTATTGAATCCACACCTTTGGAGCGCTTTCACAGTGGTTTGCGGATTATTCATTCGGTGCAGGAAGGGCGAGGCTCTGGTGCCGATCTTGCAGCCAGTCTGACTGGCGGTATAGTGTGCTTCTCTCCATCACCCTTGTTGATCGAACCCCTGCAGTGCCCTGATGGGTTAATCCTGTCGCTGTTTTACTCTGGTTACAAAATGAAAACTCCTGAAGTGCTGCGCTATGTCGAAGCTCGCTGGCAGCAGGAACCTCAATTGCTTCAGCAGCTCTACCGCATAATGGGTGAAACCAGTCTGGCAGCGGCACAGGCACTGAAAGCCGCCGATCTGACAACATTGGGGCGGCTTATGCATGTCTATCAGGGGCTGATGGATGCATTGGGTGTTAATGATGCCACGCTGGCAAAAATGCTCGCCGAGCTGCGTCAGGATCCAGCCGTGCTGGGAGCCAAAATATCCGGTTCAGGACTGGGTGACTGTGTGCTGACGTTAGGCACAAGCACACCGAAAAGCTTACCGGTGTTCATTCAGTTTTCCATTTCACCAGCCGATCAAGGCGCTGTATTGTTACAGCAAGATTAGCCTTTAGCAGTTCTGTCTCCCTCTTAGTCCAAAGGTGACTGGTCAGATGATCCAGATCAGTCCATCATCCGGTTCTGCTCGCTTCTTGATACTAAATATGTTTAATTTAGAGCATTAGATCTACGGATTATATGTAATGCCCAGTGATAATAATTTTAAAACACACTATCTCAAGAAGGAACTCTACGAGAAACTGCGCCAAAGTGATGAGTTGTTTGATTTTATCCAGCAAACCTCGCTTGATGGACTCTGGTACTGGGACATACAGCAGCCCGAGCATGAATGGATGAGTGAGCGTTTCTGGCAAATACTGGGATACGATCCGGCTGAAATGCCGCATAGCTCAGACGCCTGGCAGGCACTGGTAGATAAAGATGATCTGGCGATTGCGCAGCAGGCCATACAACGGCATCTGGAAAACCCGGATGAAACGTTCGATCAGATTTTGCGTTATCGCCACAAAAATGGCTCTACTGTCTGGATACGCTGTCGCGGGGTGATGATTCGGGATGCGGATGCTACTCCAATACGTATGTTGGGTACTCACAATGATGTGACTCAACTGAAGCAAACCGAACTGTCTTTGCGTGAACAGCATAAAGCCTTGCATGCCTCCAATGCAGAACTGGAGCAGTTTGCTTATGTGACCTCCCATGATCTGCGTCAACCCTTACGGATGATCAAAAGCTATCTGCAACTACTGGAACGACGCTTAGGGGATGATCTCAGCGATGATAACCGGCAGATGTTAGACTTTGCTGTTGATGGTGCTGAGCGTTTGGATGAAATGATGGTGTCTTTGCTGGAATACTCGCGTGTGGGACGGATTAACCAATCCATGCAGACCGTGGATCTTAAGCACTGCTTTGATGAAGCCTGCCGCTTTTTACACTCAGAAATTCTTGCCAGTGGCGCACAGATAGATATACCTGAAAGTGCCTGGCCCGTGATCACTGCCAATGCGGATGAGCTGACGCGACTGTTTCAAAACCTGCTAGCCAACGCGATCAAATATGCCAAACCCAGGCAAGCACCACAGATTTGCATAACCTTTACACGTACAATATCAGGCTGGCAATGCGCTCTGACTGATCAGGGTATAGGCATAGATCCAGCGCAGTTTGAGCGGCTGTTTAAAGTGTTTCAGCGTTTACAGCATCGTAACGTTTATCCAGGTCAGGGCGTTGGCTTAGCACTGTGTAAAAAAATAGTACAGCGTCATGGCGGACGTATCTGGGTGACCTCGGACGGTGAAGGTCAGGGTGCTACGTTTTACTTCAGTTTGCCCGAAACAGCCGCAGATGAGCGGCTAGCGGATACGTCATGCGTAGACTAAAGCAGAGCATACTGGGCTGGGTAATAGTGTTGTTTGCCTTGAGCTCTCAGGCAGATGACCATCCTGATGCCAGCCTGTATGAGTTCTTCCAGCGCCATGATTCAGTCATGTTATTGATTGATCCGTCGACCGGTGAGATAAACGATGTCAACCCGGCCGCAGAAGCTTTTTATGGCTACAGCCGTGATACATTGCAGACGCTCTCCATTCATTCATTGAATACACTGACCCCGGCACAGGTGGCTGAAGAGATGCAGATGGCGGCCAGACAAGGGCGTAACTACTTTGTGTTTCGTCATGTACTGGCCGATGGCGATATACGCACTGTAGAAGTGCGTAGTCATCCCTATCAGTTTGATGGCAGGTACGCTTGCTGTCGGTAATCAATGATATCACTCCGGGACGCCATGCTGATCAGGCAATCTGGCACTATCAGGAGCGTTTGGAAGAGATGGTTGATCTGCAGCTGCAAGCGCTGGAGCTAGAAAAAGCCAGCCGTCAGCGCCTATTATTTACGGCAGTCATTTTGCAGATGTTGGCTATTCTCTTGTTGATCTGGTTGTCTCTCAGGCTGTTTCGTTCGCAGAAAGAACGTACCTATCTGCTACGTCAGCAAGAAAAATATAACCGGGAGTTGCTGCGTCTGAATGAAATCATGGCGCATCATTTCCAGGAACCGGCACGTCGTCTGGTGAGTTTTGCCCAGCGTTTGTATCAAAAAGGCTTGGTCGAGACAGATCAGGATGTGCGAGTCTCAGTCGATTTTATCCATCAGCAGGCGTTGCGTTTAAGTTATTTAGTGCGCGATATTCAGCGCTATCTGGCACTGGATCAGGTCGATCCGCCATCTCGACTCATCGAGCTATCGGCAATTATTGAGCAACAGATGCGTGAAGCAGAATTCAGTGATCGCCTGATCAACGTCAGTGTCGAGCTGAACTTTGCTGTCGCCAAAGTATATTTTCCGAAAAGCTATATGCAACAAATTTTCAGAATATTACTGGATAACAGTCTGAATAATGCCTGTGCAGATAAACCGTTACAGATTGAGGTGAAATCCCTGAAGCAGGCTGGCTATACACTGATTCAGTTTATCGACAATGGTCGCGGTATTGAGCCAGAATACCGCGAACAGATATTTGAAATGTTTTCCCGTATCGTTAATGATCCAGACTTAGGTTCTGGTACAAGTACCGGCATGGGTCTGACAGTGTTACGTAAAATGGTGGAAAAAAAAAGGTGGCTGGGTGCATGTCTATGATGGCATGGAGACTGGCTTGATGATTGAGTTTTCAATACCGGATCCAACTCTATGATAGACTCTGACTCGCTGTTCCGTGTACTGCTGATTGAAGATGAGCCTGCCGATGCACACCTGATTCGTCTCGCCTTTGAAGAAAACAAAGTACTGGTTAACCTGAGCCATGTGAAGGATGGTGTTGAAGCATTCAGTTTTTTGCGGCGTGAGTCCGGCTATGCCGATGAAGTGCAGCCAGATCTGATTCTCCTGGATCTGAATATGCCGCGCATGAGTGGTCGGCAGTTTTTGGAAAAAATAAAGCAGGATGGCGCTCTGCGTCATATTCCTGTGGTGGTTTTGACCACTTCAGATTCTGAGAGTGATATCCTCACGTCCTATAACCTGGGCGCCGCAGGCTATGTTGTCAAACCGGTCGATATTGATGATTTTATTCGTCAGGTGCAAACGCTTGAAGACTACTGGGTTGCACTGGTGCGCCATCCGCAAAAGCAAGGTTGAGATTTTCCTGATTAGGTACGAGTTTGTATGAAACAAGCAGTGGTAGACGCTGAAAGTCCAGTGCCATTAATACTGGTGATAGAAGATGAGCCGGGAGATGCACAGCTTATCAGACTGCAGCTTGAAGAGCAGGGCGCCCAAGCCTATCAAATCGTGTTGGCCGTATCACTGAAAGATGCCGAGACGCAGGTCAAGCAGCACAAGTTGGTGCCGAATGCGATCCTGCTTGATCTTAACCTGCCGGACTCGACCGGTGTCGCCACTGTTCGGCGATGCTATCAGCTGTTTCCGGATGTGCCAGTAGTGGTATTGACCGGTTTGGATGATCAGGCGGCTACAGAAGCGGCAATTGAAGCCGGTGCGGAAGATTATCTGAGTAAGGGCTCAGAAGGGCGTTGGATTCGTAAAGCGATCCGCTATGCAATCCTCCGGCATGAACGCGATGCATCCGAGCGTCTGGCCATGGCTGTATTCCGGCATGCACGTGAAGCGATCATGATCACTGATGCCGAGCAACAGATTCTCCAGGTGAATGCCGCCTTTAGTGAGATCACTGGCTATAGTGCTGATGATGTGATCGGGTGTACACCTGCGATTCTTAACTCGGGTCACCATAGTGCCGATTTTTTTGATCAGATGTTTGCTACTTTGGCTTCAAAGGGGAGTTGGGAAGGTGAAATATGGAACCGCCGCAAAGATGGCAGTCTGGTGGTTGAAACTATGAATATCAGTGCTGTGCATGATGCATTGGGGCAGGTCGTGCAGTATGTGGCGTTGTTCTCCGATATTACCCAGAAAAAAGCGGCACAGGACAAGGTTAACTATCTGGCTTACCATGATGCTCTGACCAATCTGCCCAATCGCACCCTGTTTATGGACCGCTTTCAGCAGGCACTGGTGTCTGTAAGGCGCACCCAAAGCCCCTTGACGCTGGCTTTTCTGGATCTGGATGGCTTTAAAGCTGTTAATGATACCCACGGACATGCGGCGGGTGACTTTTTTATTAGAAGCGCTGTCTGAGAAAATGAAGGCTTGCTTGCGCGAAGATGATACCTTAGCGCGCTTGGGTGGTGATGAGTTTTTATTACTGCTGCAGGGGCAAGTGGATCAGCAGTCCACGGAGCAGGTACTGCAACGTTTGGTGGCCACAGCGCGTGAACCAATAGACTGGTGTGGTATTGCCCTGGAAGTCACGGTGAGTATTGGTGCGTGCTTTATTCGCGGACAGCCACTGAAAAAGCCGGAAGACTATATTATTGCAGCAGATGCCGCCATGTACCTTGCCAAGGAGCAGGGTAAAAATCGCTACTGCTTCACCAACAATATCTGAGGACTACATGGATAAACGTGCCACCCTGGCTGGCTGGTTAGCGCCTGGCGTAATAACCACAGCGTCAGACGAACATTTTGCACCCAGTAATATCGCCTTGTGTAAATACTGGGGAAAGCGTGATCAGCAGTTAAATCTGCCGGTTAATGCATCCTTGTCTGTGTCGCTGGGCCATCTGGGCACACATACCCGTTTGGTACCGATTGACTATTCAGCTGATGAAATCTGGCTCAATGGCGAAAAACTTGTGCCTTCAGCGCCTTTTTGCCAGCGTATCAGTGCTTTTTTGGATCTGTTTCGTGACGCGGAACAAAATCATTTCCGTGTCACCACCCGTAATTCCATTCCAACAGCCGCCGGACTGGCCTCATCGGCTTCGGGCTTTGCCGCCCTCGCTCAGGCGGTTAACTGATAGTTTTGGCCTGCAGCTCAGTAAAGAACAGTTATCAGTTGTGGCGCGTCTTGGCAGTGGCAGTGCCTGCCGGTCTATATACTCTGGTTTTGTTGAGTGGCAAATGGGGCAGCGGGATGATGGCCGCGACAGCCATGCTATTGCCATGCAAAGTGATTGGCCGGGTTTGTGTATCGGTCTGATCAAGGTCGATGCTTCTGTTAAAGCCACAGATTCACGCAGTGGTATGCAGCGTACTGTGGAAACAGCGCATCTTTATCAGAGCTGGCCGTTACAGGCGGCAGCTGATCTGCAGTTACTGAAGCAGGCTATCGCCGAGCAGAATTTTGAAAGTCTGGGCCGTACAGCTGAACACAATGCCCTGTCGATGCATGCCACCATGCTGGCATCCTGGCCACCGCTGGTGTACTGGCAGCCGGATTCACTGAAAATGATGCATAAAATCTGGAAACTGCGTCAGGATGGCCTGCCTATTTATTTCACCATGGATGCCGGACCGAATCTGAAGTTGCTGTTTGAGTCGGGCACACTGGCTGAGGTGATGCGCCAGTTCCCGGATATGGAAGTGATCCAGCCATTTGGTGATGTCTGATGTCCTACAGGGTTTTCCATTAACCCGCCATCAGCGCGATACATCTGAAGGTATTGAGTTAAGTTACTGGCTGGTGTCTGCGCAGGGTGCAAAACTCGTCAGCCTGCCGGGTCAGGAAGCGGTATTATTTGTGCGTCAGCAGGATCAGGCCGCGATAGCGCAACAGCTACAGGGTTTGAATGGCTGGCGCTGGCAAAGTCTGGCACTGAAAAACCTCCTGGAACAACCGGTGGCCGCACTCTACTGCCGTACACTGGCCAGTTGGCACACAGTGATTGAGCGTCTGAAAGCTTCGGGTATCGCCATGATGGAAGAAGATATCCGTCCGGCCGACAGGTATTTAATGGAGCGCTTTATTTTTGCCGGAGCCGCCTGGACCGAAGCAGGAGCCAAAAGCCGTCTGACTCCCATCGATATTAAGCCAGTCTTCCGGGTATTGTCGCTGGATATTGAAACCACCATGAAAGCCGATCGTATTCTGTCCATTGCCTTGCAGTCGGAGGGGTACGAGCGCGTGATGATGGTGGGGTCGGAATTGGCGCCAGAAATGGGGCCGAAAAAGTCGCATCCCCTTATTACCTACTGTGCAGATGAAAAGCGCCTGTTGCAGCAATTTGTCGCTGCAGTTCAGGAGTTCGATGCGGATATTCTGATTGGCTGGAATGTTATCGGCTTTGATCTGCGGGTTTTGCAACGTCGGGCTGAAGCGTTAGGGGTACGCATGCAACTGGGGCGTGACCGTCAGGTGCTGCGCGTAGCAGTTATGGCCAAAACCGCCACTATGCGCGCCTGGCGGGTCGGGTGGTGCTGGATGGTATCGATACCCTGAAAGGCGCAACCTGGCAGTTCGAGCGCTACAATCTGGAGTTTGTCGCCCAGGCGCTACTGGGTCGCGGTAAAGCGATCGATTCAGTCAATGACCGTGGCCAGGAAATTCAGCGCCTGTTTGCTGAAGATCAATCAGCCTGGCACACTACAATCTTGAAGATTGCCGTCTGGTCAGCGAAATCTTTGCCAAAGCCGGGTTGATTGATTACCTGACAGAACGTACCCGCCTGACCGGCTTGGCGCTGGACAAGGTAGGGGGTTCTTCACAGGCGTTTGATAATCTCTATCTGCCCACACTGCATCGCGCCGGTTTTGTTGCCCCCGAATATGCCTCAGGGCAAACCGGCGACCATGTACCCGGTGGTCATGTGATGGAATCTGTGCCTGGCTTGTATCGCAATGTACTGGTGTTGGATTTCAAAAGCCTGTACCCCAGCATTATTCGTACCTTCCAGATTGACCCGCTAGGACTTACCCTTGGGCTAAGGCAGCAAGATGCTGGAGAGAATCACACCGTACCGGGATTTTTAGGCGCGCTATTCAGTCGTGATCAAGCGATACTGCCAGGTATTATTGAGCACCTCTGGCAGGCCCGTGACCAGGCCAAGCAAGACGGTAATGCGGCGCTGTCACAAGCGATCAAAATCCAAATGAATGCCTGTTATGGTGTGCTGGGTTCCGATGTATGCCGTTTTTATGACCAGCGTTTGTCTGCCTCTATCACTATGCGTGGCCATGAGATACTCACCGAAACCGCTGTCCAGATCGAAGCCGAGTTTGGTTTCAAGGTGATTTATGGTGATACAGATTCAGTATTTGTCTGGCTGGGCAACGACTTGTCGGTCCAGCAAGCTGATGCTCAGGGCCCAAATTAGCCGGGGCATTAAATCACTGGTGGCAGGAGAGGATACAGAAGACCTATGGACTGACTTCGGCATTGGAGTTGCAGTATGAAGCCTGTTATCTGCGCTTTCTGATGCCGCGTATGCGTGATTCGGAACTGGGCAGTAAAAAGCGCTATGCCGGACTCAGGCAGGCGCCAGATGGCAGTAGTACACTGGTATTTAAGGGCCTGGAGCAGGTACGTAGTGACTGGACGCGTCTGGCTAAAGATTTCCAGCAGACCCTGTTTGCGCAGATTTTTGCCGATCAACTGCGAAGCGCTGATTCAATCCCGTGTGGCGGAATTGCTCGCGGGTGAACGTGATGCTGAACTGGTTTATCATCGGCGCTTGCGTCGCCCGCTGGACAGTTATCAGCGCAATGTACCACCGCATGTGCGGGCGGCGCGGCAATTGTGTCAGTGGTACCGTGATCAGGGCTTGCCCGCACCCCTGCAACAGGGTGATACCATCACTTATGTAATGAGCGTGAATGGCCCGGAAGCCGCTGAAATACAGACCTCCGCCATCGACTATCAACACTACATTGATAAACAGTTGCGCCCTGTTGCCGACAGCATTCTACCCTTTGTCGGTTTACAATTTGATGATCTGACCCGGCCGCAGCTACCCTTATTCTAAGGCTGATAAAAACACTATTCTCACAGGGCGATTACACGCTACAATTGCCAAACCTGTTCAGGATCGTTCACTATCATCTAGTCTGTAATATACGCATCAGTGATCACTGATAAACTTAAACCCAGTTGCTTGAATCCTTAAAGCCTATCAGATCGCCGACGGCGGAGCCCCAGTATGAAAATTGCTATTCTTTCGCGAAACCCCAAACTTTACTCTACTCGTCGTCTGGTCGAAGCGGCTAAAAATCGTGGACATGAAGTACGGGTGATCGATGCCTTGCGTTGCTATATGAACATCGCCTCACACAACCCGCAGATTCACTACCGTGGTGAAGTGCTGGAAAACTTTGATGCAGTCATTCCGCGTATCGGTGCATCGATTACCTTCTACGGTACCGCCGTACTGCGTCAGTTTGAAATGATGAATGTCTATCCGTTGAATGAATCGGTGGCTATTTCCCGTTCACGCGACAAGCTGCGCAGTTTGCAGCTGTTGTCACGCCGGGGTATAGGCTTGCCAGTGACCAGCTTTGCCCACTCTCCTGATGATATAGAAGACCTGCTCGGTATTGTCGGTGGCGCACCGGCGGTGATCAAGCTGCTCGAAGGCACTCAGGGCGTTGGCGTGGTCTTGGCAGAAACCAATCAAGCCGCTGAGAGCGTTATCCAGGCGTTTATGGGACTGAAACAGCATATTCTGGTGCAGGAGTTTATCAAGGAAGCCAAAGGCGCTGATATCCGTGCCTTTGTTGTCGGTGGCAAAGTGGTCGCGGCAATGAAGCGTCAGGCCAAAGAGGGTGAGTTCCGTTCCAACCTGCACCGCGGCGGCTCGGCGGTACTTTGTCGTATAACACCAGAAGAACGCACAACGGCGCTTCGTGCCGCCAAAGTTATGGGGCTGAATGTCTGTGGTGTTGACCTGTTACGCTCCAATCATGGCTCTGTGGTGATGGAAGTGAATTCCTCGCCGGGACTGGAAGGCATTGAAGCGGCATCCGGTAAGGATATTGCTGATCAGATAATTGATTTTATTGAAAAAAATGCAAAACCTAACCGCACCCAGACCAAAGGGCAGGGGTAAGCATGGGCGCAGGCTTCAAACCCAATCAGCCGATCACTGTTGGTGGTGAAACGCTGCAACCGGGTGAGCGACGCACGGTCGATCTGGAAGTGGGTAAACTCTACACCCATACCGAGGCGATTATGCCGGTACAGGTGATCTGCGGCCGCCAGACAGGTCCCGTGCTGTTTATCTGTGCCGCCCTGCATGGTGATGAGATCAACGGTGTAGAAATTATCCGCCGTCTGCTACGTCTTCCAGCCCTGCGGCGCATGAAAGGCACACTGATGGCCGTGCCGGTCGTCAACCTGTATGGCTTTATCAACCAGAGCCGTTATCTGCCCGATCGACGCGATCTGAACCGCAGCTTTCCCGGTTCGGCCAAAGGTTCCCTGGCGGCACGCACCGCACGCCTGTTTATGAATGAAGTGGTAAGCAAGGCCACCCATGGCATCGACCTGCACACAGGCGCTATCAACCGCTCCAACCTGCCACAGATTCGCGCCAACCTGGACGACCCTGAAACCCTGGCACTGGCCAAAGCCTTCGCCACCCCGGTGATTCTCAATGCTCCCTTACGTGAGGGTTCACTACGCCAGACCGCCTACGAGAAAAAAACGCCGATGCTGGTGTACGAAGCCGGTGAAGCACTACGTTTTGATGAGGTCTCCATCCGTGGTGGTGTGAATGGCATTCTGAGTGTGATGCGTGCATTAGAGATGCTACCCAAGTCGCGCAAAGCTGGCTTTAAAGAGCCCTTAGTGGCCCGCTCGAGTAGCTGGGTGCGGGCACCGCAAAGCGGTATCTTTCGTGCCAATGTCAAAGAGGGTGAAAGGGTCACTAAGGATCAGACGCTACTGGGTATCGTCGCTGATCCTTTTGGCGAGTCGGAAGAAGAGATCTGGTCACCCTTAAGCGGCATCGTGATAGGGCTGTTGAAACTGCCACTGGTGAATGAAGGCGATGCCCTTATTCACATCGCTCAGTTTCATCGTACTGATCTGGTAGCGGATCGGGTGGAAAGCTATCAGGAAGCGCTGGTTGCGGAAGATCATCCATTTGCGGATCAGCTTTAAAGGATTCGGGGTTAGGGCTAGCAGGGCTTTTTTAGTAGGGCTTAGGGCTTTTATAGGGCTAGGTAGAGGGCTAGGGCTAATGGGATCGGATCTGTCTGACACGCCATAAACCCATCCCTGGGGGCTCCAGCGCGCCATCCCTGGCGCACAGGGTCAGCCAGCTCCAATCCCATCAGCCCTCTCAAACTTGGGTGCCAGCGTAAAGTCTAAAACCCCCAAGCCTTCTGGAGTCGGTATAAACGATGACCTTTACTGTCGTGCAGCAATCCGTATGCGATTGAATTTGGCACAGGGATTTGAGCAGGGTGGTGGTATCGCTTTGGGGTGACCCTCTGCCGCCCGGACGGCGGCAGTGGAGCGGTCAGGGATGACGAAAAGCGTGTCACCCCAAAGCGATACCACCACCCGGCGTGGCACAATCCAAGTATCACCCCACTAAGAAAATCACCAGTCGACGCGGTCCATGCGCACCCATCTGCAGTTTCTGTTCAATATCGGCACTGCGTGAAGGGCCGGTGATCATATTCACTGTGCGTGGCAGACCGGCCTGCTGTTCGCGCAAGCGAGCCCAGGCCTGTTCATACACCCCGACAATATCTTTACGCTGTAGCACCACCAGATGGTTATCCGGCAGAAAATTCAGCGTGGTAGGGCTATCCGGGCGGGAGTAAAGCATGAGTGTGCCGGTTTCGGCTATACCGAGAAACGCACTTGTCAGGCTGGCCAGGTCACCGGCCAGGGCTACACCGTCACGTACTTTCAGGCTGTCGGGCAGTTGCTGGCGCAGCGACTTGAGTGATGCATCTGTTGCCATCACCAGCTCGTCAATTCCTGTTGCATCGAGCCATTCGGCTACGGCGGCAGGCAATGCGCTGGCCTGTTTTAACTCAATCACTTCAGCTGCGGCTTCGCGGGCCATTTCAATAAATAGTGCCTGAGTTTGTGCCTCAGGTAGTTGTGCGCGCGCGGGTATCAGGTTGGCGGCATGGGTAGCGATGCGTGTTGCCACGCGTGTCTTTTCGGCTTCAGTCGCTTGCGTACGGCCTAAACCGCGGCGAATATTACCCAGAATTTCTGCTTTACTCATGATGATTTCCCCGCTTTCTGTTTTTCCTGCCACTGCTGCATAAAGGTTTTACCACTCGGTGCAGGCATCTCCCGACCATCAGTCCAGCCACCTGCCAGGGGCAGTTTACTGATACGGCCTTTTTTGCCCGCCATCAGCCGCAGTGCACGACTGCTCAGGGAGGTTACTGTGCGGTACAGGGCCGGGCGTTTGGCCAGATAACCCCAAATCCCCAGGCCCCAGCGTGCCGTGCGGGGTGTCAGGTGTTTTTCAAACTCATTTTTGCGCCAGTGCCGCATCAGTTTGGGCAGGGGGATACGTACCGGGCAAACCGATTCGCACTTGCCGCAGAAGGTCGATGCATTTGGCAGCAGCGCGGCGTTCTCTATGCCGATCATCTGCGGGGTTAGTACGGAGCCCATCGGGCCAGGGTAAACCCAGCCATAGCTGTGACCCCCTATGGCGCCATACACAGGGCAATGGTTCATGCAGGCGGCACAACGGATACAGCGCAGCATCTCCTGTAACTCCGTGCCAACCATATCGCTACGACCGTTATCGACCAGTACCACATGAAACTCTTCCGGACCATCCTGATCGCCTGGGCGACGTGGGCCGGTGGAGAGGGTGTTGTAGACGGTAAATTCCTGCCCTGTGGCTGAGCGTGCCAGCAGACGTAGAAACAGGGTCATATCTTCTAGCGTGGGCACTACCTTCTCAATAGAGGTCACAACAATATGGGTTTTTGGCAGGGTCTGGGTCAGATCGCCGTTGCCTTCGTTGGTGACAATAATGCTGGAGCCGGTTTCGGCAATCAGAAAGTTGGCACCAGTAATGCCGACATCAGCGGCAACAAACTTGGTGCGTAACTCTTCGCGTGCTTCCTGCATCAGCACCGCCGGGTCCATGGACTTGGGTTTGTGATGATGCTGATGGAAGGTTTCCGATACATCTTCCAGGTTTAAATGGATCGCTGGGGCGATGATATGGCTGGGGTGTTCACCGCGCAATTGCAGGATGTATTCACCCAAATCCGTTTCCACTGGAGTGACACCGTTGGCCTGGAGATAATCATTCAGGTTTATCTCTTCGGTAACCATGGATTTACCCTTGGTCACGGTTTTGGCGTCTTTGTCTTTACAGATTTTCAGAATGGTTTCGCGCGCCTCTTCGGCAGTGCGGCACCAGTGCACATGCCCACCATTTTCTATTACCTTGGCTTCAAAGGTTTCCAGGTAGATATCCAGGTGTTCGATAATATGGTTCTTCAGATCACGCGCATCATCGCGCAACTGATCAAATTCCGGCAGGCGCGCCATGGCCGCCGCGCGTTTGTGTGGAAAACCGGTTTTAACGTTACCCAGGGCTTTCTGCAGGCCGACATCCTGCAAAGCTATGCGTGCGTTGGCTTTAAAATCGGGGCTTGTAATTTGCATGTCCGGCTCCTGTTACAGCGATTTGCCAAGGGCATAGGCGGACTCGCCCAGTGCCGGTTGTGAGGTCATGTCTGCCAGTACTTCCACTATGTGGCGCACGGCTACGGGTTTGCCTTCACGCTGCAGTTTGCCAGCCATATTCAGCAGACATCCCAGATCGCCACCCAGCAGGGTTTGTGCACCCGACTGGCTGATGTTGTCGGTTTTGTTGCCGACCATGCGATTAGAAATTTCCGGATATTTGACACAGAAGGTGCCGCCGAAACCACAGCAGGTTTCGCTCTCTTCCATATCTTTCAGCTCAACCCCGTCCAACTGAGCCAGTAGCTGGCGTGGTTGCTGCTTAATACCCAGCTCACGCAGTCCTGAGCAGGAGTCATGATAAGTGACGCTGCCGTTGAACTGACTGCTGAACTGATCAAATTTCAGAATATCTACCAGAAAGGCGGTGATTTCGAAGGCACGTGCTTTAAGGGCGATGGCGCGGGCTTTCCAGGGATCTGCATCACTGAACAGCTCCGGATAGTGGTGCAGCATGCTGATGCAGGAACCCGAAGGGGCGACGACATATTCGTAGCCATCCAGCGCCGCAATAGTCTGGCGGGCAATGTCGGCTGAGGTATTGAAGTCGCCGCTGTTAAAAGCGGGTTGGCCGCAGCAGGTTTGTTGCTGCGGGACTTCGACCCGGCATCCGGCCATTTCCAGCAGTTTGATGGTGGCGAAGCCCACTTCAGGGCGGTAGAGATCAGTCAGGCAGGTGACAAACAGGCCGACAACAGGTTGACTCTTATTATCTTTCACACGCATTCCTCAGAGAACCGTAGAACAAAAAGCGGTAAACCGCCGTACATCACTACAAGATAGGCGAGGGAGCGCGTAAAATAAACACTAACCCCTAAAGTGGTCTGACCAAGGTGGCGGCTTGAAACGCAATGAACCCCTAAGTACTCAAAATGCGCTGCTGCAGCAACTCACCGGCTTATCGCCACGGGTGAGTTGATTCCTGGTGCCCGGCTGCCATCTGAGCGGACACTGGCTGCGGCGCATAGCGTGTCGCGTGCGAGTGTGCGTCAGGCGCTGCAGGCGTTGCAGGGGCAGGATTTGATAGAAACCCGTCATGGTGGGGGGAGTCGCTGCTTTAATTTGCTGCAAGCGCATCTGGATCTGCCCAGTCGGGTGCCGACAGTCGTGCCCTGCAGCTTGAGGTAATGGAGGTGCGGGCCTTGTTGGAAGGCGAGGCGGCCTATTATTGTGCTTTACGTGCCAGCGATGCGCAGCTGGCGGCATTGGCGACCGAGTATCAGGCCATGCAGCGGCGTAATCAGGGCAAATCCACTCTGCATAAAGCCAAGGAAGACTTAACCTTTCATATGATGATTGCCGAATCGAGTCATCACTTGCTGGTAGTGAGTTTCAGTCAGCTATTTTATGCGCGCTATTTTAATGCCATACATCAGCACTATCGACCACGCTGAAGCGTTATGGGCGTTATCCGGAGGGTATAGGGCAGCAGCATGACAAAATACACCGCGCGATCCAGGCGCGTAATGCGGAGCAGGCGCGTACACAAGCCCGAGAGCATATTCTGTATACGCGCCGTTTGTTGGAAAAAGCCTAGCCTTGCCTGATATGGTTAGGCAATTTTCTTTTCGATGGCCAGCGCTAACTGGCTTCGGGAGAAGGCATTTAATACCGCTTGAAGTGTTGCTGCCGATGTGTCCTCGGCCACAGTCACCGCGGCATAGGTTACCCCATCGACCTTCAGCGCCACACAGGCCTGTGCCTGGGCATGGGTACCTTCGGTCAGAGCCCGTTCATCGAACTGCAGTATCTCAATGCCTACACCAAAACGTTTTTCCAACGCATTGACCAGTGCATCAACGGCCCCGCTACCCTGTCCCTGGAATACGGGTAATTGTGTGGTTACCTTAAAGCTGCCCTTCACCACGCCTTGTTCAGCATGCAGATCATAGTCGATTAACGCCCAGTCTTTATGCGTGGTGTTGAAACATTCATCAAACAAGGATTTGATCTGTAATGAAGTGATTTCTGCACCGGTCTGTTCCGAAGCTTTTTGCACCACACGGCTGATTTCACTGTGCATCCATTTGGGTAACGCAATACCATAGTCGCGCTCCAGTACCAGTGCGATACCGCCTTTGCCACTCTGGCTGTTGATGCGTACCACCGCTTCGTATTCACGCCCTATGTCGCGCGGATCGATGGGTAGATAGGCGACCTCCCAATGGGGAAGCTGATGGCTCTCGTGGTAGTTGATGGATTTACGGATGGCATCCTGATGGCTGCCGGAGAATGCGGTATACACCAGCTCGCCCGCCCAGGGGTGACGCGCCGCTACTGGCAGTCTCAGTGCAGTACTCAACCACCTGGATAATCTCCTTGATATTGGAAAAATTCAGCTGAGGATCCACGCCCTGAGAATAAAGGTTCATCCCCAGGGTGACGATATCCATATTGCCGGTACGCTCACCATTACCTAACAGGGTGCCCTCAATCCTGTCGGCACCGGCCATAATGCCCAGCTCTGCCGCCGCGACACCACAGCCGCGATCATTGTGGGTATGCAAGCTGATGATAACCTGTGAGCGTCTGGGTAGATGGCGGCAGAAATACTCTATCTGGTCAGCAAACACATTGGGCGTCGACATCTCAACTGTTGCCGGCAAATTGATAATCACCTTACGTCCGTTTTCCGGTTGCCATTCAGCAATCACCGCGTCACAAACCTCAATGGCATAGTCCAGCTCAGTACCGGTAAAGCTTTCTGGTGAATATTGAAAAGCCCAATCGGTTTGCGGATACCTGGCGGCATAATCACGCACCCAGCGCGCACCCTGAACAGCAATCGCTTTGATGCCATCACGATCCAGTCTAAACACCTGTTCGCGCTGTACGGTGGAGGTTGAGTTGTACACATGCACTATCGCCTGTTTCGCACCTTCCAACGCTTCATAGGAGCGCGCGATCAGATCTTCACGTGCCTGAGTGAGTACCTGAATGGTGACATCAGCAGGAATCAAGTCTTCGGTAATCAGTTTGCGTACAAAATCAAAGTCCGGCTGAGACGCAGATGGAAAGCCCACCTCAATTTCCTTAAAACCCAGTTTGACCAGCAGTTCAAACATGCGCGTCTTTTGATCCACATTCATCGGATTGATCAGCGCCTGATTACCGTCGCGTAGATCAACGCTGCACCAGTGAGGCGCCTGGGTGATCTGCTGATCGGGCCAGGTGCGATCGGTTAAGCGAATCGGTGTAAATGCACGGTATTTGCGATGATCAAACATGCTGAAGTCCTTAGAATCGGATTAACTGAGTACAGAGCCAAGTTTACGCGCTTGTCAGCGCAATAGGGTTGCTAAATCAGGTTTGTTTGCTGAGTTTGCGCAATTATAGTGTTGAGTATTACTATTAGGGTTATAAATTATTGCGCTAACTGGTTTTTGGGTGATGTATGAATGTTGAACTGGATCGTTTTGATATAAAAATATTGCAGTGGTTGCAGGTTGATGCCTCTATCTCCAATCAGGAGCTGGCTGACCGCATTGGACTCACCGCCGCACCCTGTTCCCGGCGGGTCAAGCAGCTGCTGGATAGTGGTGTGATCGAGCGTCAGGTAGTGCGGGTGAACGAGCGTAAAGTGGGGCTGAATCTGATTGCAATGCTGCATATCATTATGGATAAGCATATCCCTGAGCGCTTTGAAGCCTTCGAAGCCGCCATTGCCGATATTCCTGAGGTGATGGAATGCTACCTGATCACCGGTCATGATGCCGACTACCAGCTCAAAGTCGCCGTCGCCGATATGGACAGCTACCACGATATCCTGCTGGGGAAAATCACCCGCATCACTGGAGTGAGTGGGGTTAAATCATCTTTCATCATGCGTAAGGTGGTCGATACTACGGCGGTGCCGTTGCATTATATTAGGTAGCTGTCTTAGTAGTAGAGCGGGGCAGTATGACGGGTTTTGCCTGACACGCCATAAACTCATCCCTGAGGGCTCACTGCCGCCATCCCTGGCGGCAGAGGTCAGGCAAAACCCATCACACCGCCCCGCTTGATAGCGCGGTGCCTAAGGAAAACACTGATGGCACCCAGTTCAAATAATGGCTTAGCTTTTGTTTAGCCGTTGGCACGAGATCCTTGGGAGGGTGTGCTGCTCGCTATGTCTGACTGTCTGCTGCCAGGACGGCAGCAGCCAAGCGGTCAGGGATGACGAAAAGCGTGTCAGACATAGTGAGTAGCGCACCCGTACCACAACCGAGATTCCATACGGATTTACTGCATCCGCACCACCAACGCTAGAAAATCAGCCCAAAATCTGTATAATATTCACCCGCTGTACTTGGTTTGTACGGCTTTTTATTTTCCAGCATTCACATGCTTATGTGGCCTGTCGTAGGGGTCACCACTAAGATAAGGACTAAACATGCCCGTAATTACGCTTCCGGACGGCAGTTCGCGCCAGTTCGATCACCCCGTTTCTGTATTTGATGTCGCCGCTGATATTGGCGCAGGTCTGGCCAAAGCCGCCTTGGCCGGTAAGGTTAATGGTGAATTGGTTGATACCAGTTATACCATCGACACAGATGTTCAATTGGCCATCGTCACGGCACGAGACGAAGAGGGCGTGGATGTTATCCGCCATTCGTGTGCCCACTTGATGGCTATGGCAGTACAGGATCTGTTTCCGGGTGCCCAGGTCACCATCGGTCCGGTGATCGACAACGGCTTCTACTATGACTTTGCCTATGAACGTCCGTTTACCCCGGAAGATCTGGAGAAAATCGAAGCGCGCATGCATGCGCTGTCGAAGCAGAATCTGCCGGTCGAACGTTCCTTGATGAGCCGTGATGAAGCGGTGGCACTGTTTGAAGAGATGGGCGAGTCCTACAAGGTTGAGATCATCAGTGATATCCCTTCAGACCAGCCGCTGTCCTTCTATAAGCAGGGTGAATTCCTCGACCTGTGTCGTGGTCCACACGTGCCTTCAACCGGTCACATTAAAGTCTTCAAGCTGATGAAGGTTGCGGGTGCCTACTGGCGTGGTAATTCTGACAATGAAATGCTGCAGCGTATTTATGGTACCGCCTGGGGCGATAAGAAAGATCTGAAAGACTACCTGTTCCGGTTAGAAGAAGCGGAGAAGCGTGACCACCGCAAGCTGGGTAAGTCACTGCATCTGTTCCATATGCAGGAAGAAGCGCCGGGTATGGTGTTTTGGCATCCGCATGGCTGGACAGTGTATCAGCAGATTGAACAGTACATGCGTGCCAAGCAGATCAAACATGGCTATCAGGAAATCAAAACGCCGATGGTGGTTGAGCGTTCCCTATGGGAAAAATCCGGACACTGGGATAAATTCCACGAAGAAATGTTCACCACGCATTCCGAAAGTCGCGACTTTGCCATCAAGCCAATGAACTGTCCCTGCCATGTGCAGGTGTTCAATCAGGGGCTGCGTTCGTATCGTGATCTGCCGCTGCGTTTGGCTGAGTTTGGTTCCTGTCATCGTAATGAACCCTCCGGTGCGCTGCATGGCATTATGCGTGTACGGGGATTTGTGCAGGATGACGCGCATATTTTCTGTGCGGAAAACACCATTCAGAAAGAAGTGGCCGATTTCATCAATTTCCTGCATGAAGTCTATAACGATTTTGGCTTCACCAATGTCATCTATAAGCTATCCACCCGTCCGGAAAAACGTGTGGGTTCGGATGAAAGCTGGGATAAAGCTGAAAAGGCTCTGGCAGATGCGCTGAATGCGGCCGGTCTGGATTGGGATGAGTTACCTGGTGAAGGTGCTTTTTACGGACCGAAAATCGAATTTTCGCTCAAGGATTGCCTGGGGCGTGTGTGGCAATGTGGCACGATTCAGGTGGATTTCTCCATGCCAGGGCGCCTTGGAGCACAATTTGTTAACGAAGTAGGCGATAGAGAAGTGCCTGTTATGTTACATCGTGCTATCCTAGGCTCCTTCGAGCGGTTTATCGGTATTCTGATCGAACACTATGCAGGTGCTTTGCCAGTTTGGTTGAGTCCTGTTCAAGCGGTGTTGTTGAATATTACCGATAAACAGGCAGATTTTTGCCAGAAAGTGAACGAAAAACTGCAAGAAGCAGGAATACGTTCACAGATAGACTTGAGAAACGAGAAGATCGGCTTTAAAATCCGCGAGCACACTTTGCAGAAAGTCCCTTACCTCTTGGTAATGGGCGATAAAGAAGTGGAATCCGGAACCGTAGCAGTGCGTACGCGCTCCGGTCAGGATCTAGGCAGTCTTCCCGTTGATGCGCTGATCGAACTACTGAAATCAGACATCAGCCGCAAGTCGGCTCAAGAATAAAGAATTCGTCAGGAGATAGTGCTATCAGGCGTGATAACAAAAGAGGTGGCCGTGCGCCGTTGCCACCCATTAATGAAAATATCCGTGCAACCGAACTGCGCTTAATTGCCGCAGACGGTGCACAGGTTGGTATCGTAACGATTGATCAGGCGCTTGAGCTCGCTCTCGCGTCTGAACTTGACCTGGTTCAGATCTCTGATTCTGATCCCATCGTCTGTAAGATCATGGACTATGGTAAGCATCAGTATGAACTGAAGAAAAAAGCAAATGAGGCTAAGAAAAAACAGACTCAGATGCAGGTCAAGGAAGTGAAATTCCGTCCCGGTACGGATGAAGGGGATTATCAGGTAAAACTGCGCAACCTGATACGTTTCCTTGAAAGCGGAGACAAAACCAAGGTAACCCTTAGGTTTCGTGGTCGTGAGATGGCTCACCAGGAGCTGGGTATGCAATTGTTGCAGCGGATCGAAGCTGATCTGTCTGAATTCGGCATTGTAGAACAGCATCCGAAAATGGAAGGTCGTCAAATGGTCATGGTTGTTGCTCCGAAGAAGAAATAGTCATCCAGGCTGCAGACCCGCCCGCCACACAGTCATCTGAGTGGCGGGCGGGTTTTGTTGTTTCGCGTGTGACTGATTAATAAACGAATGCGTGGAGTGAAAGTAATGCCAAAGATTAAAACTGTCCGCGGTGCGGCAAAGCGTTTCAAAAAAACTGCGAATGGCATCAAGCACAAGCAGTCCTTTAAAAGCCACATTCTGACCAAGAAGAGCACCAAGCGTAAGCGTCAGCTGCGCCCGATGATGCAGGTTCACGAGAGTGATGTGAAACTTGTTAAACGTATGCTCCCGACACTTTAAGTGTTACTTGAGTCAAGACTGAAATTTTATAGGAAGGAAATGTTATGCCTCGCGTAAAACGTGGTGTTGTGGCGCGTCGTCGTCATAAGAAAATTCTGAAACTGGCCAAGGGTTACTATGGTGCCCGTAGCCGTGTATTCCGTGTAGCCAAACAGGCGGTTATCAAAGCCGGTCAGTATGCTTACCGTGACCGTCGTCAACGTAAGCGTCAGTTCCGTGCTCTGTGGATCGCTCGTATCAATGCGGCCGCACGTATTAATGGTCTGTCTTACAGCCGTTTCATTGCTGGTCTGAAAAAAGCCAACATTGAAATCGACCGTAAAGTGCTGGCTGATCTGGCTGTGAATCAGCAGAATGCCTTCGCTGCCGTGGTTGAAAAGGCCAAAGTAGCGCTGGCGTAAGCCAACACCCACCTATTGGTAGGTTAGAAACTGACAGATAAGGGGAGGGGTGTATACCTTCCCCTTTTTTATGCGGAGTTGAAACAATGGAAAATCTTGCACAACTGTTAGAACAGGGCAAGCAAGCGGTAGCGCAGGCTGATAATGTCAGGCTGCTGGATGAGGTGCGCGTTCAGTACCTGGGTAAGAAAGGTGAGCTTACCCAGTTATTGAAAGGCCTGGGTAAGCTCTCGGCAGAAGACCGTCCCGCGGCTGGTGCAAAGATCAACGAAGCTAAAGACGTCTTGCAGGCCGAACTGGATCAACGTCGCGATGCGCTGGAAGCGGATGCGCTGAGTGCAAAACTCGCGGCTGAGCAGATCGACGTAACCCTGCCGGGTCGTGGACAGGGCCTGGGAGGCATGCACCCAGTCACCCGCACGCTGGAGCGTATCGAGGCCTTTTTCGGTAGCATCGGCTTCAGTGTCGCCGAAGGCCCGGAAGTGGAAGATGACTACCACAACTTTGAAGCACTGAATATTCCGGCGCATCACCCGGCGCGTGCCATGCACGATACCTTCTATTTTGATGCCCACACCTTGTTGCGCACGCATACCTCACCTGTGCAGGTGCGTACCATGGAAACCAAGCAGCCACCAATCCGGATCATCTGTCCGGGCCGTGTGTACCGCTGTGATTATGACCAGACTCACTCACCCATGTTTCATCAGGTAGAAGGGTTGCTGATAGATAAAAATGTCAGTTTTGCCGATCTGAAAGGCACGCTGGAAGAGTTTCTGCGTGAGTTCTTTGAAGAAGATGTCAAAGTGCGCTTCCGCCCCTCTTATTTCCCCTTTACCGAGCCGTCTATCGAAGTGGATATCGACCGGGGTGATGGCAAGTGGTTAGAAGTTCTGGGTTGCGGCATGGTACACCCGAAAGTATTCGAATATTCCGGTATCGACCCCGAAGTCTACACCGGCTTTGCCTTTGGTATGGGGGTGGAGCGTCTGGCGATGCTGCGTTACGGCGTCAACGACCTGCGTCTGTTCTTCGAAAATGATCTGCGTTTTTTAGGTCAGTTTCGCTAAGTCGCCGTCATCGTCAGCTTTAAGGATTAACAGGAAAGAACAATGAAATTCAGTGAACAGTGGTTACGTGAATGGGTAGAGCCCGCCCTGGCAACACAGGCGCTGGCCGATCAGTTGAGCCTGGCTGGCTTGGAAGTCGATGACGTCAGTAGCGTTGCAGGTGAATTCAACGGTGTGGTCGTGGCTGAAATCATTTCGGCGGAGCAGCATCCAGATGCCGATAAGCTCAAACTCTGTCAGGTTAGTGATGGTAGCGAGACCTTTCAGGTCGTGTGTGGTGCAGCCAATGCCCGCGCAGGCCTGAAAACCGCCTTTGCCCGTGTTGGAGCCACCTTACCGGGTGATTTCCGTATCAAGCGTGCCAAGTTACGTGGCGTTGAGTCTATGGGCATGCTCTGTGCTGAAGATGAACTGGGCTTGTCTGACGATCATGGCGGCATCATGGAACTGGCGGTTGATGCCCCTGTCGGTGCTGATCTGCGTGACTACCTGAATCTGAACGATAGCCTGATCGATGTTGATCTGACCCCGAACCGTGGCGACTGTCTGAGCATTGCCGGGCTGGCCCGTGAAGTGGGTGTGTTGAATAAGGTGCCGGTTAATCAGCTCAGCATTCAGCCAGTTGCAGCTGTGTGTGAGGCTACCTTCCCCGTCACGCTCACTGCCCCGATGCCTGCCCACGTTATGTTGGCCGGGTGATTCGCAATATCAATCCCGGTGCGAAAACGCCACTGTGGATGCAGGAAAAACTGCGCCGCTCCGGGATTCGCAGTATTGATCCGGTCGTGGATGTAACCAACTATATCCTGCTGGAGCTGGGGCAGCCGATGCATGCCTTCGACCTGCAGAAGCTAAGCCAGGGTATTGAAGTGCGCATGGCGCAAGCGGGTGAAACCCTGGTGCTGCTGGATGAGACCGAAGTAACATTAAATGCAGACACCCTGTTGATCACCGATGCAAAAGGTCCGTTGGCCATGGCCGGAATCATGGGTGGCGATGCCAGTGGTGTGACCGCTGAAACCCGTGACATCTTCCTCGAAAGCGCCTACTTCAACCCCCTGTCTATTGTGGGTAGAGCACGCAACTACGGCCTGCACACAGATTCCTCGCACCGCTTTGAGCGCGGCGTAGACTGGCAGTTACAGCGTGTGGCCATTGAGCGTGCCACCGCCTTGCTGCTCGACATCGTCGGTGGTGAGCCAGGTCCTGTGACCGAAGCGGTGAGTGAAACTGATTTACCTGTTACACCGGTGGTGCGTCTGCGGGATGCCAAAATCAACGCCATGCTGGCGATGGAAATGCCCAGTGCTACCGTTGAAGATATCCTGACGCGTCTGGGTATGACCCTGACTCGCAAAGCCGAGCAGGCCGCCTGGGATGTGCAAGTACCGTCCTGGCGTTTCGATATCACCCTGGAAGTTGATCTGATTGAAGAGATAGCGCGGGTGTACGGTTATGACAATTTACCGGTACGTATTCCCATTGCCCAGTTACCGCTGCCGCCTATTGCTGAAGCGCGGGTTGAGCTGGCACGTATTCGTCGTCATCTGATCAGCCGTAACTATCAGGAAGCGGTTACCTATAGCTTCATTGAAGCCGGTTTGTCTGCCCTGTTTGATCCGGATACCCAGCCTCTGGCGCTGGCAAACCCCATTTCAGCCGAAATGGCGGTGATGCGTACCACTCTCTGGCCGGGTCTGATCAAAGCGGTGCAGTATAATCAAAACCGTCAGCAGTCACGTATTCGTATGTTTGAGACGGGGCAGCGTTTTGTACCTCAGGGCGATACCCTGGTGCAGGAAAATGCCATTGCCGGTGTTATTACCGGCACGCGTGATGCCGAAGCTGGATGGCCAGTAAAGATAAAGTCGACTTTTTTGACATCAAAGGCGATGTTGAAACCCTGCTGGCGCTGGGTGGTAGTGCCGAGAGCTTCCGCTTTGTCGCAGCAGAGCACCCGGCACTGCATCCTGGGCAGTCAGCAAGAATCGAGCGTGAGGGTGAAACACTGGGTTACATCGGTGCGCTACATCCCTTATTGCTGAAAAAACTCGACCTGAATGGCCCTGTTTATCTATTTGAATTAAAACAGGATATTGTTACAGCAGGGCGCCTGCCACGCTATAGCGTTTTGTCGAAATTCCCGGAGATGCGCCGTGATCTGTCACTGCTGGTGGATGAGCATGTCAGCTACGATGCTATCCGTGAAGTGGTTACCCAATCGGCGGGTGATGCACTGAAAAAGGTCACGCTTTTTGACCTTTACCAGGGACAAGGCATTGAAGCAGGTAGAAAAAGTCTCGCTTTGGGCTTGACCTGGCAGCATCCTTCGCGCACTCTTACTGATGAAGAAATAAACAATAGCGTATCAGCTGTTGTGGCAGCACTGACGACACATTGCGGTGCATCGTTAAGAGATTAAAGACAGGGTGATTGTCATGGGCTCTTTGACCAAAGCCGAGATGGCTGAGCGTTTGTTCGACGAACTGGGTTTGAATAAGCGTGAAGCTAAAGAGATGGTTGAATCTTTTTTTAACGAAATACGAGAATGTCTGGCATCCAATGAGCAGGTGAAACTCTCAGGCTTCGGCAACTTTGACCTGCGCGACAAGCGCCAGCGTCCTGGCCGTAATCCGAAAACCGGAGAGGAAGTGCCTATTTCGGCGCGCCGGGTAGTTACATTCAGGCCAGGCCAGAAACTGAAGGAGCGTGTGGACATCTATGCCGGCAGCCGGAGAGAAGAATCCTGAGCTGGAGCCCATTCCGAGCAAACGCTATTTTACCATCGGTGAGGCCGCCAAACTTTGCGACCTCAAACCGCATGTGTTGCGTTATTGGGAACAGGAATTCCAGCAGATACAGCCGGTCAAACGGAATAACCGCCGCTATTATCAGCGTCAGGACCTGTTGCTGATCCGTCAGATACGTAGCCTGCTTTACGAACAGGGTTTTACCATCACAGGTGCCAGGCAATGGCTCAGTGGTGATGAAGCCAATGACGATACCGCACGCTACCAACAGCTACTTCGCCAGACCGTAAAAGAGCTGGAAGAGATACTAAAAGCGCTAAAATCGGTTAAATAATTGCTTCACAGATTCAAAAGCTTAGTGTACTATTTGCAACCTCAATCGGATCAGTGCAACACTGATCCCGCCTTAGTCGGGGCGTAGCGCAGCCTGGTAGCGCACTTGCATGGGGTGCAAGGGGTCGCAGGTTCAAATCCTGCCGTCCCGACCAATTAATTCAAAGACTTACATGAATCGCCGCTTGGCGATTTTTTGCTTTCTGGGGTTTATGGCCTTTCTGGTGCCCGTTCTGTGACCGTTTGAGATTAGCTTATCTTCTTATGAGTTTGATGTCGTGACGAGTGAATCAAAGTAATGATACCTTACGATATATGAACCCACAGAATGCTTCCCTACATGTTGCTCCTCACTGGCTGATGCGTTTCTTTGGCGCTGAGTCTGCGACTTTCCAGTTGACCCGTGATGGCTTGCAGGTAATGACCAAGAATGATGATAACTATCAGATCTTGGGGGATTCGCTGGCCAATGAGGAAAGTCTTCGGGAGGGAGTATTCTTCACCAAGTTAGAGTTGCAAACCAGTACCGGGCTTAAAACCTTTACCGGTTTGCGAAAGAAAGATGCTCAAACGCTGTTCTGGTGGTTGCGTGTGAGCTGGCTCAGACAGCTGGCACCAGAAGTGGTAAAGACAGCAGATGACATCCGTGCCTTGCTGACCCGAGGCTACCCCCGGCAGACTCGGTTGGAAATGGCCAGGGCAATTGCACAGCAAGCGTTGTCGCGTTTTGTTCGAGTTCCAGAGCCTGAGTGGTGTTCGGATGTCCAAGGCGTACCTTTCAAGTGGGTGGCGGTTGTCGCTCAATGGCAGGATGAGGACCTTGAGCAACTTCGGCAAAGCTATGTTGCTCGTCAACTGCAACGCTACACAGATTTTTTTGATGCAGTGGAAAGTAAGCCACTTACTGAGCGCCAGCGAGAAGCCTGCGTAGTGGATGAGGATAATAATCTGGTGCTGGCCGGTGCGGGTACGGGCAAGACAAGTGTCATGGTTGGCCGTGCGGGTTATCTAATCAAAAGTGGTCAGGCCAAGGCCAGTGAGATTTTGATGCTGGCATTTGCCAACAAGGCTGCGGCAGAAATGCAGGAGCGCATCAATCACCGGTTGGGGAAGTGTGGTATTACCGCCAGTACTTTCCATAAGCTAGGTAAAGAGATCATTGCTTCAGTTGAGGGGCAGCAGCCCTCCCTGACCTCACTGGCAGAAGATGATAAGGCGTTGGCCTTGCAGGTTAACCAGTGGTTTGAGGAACATCTGCAGACGTCAACTTATCAGCAACTGGCGATCAAATATTTTCAGCACCATCTCTACCCGGTGGTTAATCCCTTTGATTTTGAGTCGGAGGGAGAGTATTTCGACTATATTCTGGCCAATGATATTCGCACGTTGAAAGGCGAGGTGGTTAAAAGCCTGGGCGAATGTCTACTCGCAAACTATCTGTTTAAGCAGGGCATTGAATACCAGTATGAGCCCACCTATGAGCATAGAACGGCCAGTCCGATTTATCGGCAGTATAAGCCGGATTTCTACCTGCCTGAGCATAGGGTATACATAGAGTATTATGGCATTGACCGGGAAGGGCATACTGCACCCTATGTGGACCGTGAAAGGTACCATGAAACTATGGCCTGGAAGCGCCAGCTGCATGCCGAAAAAGGTACTCGCCTGATAGAGCTGTATCACTATGAGCTGCAAGAAGGCGGGCTGTTTGACGCTATTGATACGCAACTGGCCGCGTTGAATGTGGAGTACCAGCCACTCCCGCCAGAAGCGGTATTGGCGACCTTGCGTGAGTTTGGCGCCATAAGTAGTTTTGCTACTCTGCTGGCAGATATGCTGAAACGCTATCGCGCCAATTGCTACGAGCAAGGGCAAGTAGAGGCTGCCATCGCTAACGCTAGCAATCCGGAGCAGGTGGCGGCAGCGCTGAGACTTCTACAACCCATCTTGAACGACTATCAGGCACTGTTGGATCGTGAAGAGCAGATAGACTTTGATGACATGATCGGCAAGGCTATTCAGTATGTTCGTGAGGGGCGTTTCCGCAGCCCCTGGCGCTATATTCTCGTGGATGAGTTTCAGGATATATCCGAAGCCCGTGCTCGGTTGATACGATACCTGCGAGATGCTGCAAAGGAGTGCTCGCTGTTTTGTGTCGGGGACGATTGGCAGGCTGTTTATCGTTTTACCGGCAGTGATTTGAGTTTCACAACAGCATTTCGGGAAAAATTCGGTGCCACAAAAATAATCGCCCTTGATCTTACTTTCCGCTTCAACAATGGTATCAGTGATGTGGCAACGCGCTTTGTGTTGCAAAATCCGGTGCAGCTAAAAAAACAGCTTAATACCCTGAGTACAGTTAAACATCCTACAGTATCGCTTCTGCGGGAGGATAACCGACCCTTGCGGAGTGCTGACGAGCTCAGTCGTCTGGAGAAGGTAATCTCTCGCATAGCTGATATTGCTGAGCCAGGCAGTAGCGTCTATCTGCTAGGGCGTTATGGATTCAACCTTCCAGATAGGAGTGAATTGCAGCGGCTTGCAGTTCGTTACCCTTCGATAGCGATGGAGTGTCACACAGTACACGCGTCCAAGGGCAAAGAGGCAGACTACGTTGTCGTTCTTGGACTGGAAACAGGAAGGTTTGGTTTTCCTACCGGAAAAACTACGCATCCTCTCCTGGAAGCACTGCTCCCGCCCTTAGAGAGCTACCCGCACGCTGAAGAAAGGCGCTTGTTGTATGTGGCTCTGACAAGAGCCAGATGTCGGGTGTACCTGATCGCTGATATGGCTGTAGCGTCTGGTTTTGTTGTGGAGCTGCTCAAAGGTGAATATGATATCGATCTAAACGAGTTTTCGACTTCGCTCAGCCAGCAACTGCTTCATATGCTCAAATGCATGAAGTGTAAGACTGGCACCATGGTTCCAAGGCAGGGCCAGTTTGGACGCTTTTTTAGCTGCAATAAATACCCGCTCTGCACTCACAAGGAGCGAGGTTGTGAGTTGTGTGGGTCACAAATGTGGCGTGCTGGGCGCTTCAAGATCTGTATCAACCTGATTGCTCAAGCTGGGTCCCGGTTTGTCCTCAGTGCGGTGCAGAAATGGTCCGTCGGAAAGGACGATATGGTCAGTTTTGGGGGTGCAAGAACTATCGGCACGAAGGAGAGTGCTGTAAGCATACGGAAAATGAAGTCATATTTGATGAAGCTTTACTGATTCCGGAGCCTAATTGAAAGCAGTCTATTACCGGTCTTGTTAGAAATTATTCAAGCCTATATGGAGTGGGCAGATTAGACTCACTGGTTCCTTCTAGTCTTGGTCAGGCTGGCGTGGGGCTCATGTCCTGTTGCGGTTTCTACTTCTTCTGGTGGCTCTAGATACTTATTAACACCTTTTATACACAATTGGACGCGCGCCTTGTAACTAGAAGCAACTGCGCTATCTGAAGCATTTTTGGTGGGGAGGGTTTGGATAATGTCATTGGCGAGTGAGCGTAGATCCAAAATAGCTGCTGTTAGCTTCCTATGGTCTTCTGCTAGTTGCCATTTGTGTTTGAATTCAATGGATTTTATTTTACATTCTTTATCACTAATTTGGCGTTCAAGCCTGAGTCTAAGTTTAGTTTCGCGCTCTTCATGGTTTAGTTTTTCTTCACGTTTGATCTGTTTGTAATCGTCAAGAAAGCCCGTCAGAAGATCGCTAATGATATCAGAAGGGGATTTTTGTCTGTCTTTGCATGCTTTTCTGAGGATTTGGTTGTCTTGCTTTGAAATAAAAATGCTTACATTAGTATACCTCTGTCTGAGCTTGTGAATTCTCCAGGCTCCCTTCATTTTGGTTACAAGAGCGTCAAGCTCCGATTTATTCCTTGCGCTTGCTAGATAGGCAGTAACACCTTGCTTTGTTGAATCAAGAATCCGTAAATCTGCATCCCTTAATGGGCGTTTTTTTAAATAATCATGGGCCCAGTTGCCTTGGTTGGCTTCATCGTTATGTTGCAAAAACCAGTCATCGATCCGAGCTGAAAGTTCCTTTATTTTGTGACGGTGGCGCGCAGGTAATGAGTCGTTCATATGTCAGGTCCCGTTGCTATTCTCTGGAGGGATTGCTTTACATCGCAGAGGTGCCAATCGTTAATTATTTTTTAGTTACGTTATAGTAACGTTACCATACGTTTCGATATTTAGTTATAAAAAAATTAATAAAAATACTTTTACAATAGGCTTCATTCGAGTTTAAGATTGTAACGTTACTATAACGTATTACAAATAATACTAATATTTGTAATAATAATCCGGAAAATCCGTTCTTTTCCATATTGATTTTTTCTTATTTGATAGTGAATTGGATAAGCTATCATTAGATGGATATTTAATAAAAAGTAAAATTGATCCAGAAAATGGTCATGCCGTATGCATGATGTTAAGCTTCGGCGATCTTTGTATTTGGGGTAGCTGATTACATGGGAAACGAGCAGATAGATCCATTTTCTACGCTACGATTTGTTGTGCATGATGTAGAGTTGCATTCAAATACCGCTCCTCAGCCAGTGGTGCGAAAGTTACCCGAAGGGGTCATTCTATCCCCGGAAGAGCGGTTGGTGCTTTTTCTCATTGTGTACAAATTGCATGCTGAAGGTTCAGATGCGGTAGAGTGGTCTGTTCACCAAATTGCTCAGCTCAGTGACTCCAACATCGCATCGGTTGCTCGTCTACTAAAAAAACTAAGGCTGTGGGAACTGATAGCTACGAACCCAATAGGTAGGATCTCGCATGCCTCTCGCGTCCCAAAAGTGTTAACTTCAGATTTTCTGCACCTGCTTCGTCAACGTCAGCCATCTTTTCATGTCCCCAAGTTACAACCCTTGCAAAAAAAAATTCTATTGCCAGCGGAGGGCTTTAATGCAGACAAGCAAAAGCGTGGGGGCTTCTCAAGATCAAATCGCTGGCTTTTGTGTGTTTTATTGGAGTTTGCTGATGACCTGGGAGTTGTGCATTGCCTGAGTAATCCGCTACTGATGTCACTCACTGGTATGACAAGGACTCGTTTGAGAACTCAGCTTAATCATCTACAATGTTTAGGTTTTGTGCATAGCGTGTCACCTGGTACTAAAAACAAAAATTTTCTGGGAACCCAGTGGCCTGCTTATCACCTGAATATCATGCATCCCTACTATAAAGCAGCTAGACCTCCAGGCTTAACGCTGTTGATGCGCTATCTAGATATAGATCATTACAATGAACTAACTGATATAGAGAGATTGCAGCGTACACAAGACAAAATAACAAGAATTGAAAATCCGGTGGCTAGCCTTGAAAGCGTTAGGAGCCTCGACTTTTTCAAGGTAACAAACCTTACAGGAATCAGACACCAAAGCGCAGACTTTGTATTCCTAGAAGGTCTAATCAGTAGATTAGCAACAGAGGTGCTTAATAAGCACTGGACTAAATTGAATAACAATACATTAGAACTATCGGATATAAATTTGTACCAGAGTATCCAAATAGGCTTAGCAGTTGAGTTAGATGATGACTGTAGTGGCATAGTTAATTTGGCCACCTAATTAGAGGTGCTATCATGCACCAAGATATGATTAGGTGACAACATGACCAGAAGACCAAAGCGTAATTTCAGCCCTGAATTTAGACTCGAATCAGCACAGCTGGTAGTCGACCAAAATTACTCTATTAGAGATGCGGCTGAAGCCATGAATGTCGGACATTCGACGATGGATAAATGGGTTCGCCAGCTACGGAAAGAACGTAGTGGTGAGAGTCCAAAAGCAACACCCATGACGCCAGATCAACTAAGAATACGCGAGCTTGAGAAACGCATCCGCGAAGTTGAAATGGAAAAAGATATATTAAAAAAGGCTACCGCTCTCTTGATGTCGGACTCTCTGAACAATTCTCGATAATCGAGAAACTCAAGACGAGCTATCCGGTAACGAAGCTGTGTGAGGTGTTTGGCGTGCACCGCAGCAGCTTCAAGTACTGGAGACAATGTTCAAAAAAGCCTGCATGTGCGAAAAAGACCGCAGAACAGGCCGTCGTTAGAGAACTCTTTCGCGCGAGCGAAGGCTCTGCGGGTGCACGTAGCATTGCGGAAATGGCAACCAATCAGAACGTGCCACTAAGCCGCTATCGAGCCGGACGCTTGATGAAAAAGCTTGGGCTTACTAGTTGCCAGGTACCCGGTCATACATATAAGAAAACAGGTAATGAACATGTTGAGATACCAAATTATTTAGACCGCCAGTTTGACGTTGATGCGCCGAACCATGTCTGGTGTGGCGATGTCACGTACATATGGACAGGCAGTCGCTGGGCTTATTTAGCGGTTGTGATGGACCTATTTGCACGCAAGCCAGTGGGCTGGGCGATGTCGCTATCGCCAGACAGTGAGCTTACCAGCAATGCACTAAAAATGGCGTATGAGAGCCGTGGACGACCCAAAGGAGTGATGTTTCATAGTGACCAAGGTAGCCATTATACGAGCCGTAAATTCCGTCAGACGCTCTGGAAGTACCAGATAAAGCAAAGCCTAAGCCGACGCGGTAACTGCTGGGATAATGCTCCAATGGAGCGCTTTTTTAGAAGCTTGAAAATTGAATGGGTGCCTACCTACGGCTACCGTTCATTCGTTCAGGCTCAGCATCACGTAGTGAAGTATTTAATCGGGTATTATAGCCAGCTTCGACCACACCAGCATAATAATGGAGTGAGTCCGAATCAGGCAGAAGAACAGTACTGGATTAACTATAAACCGGTGGCCAGTTTTACTTGACCACTACAGACTATAAATCGCTAGAGCTGTGCAAAGAAAGGTTAAAGGCTATAGCATCCATAGCAACACTCCGCTCTAAAGAAATCTATAGGCGAATCCTGAAAATATTAGAAGAGTATAAGCTAGATGTCGGTGACTATGACTTGGTTGTACTTCCGGTTGGTTATATTTACAGCAGGCCTAGATATGCGTTTGCTGCTGAACTTCTGCCTACAAGCACTACTGGTAAATCTTCAGCTAACTACAAATGTATCGAACAAGTATCTAAAAATCATAGGATTTACTATGAAGAACACGAGGAGTTAACTGTAGATCTGCGCTGCTCATTTTGCTTCATTGATGAAGCGATAAAACAAAAAGCTAGGAACCTTGGCAACCCTGTTTTTGTTGGATACCAACCACTAAACCCAATTGATGTAGTTGAAAAGGACTCGCAGGTGATTAATACGAAAAAATTGAATTTGCCCCCTACATTTCAGTAGAGAGCTCATAATTCATACTGTAGGTGTCACAACTTTAAACCCAACCCCGCTCTGCAAACGATACAGTCCCCTCATGCCCAACCACCACATGATCCAGCACTCTGACATCAACAGTATCGAGCGCCAGCTTGATACGATCGGTAATCTGCCGGTCTGCCTGGCTGGGTTCAGGTTCGCCCGAAGGGTGGTTGTGCACCAGTATCACGGCAGCAGCATTATTGGCTAAGGCCTCTTTCACTACTTCACGTGGGTAGACGCTGGCGCTATTGATGGTGCCCCGAAACATCTCGGCAAACTGGATAATCCGGTGACGGTTATCCAGCATCAACACCCCAAACACTTCATGCTCATAGTCCATCAGCAGGGTTTGTAGGCAGCGGTGTACTTCATCTGGTGAGCCGACTTTACGTCCGCGAGCTAAACGACGCTTAGCCAGTAGTTTAGCCAAGCGCATCAGTTCAGTTTCAGTCACGGGTTCTGTGACGATGTAAGTGCCAGGTATTTCACCGGCACGTAAATTGGTAATGTTCATTGAATGGCTCCATTATTTTTACGGAATGTGGGTAGGATCTGAGCCTGGTCTTAATCAGGCGGCGATGGACCCGGATTTGAGTAGGGCAAAGTGCTCAGTCAGCTGCCAAAGGGCACGGTTAAGGCGCACATCCTCGGTAACGGAGCGAATGGCACGGGTGCGGGTATGACGGCCTGTTGCAGAGCGACCAGATAGTCCACCTTTCATCAGGTTTTCTTGGGTCCGGTTAAACACACGCCAGAGATTGCCATCACGGTCTTCAGGCCTGCGTGCTTGCAGAATGGCCTCCGGTGTCACCGGGCTGAGTTCCTTCCAGTCTTCCCCGTAGCGCAGGGTCAGAGCTGATTGTGCGTATAGCTGGGATTCGGCTTCGGTCAAGCGCATTGCTTGAAACCGCTCAACACTTTCAGCGATAGACGGGGCTTCATCAATCAAGGCCAAAGAACCTTCGAGAATCTGATCGACGACCTTGTTGCCATGGCGTACACGGATACCACCCATATCGCCTACAGGGGTCACCATGCCGTTACTGCAAACCAACCTGAACAGACCTAGATCCAGCTGATAGGCGGCTGTTCGGTTATGGCTGTTGGTTAATACCAATTCAGCCACGCTGTCACCGACATGGATTTGTCTGGCGGGATCTTGACGAAACCTGACCATATGGCGAGTTGTATCGCGTTGCTGGGGATCTCTGACACGGGTTTGCTGTGCACGCACCGGAAACCAGCCTTCCCCTTGCAGGGCATCCACGACTGCACAGGTGGGCACAAAGCCATAGCGATCTGATACCGCTTGATCGGGTGCAGTAGCAAAAATAGCTGGCGCTAGGGTGTTAAGTTGCTCTCTTGATAAAGTATGCATCCCTGTGTCTTTCTCCTGGGTGAAAAGGGCATAAAAAAGCCCCTGTGGAAAAGATCCATCAGGGGCGTTGTTTTCAGGTTGATTGTTGATTGGAAAATTTGTGGAGGTGGTTTAAGTATGAGTTACGCTGAGCTGGTTAGATTTGTCGGTGAGTTTTTGAGTCAGCGTGTTAGTAGAATTACTGCGTTTATGTCGAACCCCTGATACCTGCGTAGTAGTAGACGCTGCGCTTTGATCTGGATAGAACTCTTCCACGATGGCAGGGGCATCCTCTTCCTGCTCTTCAAAATCTCCATTGGCAAATCCTTGCTGAGCCGCCTTATCCAATGCCACCTGGTCAAATCCAACCGCCTGACGGTCTTGGGTCATTTGCTGAGCACTTGCCAAGGTAGCCTCCAGATCCATGTCTTCACGCAGGGTGATATCGACATAGTAGATCGGTGTGCCATGGCTTTGACGTGTGGACTTGCCACGTAAGCGTAACTCCAGCGGCAGACATGCCAACTGGTTATTTGATATGGCCTGAAAGTAGGCTAGTCGTGCGGCTAGGGTACGAATAGAATTAAACCCGGCTGTTCTGAAAATAAAGGTCCCAAGGGGATCTTCTGTGCCAATCAGTGCATTCAGGCGGGCATAGGGCTTACATTGCCCACCCTGAGCCAACTCACACACATCAGGTCCAGGGCAGGGCAAGGTTTGCATTTCACCTTTTGATCGGCGACGGCATTGCACCCCATCTCCAACACAGAGTGGTCGTGCCGTTTTGCGATCAAACAGCGTATATTCAGCACGCAGGTTCAGACTAGGATCATTGAATAAAAACCGGATCGGGATACGCCGCAGTTTGCCTTGCTGGGTTTCGCGCAGCTGTTCATCCAAGGGATGTGGTAACCAGCCGTTGCGGGTTTGTATCTGGGATGTCAGGGTAAACTGATCGTCTTTTTGCGGTAAGCGTTTGCCGTCTTTTTCGACCACCTTGCCAATGGTGATGCGACCGAGAATCGGCGGAGTAATAGCTAGACCTTTGAGCATGATGAGCCTCCATGAAATCTAGGGGTTTGAGGGTTTAAATGCGGACGGTCGCCTAAGCAGACGGTATAAAGCCCAGCTAATGCCAGGCTGTACTTGTGAGGGTGTTAAGCAATAAATGAATAGGGTGGTATGAGGATGAATCAGCTGGGTAGGTGTTGACTACTCTATACGGAAGGTTTCACCACAATCAGCACAGACGCAGTTATCCAGCACACGCTCATCCAGGCTATCACCAATTTTGGAGCCAGCTAAGCTGCCAGTGACACACCCGATCAAGCCCCCAATGATGGCACCTGATAGCGACCCTAAGGCGACGCCAACGGTCCTCCAACAAAACCCACAGCAGCACCAGCCTTAGCTCCAGAGGCAGCGCCAGCGACGCCACTAGCCGTTCCGGCAACACCCCCTGCCGTTGCAGCAACCTTACGCCCCAGGTGGCGTGACATAATCTGAGTTGACCCGCATGACGGGCATTGGATAGACATATATTTATCTCCTGAATTATCAGCGTTAGCGAGCAATAATGCTCACAAGGACAGTCAGTGCTGTTCTCAGGGTAGTGATATATGGCTGAAATTTTTTTAAATCAGATTCCAGGACGTCTACAGTAATTTCTTACTGGGTTGCGACATGGCATGAGTTAATCTGCGATGGAGCAAAAATCATGAAACTATTAAGACTACCTGCTGTTATCAATGCCACCGGGCTTTCACGCTCAAGCTTATACCGTAAAATTGATGCTGGATCCTTCCCAAAATCAATACGCATCAGTCAACGATCCGTAGCCTGGAGCGAAGAAGAGGTGCAGCAGTGGATTCAGCAACGCTTCAACGAGCGGGAGCTGCCGCAGAGGCCATCCATCTAAACATCCCATCTATCTGCTGAAGTGCTTCAGCAGTTTTTTATCAGTCACACTTTTCTAGATTACCCTAGCTGTGATGCAGCTGAAATGCCGGGAAGTAAGGGCAAAGTACAGTCAAACGATGATTTTTCGTGCCTGTATAATAATATAAAACCCTTCCCCCTTCCTTAGGCATTTAACACTGCCAAGTTCTTCATACTATAGGCATTAAATAGGATCAAAAGATACCTAATGAGTCGCTATGCCTCACAGTTAGGGAGCTACCGAATAGGAGTACCCCCCATGCACCTGAAGTACATCCCTGAAAACCACAACCTCAACTACTGGCTATTATCAGAGTATCAGGGGTTGAACGTGCAATGCACAACCGATCAGCCTTTAGTGAAGCAGTACCTGGAAAAGCTATGGAGTGTACTCATGCATTACACCCAGCACACGCCCAGAGTGATGGCTGTGCGTATTGACCTGCATTGCCCATTTGACAAGCCTTCAGTCGTTCACAGTAATCGTATCATGCAGGACTTTAAAGATGCCCTGGATGCACGTATTGCTGCATACCTGAATCGGCGAAAAGTTCAAAGCAAGCGTACCTACCCCTGCAAAGTGATGTGGATTTGGGCACGCGAGCAAAAGACCTCTGGCGTACCGCACTTTCATCTACTCCTGCTATTCAACCAGGATGTCTTTCACAGCCTGGGTGAGTATCACGCACAGTCTGGCAGCTTGATGAAGATGATCCAGGGTGCTTGGAATTCAGCCTTAAAGATTCCAGCTGATCTGCACACCGGGTTGTACATGTACCAAGAATGCGGTCTATTTGCTTAAGCAAAAGAACAATTTGCTGCGTTACCGGCTTTGTTTTTTAGAAGCAGCTATTTATGCAAAGTGCACACTAAGTGCTTCGGCCAAGGTATTCAGACCTTTGGCGGCTCTCAGGTTCCCCTGTAATAGCCATCGGTCAACTCCTACACATGCTATGGCACTTGCCATGAATAAAAAACTAAGTAGGAGTGATAAATATGTCAGATGCATATCAATATATATCAGACCGCTGGAAGCATGAGTACGAGCAAAATCATCCTGAGGTGCTACTGAACAACGGAAGGACTGCATTACAGTCAACACAGTTCACTATGCCACCCATTGTAAAAAATCCGTCACAGCCGTCGAAAAAGCAGGGTAATGCGCATCTTTGGACAGATCAATCACGGCAATGCGATGAGCATGCTGATCAACCCCATATTGATCCTGTCGTTGCTGCAGCCATAGAGATACGCAAATCGCTTAGGCTGACTCAGGCAAAATTTGCGAGGTGTCTGGATATTAGTCCACGAACACTGGGTGAGTGGGAGCAGGGGAAGCGAAGGCCTAGTGGTGCAGCACGCACCTTATTGATTTGGGTGGTGGATAGTCCTGATCGGCTGAAGTCAGCTAGCCGTGCACTAAAAAGAAGTTGAAGTGCTAAAGCTTGGTCCTACGCATCCCATGAGGTAGCCGTCATTGCAGTAATTTTTTACGGGTCTGACACATGATACGGACAAGGACGTTCGCATCAATACATGGAAAGAATCCAGTATCCCCAGGAGAAGTGCCATGTCAGACGATCTATTCAACGAAAGCGAACACCCCCCAAAACTTACTGCTAAAAAAAGAGCGCGTCACTTTAATCGTGATAATGCTCGCCACCTATTGGAGCGTCATGGAATTGCCTACTGGAGTCACAATGAAGGCGTTCACCTAATGGTTGCCGGGAATTACCAGTTAATCGATTTCTGGCCTGGAACCGGTCGCTGGACCTCACGTAATAAAGAGGTTTCAGGGTTTGGCATACAGGGCTTATTGGAAATGATCGACTCCGGTCAGATTTGAGCTCACACAGATACATGTGAAAGACCTGTGTAGAGCATCTCAAATCAGGTAGTGCTTCATTGAAGCACTACTACACCAATACTAATCAATATGACAGCGGTGGCATTGGGGAGCAACACCCAAGGTTGGCGTTTAGCTACGTACAGGAAATACAGCAGATGAGTAAAGATTTTGAGCTGAATGCAGACCAAAAAACAGCTATTGATGCGATTAAACAGTTTATGAAAGATCCAGAGCAGGATGCCTTCATTTTGTGTGGCAGTGCCGGTACTGGCAAGACCACTCTGGTAGCTAAAATTATCGAGCTTTTACGCGGAATGGGCTTAGGCTGCATGATGGTAGCGCCGACGGGCCGGGCAGCTCGAATACTACAAAGCAAGCTGAATAAGATGCTGCCGGTCGATATGGGGCCTTTACTTGTTAGTACCTTGCATGGAGCCATTTACTACCTGGCAGAGATGTCTTTGGATGAAACACGCGCTGAATATGGGCAAAGTGCTCTACAAATGCATTTCCCAATCAAGAAGCAGGGTGACTCCTTCGACTTAGTGATAGTGGATGAAGCATCGATGGTTGGTGATATGAAAATACCCCAAAACACCATGCGCTTTGGGTCCGGAAGACTGCTGAGTGATTTGGTCTACTTTCTTAATCGTGTTCAGGAAAATAATCCAGGACAGCGTCCAATCAAGCTGATGTTTGTTGGTGACTTGGCGCAGTTATCACCTGTGGGTTCAGAGAACTCACCAGCATTATCGCCTGAGTACCTGCAGAAGCGCTTCAATATGAACGTGCAGCGTTATGAGCTGACGATGGTCATGCGACAGGCTGCGAAGAGCGGAATCCTTGATCTTGCAAATAGCATCCGAAAAGAAATATTTGAGCCAACTGGTAACGCTATAAACATTGAATCTAACAATAACGACATCCTGGTAGCGGATCAGATCGATGCTGTGAGTATCATTGTAAGTAATATTAACATGTTGCAATCCTCGGCAGCCGTTGTTTACAGCAATGAAAAAGCGCTGAAGTACAATGTGGCTGTGCGTCACAGGCTGTGGGGTAATGGTTGGCGTGCTGTTAAATCAGGTGATCAGCTGCTGGTGACAAGAAACTCTGCGAAGCTTGGTGTTAGCAATGGTGACATCATCATGCTGAAGTCAGCTGCTTTGAAGCCCATCATAAAAGTGGTGGTGCTTTCCGACGGAACAGAGGTGGAGCTTAAATTTAGGCTGGTCGTTTTCCAGACTGACATGATTTTGGGGCAGGGCATTGAGTGTCTCATTCTGGAAAACCTGCTTTTTGCAAAGAATCGCGATCTTAGCGATGATGAACAGACCGCTATGGTAAGGTATTTCCACCAACGTTACCCATACCAAGATCCAGATAGCGATGAGTACCACCAGCTAATGATGGAAGATCCTTACTACAATGCTCTGCAGGTGAAGTTTGGTTATGCCTTAACTTGCCATAAAGCCCAGGGCGGGGAATGGGATCAGGTTATCATTGATATCAGCGGCGTCAGGATGTGCGAGGATACTGGATTGCGTTGGTTGTACACGGCTGTGACACGAGCGGCTCAATCGCTCTGTGTGGTGGAAGGAGGACGTGCCTGAATGAGTGAGTTGCCAGTCCTGATTCCGTTAGAGTTGGGATTGGCTCGTAAAAATATATAAAGCTCAGCTTTAAATGCATCTAAGTTTAGTTCAGGTGGCACTTAATCAGGCTGGTTGTCTCGTTCCTTCTAAAAAATGGCTGTTTAGGTTTACTGGGAACTTAAACCGTGTAACCATTCGTAAATTGCCCCATCTCCCTCTTTCAAATGAATATCATGCTATCCCAGCACATCGACTCGGTCGGCTTTAGAAGGTTAAATCTGATGATGTTAATGAATAGGTGAAGTTGGGTGGAGCAGCTAAACATGGTGGTCGAGGCAAAGAATGAAGGGCTTGCTAACGACGAGTTTTGATCGCTTTATTCAATGGTTGAAACTAAATAAGGCTTTTTGAAATGAATAAGATATCCTGCGTTGATTTGTTTTGTGGGGCTGGTGGGCTGACACATGGTTTTGTGCTTGAAGGCATGCCAGTTGTCGCTGGAATAGATATGGATCCAGCTTGCCGCTTCCCATATGAGGCTAACAACAGCGCCAAGTTTGTAGAAAAAGATATTAGTAAAGTTACTGCAACCGATTTAAGCGCCTTGTTCGGAGATGCTGACCTAAAGGTTTTGGCTGGTTGTGCGCCTTGTCAGCCTTTTTCCACCTACGCACAACGTTATGAGCTTGATGGCAAAGACGGAAAATGGGGTCTTTTATATGAGTTTTCCCGTCTAGCAAAGGCCATCCTTCCAGATGTTATCACTATGGAGAACGTGCCAACTGTTGCCAAACACGAGGTTTTTCATGACTTCGTGGATACTCTAAAGCAACATGGCTACAAAGTATGGTTTGGTGTGGTCGATAGCACTCAATACGGAGTTCCACAGACTCGCAAACGCATGGTTCTACTGGCTTCGCGTCATGGCGAAATTGCAATGATACAGCCTACAGTCAAAAAACCCAAAACAGTACGGCAGGCAATTGGTCGCTTGCGTTCTCTGAGTGCGGGGGAAGCTGCTCCCAGAGATAAGCTGCATGTTTCGTCAACCCTATCGGATATAAACCTACAGCGCATCAAAGTTTCCAAACCCGGTGGGACCTGGCGTGATTGGCCGGAACACCTTGTTGCTAATTGTCATCGCGCAGCAAGTGGTAAGTCCTATCCGAGTGTATATGGCCGCATGGAGTGGGATAAGCCAGCTCCCACTATGACAACTCAATGTTATGGATTTGGTAATGGTCGATTTGGGCACCCCGAACAAGACCGCGCGATCACCTTGAGAGAAGCGGCGATTATTCAGAGCTTTCCGCGTGACTATGTGTTTGTTCCAAAAAACGGCGAAGTAAGTGTCAGAATGCTGGGCCGCCTCATTGGTAACGCTGTTCCTGTTGAGCTTGGCCGTGCTATAGCACGCAGCATCAAATTACACATCACTGAGATAAAACAAATACAATAATTAAATCAATAACTATTGCGCGTTCTTTTTAAGGATACTTAAAAATTACAGATGAGGATATCGGTACGCTATATGGAAATACCCAATACACATAATACTCAGGCCTACCGTGCCCGCCCTGAACCCGGACAACTAGTCGAAGTCAGGAGGCGTCAATGGGTTGTTGCAGAAGTCGTCTCATCTATACTTACACCAACTTCAATGCAACAGAATTTGGTTACCCTCTCATCTATTGATGAGGATGGTCTCGGGGAAGAGCTGGAGGTTATCTGGGAGATTGAGCCCGGCGCTCAAATCATTGAGCGTGCAGGCTTGCCTTCGATCACAGGCCAGGATGACTCGGATACCCTTGAAGCCTTCCTGGATGCAGTGCGATGGGGTGCCGCCACCAATGCTGACCGAGGGTTTCTGCAGGCGCCGTTCCGGAGCGGAGTCAGCATTGAGGACTTTCAACTTGATCCTCTTGTGCGCGCCATTGATATGGCGCGTGTTAACCTACTTATCGCTGACGACGTCGGTTTGGGTAAGACCATTGAGGCGGGTCTAGTTATTCAGGAAATGCTCCTGCGCCATCGAGCGAGGACCGTTTTAATCATTTGCCCAGCGTCGCTGCAAGAGAAGTGGCGCGTCGAGATGCTGGAAAAATTCGGCCTAGAGTTCCGAGTCGTCGACACGGCCTACATCAAGCAATTGCGTCGAGAGCGTGGAATCCACGCCAGCCCATGGACGTCGCATCCGCGCTTGATCGCTTCCATGGACTGGGTCAAAAGCGGTGAAGGGCTGCGCGCCATGCGCGACGTTCTGCCTGCGCATACAAGCTACCCGCGCAAGTTCGACATGCTGGTCGTCGACGAAGCGCACAACATCGCGCCCGCCGCTGGGGCGAATTACGCACTGGAGAGCCAGCGCACGCGCTTCATTCGCTCCATCAGTCCACACTTTCAGCATCGCCTGTTTCTTACAGCCACTCCCCACAACGGCTATACCGAATCCTTCACATCGCTGTTGGAGTTATTGGACGACCAGCGTTTCGCCCGCAACATCCTGCCGGATGAAAAGCAATTGAGTCAGGTGATGATCCGCCGCCTAAAAAGCGATCTGGTCGATGCAGAAGGTAAGCCGATCTATGCGCAGCGCAAGTTGCAATCGCTGCTGGCCTCATACTCTGCACAAGAGCGTGCTATTCACCAAAAGCTGAACGACTACTGCGCGAGCCGCGAGCAGGATGCCAAAAAGGTTGGCAATGCGTTCGGAACATCATTCGTTAACCAGCTGCTCAAGAAGCGACTCTTTTCTTCACCCGCCGCGTTCGCATCCACATTGGAAAAGCACATAGCCAGCCTGGCTAATGGCAGCCAACGCAAAGATAAAGATGCAATGGCCGAGCGTATTTTACGCAAAGCCATCTTACGGGTTGAGGAAGACTATGCAGATGACCACGAGGTCGAAAACGCCCAATCCGAAGCCGTTGAAGAAGCTTCGCGCCGTGCGCAACCGCTGACAGCGGAGCAGAAACAAATGCTGAGCGAACTGCGGTCGTGGGCACAGACGGCCAAGAACCAGGTCGATGCCAAAGCCAAGGCTGTCCTTGATTGGCTCGCTACCAATCTCAAGACTGATGGCCAGTGGAATGATCGTAGGGTCATATTGTTCACGGAGTATCGCACCACCCATCAGTGGATGCACGAAAACCTTGCCAGCCACGGTTTCGGTGGTGATCGATTGGCCATCCTCCATGGTGGCATGCCGCAGGACGCGCGCGAGAAGGTCAAAGCGGCCTTCCAGACTTCGCCCAAAGATTCAGCAGTGCGTATTCTGCTGGCCACCGATGCCGCGTCCGAAGGTATCGACTTGCAGAACCACTGTAACTGCCTCATCCATCTGGAAATCCCTTACAATCCTAATGTAATGGAGCAGCGCAACGGTCGTATCGACCGTCACGGTCAGCGGCAAAAGGAAGTATTGATTTGGCACCCCGTCGACGGCGGCGAACAGGGTAAAGCAACTGTTGGTGGCCACGGCGACGACATCATCCGAGCGCTGCGCAAACTCGAATCCATGCGGGCAGACATGGGTAGCGTTAACCCTGTCATTGCGCCGCAAATGTCGGGTTTGATTGAAGGCTCACTTAAAGACCTCGACACCCGTCTCGCCGAAGCCAAGATCGCCAAAGCTAGACGCTTTGTACGCGCCGAGCGCGAACTGAAAGACCGGGTCGCCAAGCTGCACGAACGACTTCTGACCACACAGCAGGATTTCCACCTCACACCAGAGCACATCTTGATGGCGGTCAAGACGGGCCTTGTGTTGGCAGGCCGACCACCGCTTGAGCCCTTTCACTTGGCTGATGTTCCAGCAGGAACTGTATTCAAGATGCCCGCGTTGTCGGGCTCGTGGGCTCGCTGCCTTGAGGGACTGCGTCACCCCCACACACTGCAAATCCGGCCTATCACCTTCGATCACGCTGTCGCCACCGGGCGTGACGACGTGGTGCTGGTTCACCTGAACCACCGACTGGTGCAGATGTGCTTGCGTTTGCTACGCGCCGAGGTCTGGGCACAAGACGACGTGAAGAAGCTGCACCGCGTCACCGTGCGTTCGGTGCCTGATGCGCTGATTGACGGACCTGCCGTGGTCGTTATATCGCGACTGGTCGTCACCGGTGGTAATCATCATCGCCTTCATGAAGAACTGACGGTGGCCGGCGGTTATCTGGGCGACAAATCTTTTCGCCGCGAAGATGGCGTCACCAAAGTTCAGCAATGGCTTGATCAGGCCAAGCCAATTAAAGCTGAAGACTCTATGTTTGATGCCGTCCGTGTGCGTTTCGATCGTGCGCAAAGCTCCATCTTGCAAACGGTTGATGCTCGATCGAAGGATCGCTTGAAGTTTCTCACCAACACTCTGCAGTCACGCAAGCAACAGGAAGTGCAAGATATCAGCGCTGTTCTGGATGAGCTGGAAAAAGCTATCCGGACCGAGCTGAATAAAGATCAACAACCCTCACAGCTTTCCTTGTTCTCAGAAGATGAGCGAGCGCAGCTTAGGCGAGATACCGTCGCACTGGAAACGCGCCTTGCTCGTATTCCGGCAGAGCGCCAGCAGGAGGCTGAAGCAATCGAAACTCGCTACGCCAAACTCAATGATCGTACTTTCCCGGTTGCTGTGATTTTTCTGGTGCCAGAATTCTTTATTCAGGGGGGTGCCGCATGAGTTACGACAATTATCACGATTGGCTATCGCTAATCGAAATCTCCGGTCCTTTCCTCGCCGTTCCCGTTCTGAAAGAAGCCTTTCCACAAGGCTGGAAGAACTTGATGCCACCAAGCGCAAACGTCTGCGCCAAGCCTACGAGGAATGGCGCGAAGCGCTAGAGCTTGAAGACGCACAATTCGCTGAGTTGCACGTGGCCTGGATCGACGAGGTGCTGTCCCGTGGCCTTGAGCTTGATGAAGATGGCAAAGGTGACGTGCTCAAGCGCGCCGACTGGTGCGCCTCTAACCTCAAAGCCAACTTACCCGAACACGGCGTGACTCTGTCGCCTGATCTTGCAGTAGTCGACGAGCAACGCGCTAACAAGCCATTGCTGCTGATCCAAACCTATGCGCAGCATATCGATCTTGATGCCACCCTAAAGCAAGACGGCTGGGCCGCCACGCCTGCCGATCGCATGGTTCAGTTGTGCCGCTCACTCGGTTGTCGACTTGGCCTTGTGACCAACGGCGAGCGTTGGATGCTGGTAGATGCCCCGGTGGGTGCCGTCACCACTTTTGCCAGTTGGTATGCCCGCATCTGGAGCCAAGAGCCCATCACCCTGCAGGCATTCGTGCACCTGCTCGGCATTCGTCGTTTCTTTGTCGATGAATCCGAACAACTGCCCGAACTGTTCGATCGCTCCCTGAAGTTTCAGGATGAGGTCACCGACGCCCTTGGAGAGCAAGTCCGCCGCGCCGTCGAAGTTTTGGTTCAAACCCTTGATAAAGCCGACCAAGACCGCAATCGAGAGCTGCTGCACGACGTCAAAGAAACTGAGTTGTATGAGGCCGCGCTGACGGTAATGATGCGCTTGGTGTTTCTGCTCTCTGCCGAGGAGCGAGGCCTGCTGTTGATGGGCGACGAGCGCTACGAAGCCAACTACGCGCTCTCCACCTTGCGTATGCAGTTGCGTAAAGAGTCCGAGGAAATTCTGGAGCGCCGCTGGGATGCCTGGTCGCGCCTGCTGGCGATCTTCCGCGCCGTATTCGGCGGTATTGAGCACGAAAATATCCGGCTGCCTGCGCTGGGCGGCTCACTGTTTGACCCTGATCGCTTCGCCTTCCTTGAGGGAAGGGCCAAGGGTTCGAACTGGCGCATAGATGCTTCCACACCACTGCCCATTGACAATCGCACTGTGCTGTTGCTGTTGGAGGCTATTCAGCAATTCCAAGGGCGCACTTTGTCATATCGTGCGCTGGATGTTGAACAGATCGGCTATGTGTACGAAGGTCTGCTTGAGCGCACAGTCAAACGTACCGATGACGTTACCCTGGAACTGGATGCCACCAAGGGGGCTAAATCACCTTGGGTCAAGCTGGCCGAGTTAGATTCGGCTCGTTTGGATGGTGCTGAGCAGTTGGCTGGGGTATTGAAAGAGCGTTCAGGAAGCAAAGTAACTAAGATCAAAACCACTTTAAATAAAACTATCGACGACACGTTGGCGGATCGCCTGCTAACCGCTTGCCAAGGCGATACCAAGCTGCGTGACCACGTCAAACCCTACGCTCATCTACTTCGGACCGATCCATGGGGCTACCCGCTGGTCTATCCCACTGGTGCTTTTATCGTCACCACCGGTTCCGACAGGCGTGAAACCGGTACCCACTACACTCCGAAATCCCTGACCGAAGCCATCGTCACAGAGACGCTTACGCCAGTGGCTTATGTTGGTCCTGCTGAAGGAACTCCACGCGAGCAATGGGCACTGAAATCACCCGCCGAACTACTCGACCTCAAGATTTGCGACCCAGCCATGGGCTCGGGTGCATTCCTGGTGCAAGTATGCCGCTGGCTGTCTGAACGCCTAGTCGAAGCGTGGTCACAGGTCGAGGCTACGGGCAAAACCGTGAGCGTAGATGGTGAAGTTCTGGAAGCAGGAGCTGCCAAAGAACCCCTGCCTTGCGACAGCGAAGCCCGAACGGTGATCGCGCGTCGACTAATCGCCGAGCGTTGTCTGTACGGCGTAGATCTGAACCCGCTGGCGGTCGAACTCGCCAAACTCTCGATCTGGTTGATAACGCTGGCCAAAGGCCGTCCGTTTGGCTTTCTTGATCATAACTTGCGCTGCGGCGACAGCTTACTCGGGATTCATCGACTGGATCAGTTAACTGAGCTCACGATGTCGCCAACAGGTAAAGGTCAGCAGCGTTTGTTTGGGCAAAATATCGAGAATGCGGTTAAAACAGCGATTGAGTTGCGACAGCAGTTACGTGCCGTGCCGATCAGAGATATTCGTGATGTAGAAGCTATGGCACGACTGGATGCCGAATCCCGTACTCGTCTTGAAGTTCCCGAGTGGATTGCCGATGCGTTTATTGGAGACGTATTGGCTTCCGGGGGCAATGTGTCTGCAATCGAGAACGATCTTGCGTCGCTCACCATTCTGGCAGGCCAGGCAGTTGATGGAAGCATTGAAGCAACTCAATCAATTGCGAATCGTATTTGCCGTACTTTGTTTAACGACTTGACGCCTGAACAGTCACGCCGTCGTCCTTTTCATTGGCCATTGGAATTCCCTGAGGTGTTCGTAAGTGAGCGCTCAGGTTTCGATGTGTTCGTGGGAAACCCGCCATTTATCGGCAATCGTCTCTGGAAAGGAACGCTTGGCGATAAATTGCAATGGCAATGTCAAATGATCCTTGGTTCTCCGCCAGGGAAAGTGGATTTGTGTGTCGTTTTCCATCGCCGAGCAGTTGATCTGATTCGTCAAGAGGGCTGTTACGGCTTACTCGCCACAAGCAACATAGCTGAGGGCAGTGCAATCACGGTAGGCCTTGGCGTTGTTGCACAGCAAGGTGAGATCTACTTCGCCCGCAAAGCCATGCCATGGCCCGGAACTGCTGCCGTAGACATTGCCATTGTGTGTTTCCGTAAGGGCGACTGGAACGGAGTACGAAATGCAGATGGCGCTGATTGCCCTCGCATCGGCTCACGGCTTGAGCCGGAATTTGGTGACGTGTGGGAGCCAAAGAAGCTTCCGAACGGTATGTTTTCATTCGCCGGGGTCGATAACAGCAAAGGACTTGCATTTGTAATAACTAGCGAAAGTCCTTGGTTTGAGCGCTTGAGAAGCGAGACCAACTCCTTGCTTCGGCCATACATAACAGGGGACGACATCACAAGCTCGGCCCTCAACCGGATTGAACGGTGGGCTCTCGACATTGCAGATCGCAATTTGGATGAAGTTCGAAGCACTTGGCCAGAGGCTTATCTCTTTTTGATGGAAGAAGGTCTTCCAACCCGCACTATTGCGGCACTCAAGAGCTACAAAGGGCTAGTTGATCGGTGGTGGCAATTCTGGAATCACCGTGCAGAGTTGATGCGACGACTTCGCAGGCAGGAAACCTTCGTCGCGTTCTCAAAGGTTACAAAGTATCCGATATGCATGCCCGCGCCTTCTGATTGGATTTACACGAATCAGGTCTTGCTAATTGAGGAGAGTCGCCAGATATTTATACAATCTGCCTAAGCAGTTTCTTCAGGGGGTGGCTCCAGGCATTCTCTGGTGGGAAGCTTGAGGGACGGCTTCGGCTTTCTATTACCGAATCAGTTAGCAAATATCCGTTGCCGACACTTGAGGTTTCGGATGAGGGGAAATCTGCCGCAGCTGTCTTCAATAAGTTGGCAGTCCAGTACAGCTCCGAAAATAAATGCGGGCTTACTGATGTCATGAATGCGGTGCATACCCCCACCAATATCGACACCATAGCTGTTGAGTTAAGGAATCTACTGGCTACCGTTGATGCTCAAGTTGCTGCGGCTTATGGCTGGACGGATATTAAAATCACCTATGACTTTCGGGAATTTGCCGGAGGCTCTGTTAATGATCCTTGGCGTTGGGCACTATCGGAAGTCGTAACCGCTGAGCTGATGCATCGTCTAACGGTTTTAAACCGCCAGCGCTTTGAGAAATTTTCGCAGGCGCAGGCCGCTGCACCTGGTCCAGCCAAACGCGGACGCCGTTCGAAAGCTGCATCACCTGTACCTCAAAAGGATTTATTTTCCGGAGATAATGGATGACCGCGCTGTCTGCCGACCGCCCGAGCTCCAATCCCCAAGACGATCTATTTGGGCATGCTCCTTTTGCCGAAAGCCTTGCCAATAGTATTTGTCGCTACCCGGGCAATGATGGCTTGGTGCTGGCTCTCTATGGTCCTTGGGGGTCGGGTAAGTCCACGGTACTGAGCTATGTGCGACACTTCCTGGAGCATCGATCCGAGACTGAACAGCTCATAATTGTGACTTTCAATCCTTGGTGGTTCTCTGGACAAGAAAACCTCGCTCGTGCTTTTCTTGGTCAACTACAGGCTGTACTGCCCGCCAAAAGCGAGAAGTTCAAAAAACTGGGAGAACTGTTGGGTGATTTTGCCGAGGGCGTTGGTGGACTAATCGACTTAAGTGGCATGACCGGTGGCGCAGGAAGTAAGATCGGAAAACTGGTCGGGATGGTTACCAGGAGTAAGCCTAAAGACGTTCCCGCTCTTAAGTCTAAAATCAGCTCAATATTGCGGGAGGCTGGGAGGCGAATTTTGGTTGTAGTCGATGATATTGACCGTCTTACTCCAGAAGAGACCCGTCAGCTATTTACTGTCATTAAGGCATTGGGTGACTTTCCCAATGTAGTCTACCTGCTCGCCTTCGATCGTGAAGTCGCCGCGCAGGCTATTGAGCAACAAAGTGGTATGCCTGGCGAGCGGTATCTGGAGAAGATTATTCAGGTACCGTTTGAGTTACCCCCAGTCGACCGAGTGGCTCTACGGGCCGCTTTGTTCAAACGCCTTGATGAGATTCTCGGTGACACCCCAGACGGTCTTTTCGATCAGTCCTATTGGACGAATGTCTTCCACGACGGCATTGATCCTCTGATTCAGGTGCCGCGTGATGTCGTCCGTTTCACGAATACATTGTCAGTAACCTATCCAGCGGTACGTGGAGAGGTTAATCCAGTGGATTTCATTGCACTTGAGGCACTTCGTGTTTTCCTGCCCGGACTTTATGGCGTCATTCGCACAAATCAGGACCAGTTTTCTGGCCATACTCGTGAGAGCAGGTATGACGGTGATCAAAAGGCCAAAGCAGCCTTTCATGAACAATGGGCACAAGCACTACCAGAGCCGCTACGATCCAGCACAAGAGATCTACTTGAGCGCATTTTCCCGAAAGTTGGACAAATGGGCTACGGAGCCGATTGGTTGGCGCAATGGCGGAGGAGTTTGCGCGCCTGCCACCCCGACGTGTTTCCCACTTACTTTCGAATGACCGTTCCTCCTGGCGCTGTCCGACGCAGCGAAATGCTGGCGCTTTTGAGCTTGGCAGAAGCGCCTGCCGCATTGGGCGACGCGCTGATTCAAGCCACGAGCGAAAAACGCCCTGATGGTCTGTCAAAAGCACGAGCGCTACTTGAACGACTCATGGATCACGTTGAAGAGGACATCCCCGATACGCACATTCCGGTGTTCATCAATGTGCTCCTTGATATGGGCGACTCGCTTGTACTAGACAGTGATGAACACGGCTCCTTCGATTTTGGCAACGAATCACGCGTAACACGCGTGGTTTATCACCTTCTCAAACGCGTCGACCGAGCTCAGCGGCATGAGCTGCTCAAGACTGCGATAGACCAAGGGCGTGCCCTCGGAGTGCAGCGCTATTTGATCGCGGCACTCTCCGACGAGGTTAAAAAGTATGCGGGGAATGGCGAAGAGGCGTTCGTTGACACAACCACACTTGATGATCTGAAAGCCTGCTGGCTTTACGGCTTGAAAACCAAGCTTAGTCAGAGCGAATTGCTGGCGCATTCGCAACTGGTTCGTTTATTGGCGCATGGTGCCTCTGGGGCGATCCTGCCGAGGCAAGGTCATGGTGTGAAGCGGCAACTTCATCAAATGATGCTCTGCTGACATTCCTGCCGAAGTTCTGCTCGCAAACACGATCGCAGACGATGGGTGATTGGGCCGTGTGCCCTCAACCGCGCTTGAATCCGGCGTGGTTGGAGCGGTACTTGGATACGGAAGTCTGTGCGCAACGTTTGATAGACCTGCGAAAGTCGGACACGGTTCCAGACATAGCACGCGAAGCAGTGGATCAATTTTTGAAAGAATTCGAGATGCTCAAAGCGGGCATAAATCCTGATGGCGTTGGCGCGTTTGATGATTGATGGGGAGCATATGACAGATACATACAAAATGACGGTCGACCTGAACGTGCTTGATCACCTCGGGATCAACCTCTACAGCAACATCGCTGCGGTACTGACTGAGGCCGTCGCGAACGCCTGGGATGCTGATGCCGAGACCGTCGACATAAAGATTGATCCGGACGGCAATTGGATTGAGATCGTCGATGACGGCATCGGTATGTCGGTCGACGATATGAACGGTAAGTACCTGCGAGTCGGTTACCGGCGGCGTGATGAAGATGTCGAGCATGGCAAGACGACCGCTAAGGGGCGACCGGTGATGGGACGCAAAGGGCTGGGGAAACTCTCGCTATTCTCGATCGCCAACGTCATTGAGGTCGAGTCTGCCAAAGATGGCGAAGCACATGGCCTTCGTATGACCGTGGATGGAATCCACGAATCCGTCCAGAAAAAGGAGCCGTTCTACAGTCCGGAATCCTTACCTACTGAAAAAATCCGTGTGTCGCAGGGCACACGGATTGTTTTGCACGACATCAAACGGCAGCGGCTAGGGCGTGGAGCGGCGGCCTTACGCAAGCGTCTGGCTCGCCGCTTCTCCGTGATCGGGGAGGCGCATGGATTCAAAATAGATCTGGATGGGAAGGCCATCACGTCGTCTGATCGTGGTGACTTGCCGATGGTCCAGTTTCTCTGGCAATTTGGTGATGACCCGCTCGACCTGACTCCCGCTACCCAACTGCTGGAGCAGGAATCGCTCCCGAATCGTTTTGATACATGGGACACCGGATGGAAGGTTAGCGGCTGGATCGGCACTGCTAGATTTCCGAAGCAACTCGACAGTGAGGATGCCGGTAACCTCAACGGCATTGTCGTGTTCGCTCGCGGTCGGCTATTCCATGAAAATATCCTCGACAAACTGAATGATGGCCGACTCTATACCAAATACCTCACCGGGCAGATCGAAGCGGATTTTCTTGACGCCGATGACGCGCCAGATATCGCCACCAGCGATCGCCAACGTGTTCAGGAGGATGACCCCAGATATGGGCAGCTAATCGCGTTCCTGAAATCACGTCTGACGCAGGTCGAGAAGCGCTGGACGGAGTGGCGCAAGAAACATGAGGTCGAGAAAGCCAAAGAGACTTCGCCCGCACTCGCAGAATGGCTTGATACGCTACCCGATGGTTACAAAAAAAGCGCTGAGACGTTGATTGCCAAACTTAGTGCGCTACCGGTGGATGAGGAAGAAGACAGGAAACTCATGTATCGGCATGGGATTTTGGCCTTTGAGCGAATGAAGCTTCGTGGGTCTACCGAGGAATTTGTTACCAGTATTGAAAGTGCAGAACGATTATTGGCGGTCCTTGCCGATAGAGATTCACTGGAAGCTTCTCTCTACAGGGATATAGTTAAATCGCGTCTTGATGCGATTCGCGACTTCCAGAACATTGTTGATGCGGACGCAAAAGAGCGAGTGCTACAACAATATTTGTTTGACCACCTTTGGTTGTTAGATCCCGCGTGGGAAAGGGCAACAGATAGCCCAATCATGGAATCGCGTCTGCTAGAAGCCGGAGTGATAATTGATGACATGACCGAAAAAGAACGCTTAGGTCGCGTTGACATAGCATATAGAACCAATGCGGGCAAGCACGTCATCGTCGAACTCAAGAAAGTTGGCCGCAAGATGGGCCTGCTCGAACTGGTCGAGCAAGGTCAAACCTATGTTGATAAATTGACAAAGATTTTACGAGAGCAAAATCAGTCAACCCCTGATATAGAGGTGATTTTTGTGTTGGGCAAGACGGTGGATGAGGAGTCGTCTAATCCTGAGCGCCTGAAGTCGTCAATGACCTCCATCTCTCCAGGCAGTCGCATCGTTCACTACGATACTCTAATTCATGGTGCCCAAGAAGCGTATTCTGGGTACATCGAAAAGAGTAAATCACTCGACAAACTTGAAAAAATCGTAGATAGAATTTAGGGAAATCAGCGTATGACAACAACAACCAATGCATGGATCATTGTTGATCTGGATCCCGCTGCTAATCACACTCTGGTGCCTTATACACTACGATTGAAAGGCGAGCGTTCACTTTATCAAGCCATCGTCGAGGACGACTGGGTGTTGGTGCTGAACACTGCTGGGAATATTACGCGGGTTGGGCGGGTACTGAGGGTTAGGTCTGATCTGGATGCTACCACGATCTACTTCGACCGCATGTTGTTGGTCGAACCAGCGGTTTCGATTGGTCTAACATCGTTCACTCCGCCATCCACCGGCAGTGTCGGACGTGTCCAATGGACTGATTTTCTGGAGGCTCTTCCTAAGGCATTGCACAAGACTATCGCCGAAGTGCCAGCCATTGAGGATCAGGCATATATCCGCGAGCTAATGCAGTTGGCCGTGATGGATGATTTGCTGGGGCCAGCTGGTGGCCCCAATGAACGTATTGTAGATATGGGAGTGCGCGACCGCTACTTGGTTGGCAAACTGGCCCCACGTGAGGCCGCCCAAGGGGGTATTGAGGGGCTGGATGGACCATTAGCCAACGAGGATGCAGAAGAGCCCACCGAACCCAAAGCACCTGGACGGCATGAGCCAGGTGCAGAATTTGGAACAGCTACGGGACGCGTAGAGCCAGAGTCGGATTCGGGTGATGAGATTGATGCTGCCAGCAATCAGTCCCTGGTGCCCAGCAGTTTAGGCATGACGTTTTGTGTGGATGGTGACGCCGATAAAATTGAGATTGAGGCGCGCTGGGGTCGTTATGAGCGTGTTCCCAACAGTGATCATGAATTACTTAAATCCAATGGTCAGAAGGCTAAAGTGTGGCAGCGCATTCCCTGTGGCGGCAAAATTGTATTACCGCTAACAGAAGGAATTATTTCGCATCAGGCTCCTGATAAAGCGTTTCCTGAAGTGCGTGTACAGGGTTCTGTGCGAGCCAAGAATACCAATGGCGATCGACTGGTTACCTTGTTCTTGGTGAATGCACAAGAAGAGCCGGACACCAACCGTGATACGGCGTGGGTATTCCAGCCGGAGCTTATCGTGCGCTCGGAGAAAGAAGCCGCCAAGCGCGCTATCTTCCGCCGCCGGCCAGTACTTGACGCAGACGGTATGGACCCAGAGCGCGAAGCGCTGGAGATGATCTACCGTAATCGCGTGGAATTTGCCGTGGGCCATGGTGTTGCTGTCCATGCCGAAACCGCAGACGATGTGACGCTGGCGACCGAAGTGCGTACCACGGTTATGCCACAGTACGAAGTGCAGGTCACCGAAACGCCGGGCCTTGATCCAAGCGATCGCTCAGCGATGCGTGAGATGGTTAGCAGTGGCCTGCTTGATATGCGGCGCCTAGCGACATTGGAAATCGATCCCCTGGTCGACGCCTTGAGTATGCTAACCAAGGACTACGCCGCGTGGATAGATGAACAGCGCGCTCGGGTAGGTTCCGAAATCACTGGCTACGATACCCAATCGCAACAAGCGATGGACAGCTGCCAGGAGATCCATACACGTTTGCAGCAAGGGGTTGATACGCTAAAGAATGACGAAAAAGCGCTGGCGGCATTTCGGTTCGCCAACCAAGCCATGGCGACGCAACGCGTGCGTAGTCAATATGCACTGGCCATGCGCCGAGGTGAAGATGTCACTATTGATCAGTTCGATGTACTAAAAAATCGTAGTTGGCGTCCATTCCAGTTGGCGTTTCTTCTGCTTTCAATTCCATCGTTGGCCGACCCGAGTCATCCAGATCGAGTTCAGCCATTGAAGCCTATGCCGATTTGCTGTGGTTCCCAACGGGTGGTGGTAAAACGGAAGCCTATTTGGGTGTTGCAGCATTCACCATGGCTATTCGACGTATGCAGGGCAACTTGGGTGGCTATGATAGTTCTCGCGGTTTGGCCGTGATTATGCGCTACACGCTGCGCTTGCTGACCTTGCAGCAATTTCAGCGTGCAACCGCATTGATCTGCGCGATGGAGGTAATCCGCCGTGAAGCGTTGGATCAATGCGATAAATCCCTCGGCACGGAACCGTTCACCATTGGCCTATGGGTTGGCAACAAGGTTACACCGGGGACGACTGAGGACAGCCATCGAGCGATTGAAGATGTACGCAACCCCGGTAAATACAATGCCGGTGCAGCATCACCTGCACAGCTCACCAGTTGCCCATGGTGTGGTTCAGAAGTGGCGCCAGGGCGAGACGTTGAGGTTTATAAGGCGCGCGGGCGAACGTTTGTCTATTGTGGCGACAAAAAAGGTCGCTGTGACTTTTCGAAGGGTAAATCTAGCAAGCAGTCTCATCCAGGTCTTCCCGTACTGGTGGTGGACGAAGAAATGTATCACCGCCCCCCCACCATGATGATTGCTACCGTAGACAAGTTCGCCATGATGGCTTGGCGCGGACAGGTGCGCACGCTGTTTGGACGCGTGGGTCAGGAATGTGAGCGCCACGGCCTACTTTGGCAAGGTGCCGATTGCAATGGTAATCACCAAGCCGGCAAGGGGCTTCCTTCCTCGAAGGTAAAGGTCATTCATCCGATACGCCCACCCGATTTGATCATTCAGGATGAGTTTCACCTTATCAGTGGACCACTGGGCACTATGGTGGGTTTGTATGAGACAGCTGTGGATGAACTGTCCGGCTGGACGCTTGATGGTAAGACGGTTAAGCCGAAGATCATTGCCTCCACAGCAACTGTGCGCAAGGCCAAGGAGCAAGTGAATAATGTCTTCATGCGACGAGTTTCGGTGTTTCCACCGCACGGTCTGGATGTGGAAGATAATTTTTTCTCGGTGCAACGTCCAATCGAAGACAAACCGGGCCGTCGTTACCTCGGCGTGTGTTCACCCGGTAGCTCGCGTCCGGCGATGCTAATCCGCGTCTACACCGCATTCCTGACAGCGGCACAGGAACTATTCGATCACTTTGGTGAGCCTGCTGACCCTTACATGACTATGGTCGGCTACTTCAACTCTCTGCGTGAATTGGGAGGCATGAAACGCTTGGCAGAGGACGATGTACAGACACGTTCCTACCGCGTTCAGATGAGTATGGTGGAGCGACCTGCGTTAGCGCAACGCAGCGTGAGCAACATTCGAGAGCTGACCTCGCGGGTCTCCAGCCAAGACATCCCCAAATATCTTGACAACTTAGAGGTGAAGTTTAAATCTGAGTTTGACACTGTCGCCGGAAAATACGTAACTAAGTGGCAAGACGGGGACACTCGCGCCATTGATGTGGTGCTGGCAACCAATATGTTGTCTGTTGGGGTCGATGTAAATCGACTTGGCCTTATGGCCGTGAACGGGCAACCCAAGGGAACCGCTGAATACATTCAGGCTACCAGCCGTGTTGGGCGTTCTTTCCCGGGCTTGGTCTGCACGGTGCTCACATGGGCAAGACCGCGAGACCTATCGCATTACGAAACCTTCGAGCACTACCATGCCACGTTCTACAAACATGTCGAAGCACAATCGGTAACGCCATTCTCGCCTCGGGCGATGGACCGTGGTTTGACAGGCGCGATGCTGAGTTTGATGCGCCTTGAGAACGATGTGTTCAGCGCAAACGAAGGCGCTGGCCAACTAAGTATGTCCAACCAGGCCGAGATGACGCATGCCATCAAGGTATTGGCGAATCGCGCGGGGAACGTTGCCGAAGATAACTCACGTAAGCAGTTAGCTGAGACTGAACTGAAAGAGCGCGCCGACGAATGGGCGAAAGAAGTCAGCAAGGGTGGACGGATCTTAGCTTATGAGAAGCGTGGGCCTGAGAAAGACAAGACTGTTGCGTTGATAAAGTCGCCAGGGATTCAAGCATGGGACAACTGGACCGTGCCGATGTCGATGCGGGAAGTAGAGCCTGGCGTGCGCCTGATTATGAACACGAGCCATATCACGGACGATCACGATTGGAAGCCTCGTCCCGCAACAAAGGATGAGGATTGAATATGATCATCAATGATAAAACGCCAGTCGGCGAAGTACGCCCAAGCCAGTTATTGTGGACTTATGGCCAGGTGCCTTGATCGACCTGCCGAGCCTTTCTGTGGTGACGCTTGGTATTGATAGATGGGAAAAGGATCGATGCCAGCCAATTCAAGAGGCGCGACTGCTGGCCGCAGTTCGTAAAGTGCTGGGGGCACAGGTCGAGAATCTGCGGATGCCGCCTTTTCAGAAAAGCGACCTTGTCGACCCATGGTCGGCTGAGGCTAACATTGGCGTGCCTGTGAGACCTTTCCCGCGCTGGATGCGTTGCGTTAAGTGCGGTTTGCTATCGCCCTTTGATGCGGGTCTGTTCGAGATCAAAGAGAACCGCTTCAGACCTGAGCGAACTCGCTTTGTGCACAAAGGTTGTCGTGGTTCTAAAGGTGATCAACCAGCCAAAGATGCAGATGCCGTTCCTGCTCGATTCTTATTGGCTTGCCGCGATGGCCACCTTGATGATTTCCCTTGGCACTACTTCGTCCATGGTGGTAACAGTTCGTGCAAGGGTACGTTGCGCTTTTTCGAGAGCGGCGCATCGCTACAAACCGAAAATCTTTGGGTGAAGTGTGATGCTTGCGGGGCATCCCGAAGTATGGCGCACGCCTTTGGTAAAGCTGGAAAAGAGAACCTACCGGGTTGTCGAGGGCGCCATCCACATCTGGATCACTTCGACCATGAATGCGATGAGGAAGCCCGCGCGGTTCTTTTGGGAGCCACGAACAGCTGGTTCCCAATCACTCTCTCGGCTCTAGCAATTCCACAAACGAAAGACCCTTTAAGTCAATTGATACAGGATGGCTGGGAGTTTTTCGAAGATTTGGAATCTGAAGCCGAAGTGTCGGTGACGGTGAAAACCTTGAAGAAAACCGTGGCACTGCCAGGTATCGACAAGTATCCAGCAGCGTCGATTTGGTCGGCCATTGAAGCGCACCGTAAAGGCGACGGACAGGAGGTCGTTGGTGAAGCTGATATCAAAGGGCCTGAGTGGGGCGTGCTGACCGAAGCTAACCCACCCACGGACTACCCGCACTTTATGAGCAAAAAAGTCGGTACTCCAGCAGGATTCAACGGCCATATCAGTCGTGTTCTACTCCTTGAGCGCTTGCGCGAAGTGAATGCCCTTTTGGGCTTCACTCGGGTCGAAGCACCTGAAGAGTCAGGAGACCCGAATGAACGCCCCCAAATGGCCAGCCTGTCGCGAAGCAAGCCAGACTGGGTACCTGCCAATCAGGTTCACGGCGAAGGAATCTTCGTGCAGTTTGACGAAGCTGCACTCGTCAAATGGGAGGCATTGGATGGCGTGAAAAAGGTCGACCAGATGCTCCGTGGTGGTCACAAAGGGTGGCGCAATTCTCGTCATCTCGACCCGAATGAAGGCTACCCCGGTATTCGTTATGCGATGCTGCATACTCTATCTCATCTTCTGATTCGGGAGTTGGCGCTTGAATGCGGATACAACGCCGCGAGCATTCGTGAACGCATCTATGCCGACACATTGGGCGATAGCCCGCAGGCAGGTATCCTCATCTATACCGCAGCAGCAGATTCCGATGGCACGCTAGGCGGCCTTGTTGACCTTGGAAAACCAGAAAACCTTGGTCGCCTTCTGCAGCAAGCACTGAATCGATCGAAGATCTGCTCATCCGATCCACTCTGCTCGGAACATGACCCTGAAAAAGATCGCTCATTGCATGGCGCTGCTTGCCACGCATGCTCTTTGGTGGCTGAGACATCTTGCGAGAGAGGTAATCGCTATTTGGATCGATCGTTACTCTTACCGACACTAGAGCGCGCTGACGCTGCTTTCTTCAATGGTTTCTGATATGAATGAACTCTTGGATGCCATTGCAGCCTTGGTCTCTTTGGTTTCTCCTGAAAAGGTACAAGCCGTAGCAGTGGCTGCTCGTCGTACCGAAGCCAGCAAGGCTGTGACGGCGTTATCATGCATAGTCGGAACCCCGGTAGCGGGTGCAGTGGTTGAGCAACTTGCGGCAGCTTGGAAAAAAACAAGGGTAGGTCCAGACGAACTGGCATCAATGCTTCTCGCTGCCAGCCACGTTTACACTAAAGCAGCCTCTGTACAATCCACTGAGCTTGTGTGGACTGGACCGACTACACCTTTCGTATCGGCTCGACGTACAGAGCAAGCACTTCTACAGGTTATCAACTCTGCTGAGAAGAATCTGTTCATCACTAGCTTCGTGGCCTACGATGTGTCAACGATCGTTAAAGCATTGAACGCAGCAAATGATCGCGGAGTTATCATATCAATGCTGCTTGAGTTGTCCCAAGCTAACGGTGGTAGCATTACCTTCGATGCTATAGCTAAGATGAGGATACTGGTTCCATCCGCAAATATGTATGTTTGGAGAGACAAGACCGATCCGTTTTCCGATGGTAGGGTCCATGCTAAAGTGGCAGTTGCTGATGCACAATCATGCTTTATCACAAGCGCTAATCTTACGGGTCATGCTATGGAAAAAAATATGGAAGCGGGTGTAATTATTGAAGGGGGAAGTATACCTGTAACCCTCAAAAACCACCTGGAAGCACTTATCTCGACAAGGATCGTAGTCCAAGTGTAAGTGACTATTATCTTACTATCGGTTAGCAATATAATTAGCTGTGAAGATTTTGAAGCGTGCAGTTTACCTTGGTTCTAATCGACTTTAAATGAGTTGTCTTATAATGTAATCCCATTCTTAAATATTTAAAAATGAGCAAAGAAATTTAACATGTTTTTGATAGATGTGAGATGAATCTTTGCGTAAAATCACTAGCATTTAATTTAAGAATAAATGGAGATGGCTGGAGTGTGTAGTGAGAGTAATAAAGTTGCTTCAAGAGACTATATCTATTTGGGTAGTGCTGAAGAAGCAATAAACTACATTGACTCATTAGAAGGAAACTCGCTTAAGCCTGAGTCAATGATTACGCCCTTACTTCCTTCCATGAAAGATTTTTTAGAACTTATAGGATGTGAATCAAACTTGTTAGTATCTCTGATGCTATCAAGCCATAAACAAAATGAGCCAATGCCCTTTAGCCGAGCTACTATTTTTAAAATACCTAAATTTTTTAATGGATTAATGCCGCTTAGCAAAAAAACGCAACATAAATTTATTAGTTATTTTTTTGAAAAAATCCCTGATTATATAAGAAAAAAATCGGTCCGGTTTCCTAAGAATTTCAATGGTGGTGCAGCCGATGGGTGGCTTGGGTTGATTGATGGAATAAAAAACTCTAAACGTGGATTGGGTGAGTTTTCTTTTTTAATTCAGTTTATTATAGAGAGGATGGAAAAGGAGAGTGATTTGCTGATACATTTGTCAAATGCATCAATAAGTGAAGAAGATAGACGGAGTCTGTATTTTGAGACTTTGTCTAAAGAAACTCTCATTCAAAATGAAGTGATTGAAATTGTAAAAGTTCTTTCAGAAAATAAAAATATAAAATTTCCCACTGAAACTAAATCGTCAATGATCTGTAGTTTGAAACTTGATTTTTATTTTTCTTCCATTGCTTGCTTTGAAATTGGATTGCTTAATTCAATAAGATCAAGTTATCCAGAGATGGTTTATGCAAGACCTGATTGGTTTGTTGATGGATTAGTATGTAATTTTATTAGAGAATTACGATTTGATGGAAGTGATATTTATATTGACAGTCCATTTTCACTTTACTTGGATTGGTTGGCAGGGAATGATGGGCCGCTGGTTAGTAATTCACCTATAAGTATGGCTAAGCTATCTTCATTTATCCCACTGAAAAATGAAGAGGATACTATTAACGGATATGCTAAAATTGATAAGCAAAAAGATTTACTTAAGGATTGGAAAAAATCAAAATACCCCAGCCCCGAAAAATTTTATAAATTTGTTACTAATTTTAGTGAAGAGTTTTCGTGTGATCCGGCTTTGGTTGCTGATATAGGTTTTGTATCAATAATTTTAGATAAGCTTTTTTTGCAGTTGTTTTATGATCTAAGAGTTTTCAGGTCAGTTGAGAGTTACAAGATAATGGAAGAGTCTCTTCTGCGTTATAATGAGTACCGTGCTTATTTTGAAAATAAATACGCTGGTTTTATAGCTTAGATGGGGTAAGGCTTCAAAGCTTTACCCCATTTTTTTAAATTTTAAATTGTAAATTTACTGTTCGATAGCGAGGGAATTTTTACAGTAATATCCCGCTCTCCAGCAGTACTTACTATTGATTTTTTAAGAGCTACACGCTCATGGTCGTCACCATGCTGAATAAAAATATTTGGAGCTGTAATTTTACTTTCTCCTTTAAAGGTCCAAAAAATCCAACCAAGTAGACCTGTTTGATCAGCATGAGCTGAGTATCCGGAAACCGTAGATATCTTACACAAAATTTTCCGGTAAGGAATTTCAGTATTTGTATATTCTATATATATTTTTCCACGATGGCGTTTACGTTCGCTATTTTCAATATTTTTTAAAGAGTTAAATTCAGAAGCTATTGATTTAGGAGCGGCATACCCAACTAAGCCCAAAATATTTTTTTCATCACGTACTACTTTAGGTATCCAGTTAGTAACTGCACCACCATCACAACTTCCTGCGCTAGCAATAATTATACTAGGGTGATTTAATTTAATAGTAGCTCTATCTTCATGGGATTTTATTACTTTTACTCTTGGTTTCCAATTTTTGGCTATTGAATTTCCAAACTTATTGGCGAGTTCTGGAAATTTTGGTGAGGCTCCTAAGCAAATCCGAATAATATCAATAGCTCTGTCTACCTGAATTGGATCAGTATCATCAAGTTCGAACCAACGAAATATTTGTTTTCCCAGCCACATTTGCCTAGCCTTTTTTAGGTTTTTACCGAGAAAATCTGTTCGCTCAATAGCTTCTAAAATAATGGGTGTAAGCTTGTTGGCTGTTGGTGAGTCTAGTATTAAATCAATATCAGAATATTTATCTCGCTCACTGTTTAACACCCAGTGAAGATCAAACAGAAGATCTTGTATGCGCCCTAGTGAGAAGGATGGCAATAGAGTGGTGCTTTTTTTATCAACAATATGGTTACATATATCAGTTAGCTGCTGCCAGCGGAATTTAGGTGATAACTCTTCAATAGGTCTTTTTGTTCCTCCATAGGTTGATTCAATAACTGCATAGCTAAACTCACGAGGATGCATCATATGACGAATTATTGGCAAATTTTCCTCGTTTTCTAGTGAAGTACCTATATCACCAGAAAAAATAATACTCTTTTGTTCACCTGTGCCGACAGGACCCCAGTAAATACCAATTGCTACAGCACCTATGATGTGACTTGTTCGATAGAAGTTGATAAAAAGGTTTTTATCAACTGCATGTAAGTTACCACCAATCAATGATTTTCCACGAGGCTCGAACCAATTGATGCTGTTGATATCCTCGTTACTATAAGATGCACCTAACTTAACGGCATCAGCTAGCATTATTTTGGCAATCTCTGCAGTTTCATGTGTGCAGATAATTTTTCCTTTAAATCCTTTTTTGTATAACAGTGGGATTAGTCCACAGTGATCCATATGTGCGTGCGTTAATAACACAAATTTAAGTTCGGCAGGATCGAATGGCCAATCTATACCATTATTCCATACATCGGGATCACCTTCTCCTTGCTGAATGCCACAGTCGACAAGAAAGTTCCAACCATTTGATGCATCATGCATCCAAGTACATGACCCCGTAACCCTATCCAATGGACCAAGAAATTCAATATTCATATAACATCACCTCATCAATTTATTTACCTGATGGATTTTCCAGTGATGTTGCTTTGTCTAGTAGGGGGGTTGAGAGTCTAAGTTTTTGCTGAATTTGAAATACCACTCCATAAATTGAGAAGATCCTTGGCATGCTTGACTATGGAAGCTTGGAATAAGTCAGCCTCATGCGATGATGCCGACTGCGCACAGTTGAGGACATAGTGATAGATCAGCAATTGACATTCGTGGACAGCGAGTTATGCAATAACGCCGTCAGACTCGCAAGCAGCAGTTCCTGGACTGAATTGACAAGTTGATTCCATGGATGCGTCTCGAATCCTCATCAAGCCGACTGGCACATTGCAGAGCAGCCGGCACGACTGAAGGACTTCAAGCAACATACCCGTATCAACAAAGTCAGAATCCACAGGAAATATTTGAAAACTAGTTACCGTGCAAAAGTTTAACATCCGTATTGGTTGATAGATCAGATTCCTACCATTGTGTAATAATCTGTTGCCAGGTTCTCTTGAATGGCGATAGTGAGTTAGCACTCTAATGCTAGAGTACAATCAATCTGACGCACACTTACAATCAGGATGATTCCAGTACCTCTTACAGGTTGAACAGGGTATATAGTAAAAACTCTCTTGGTGTTGGAGCTGAGTTGCATCGCCAAATTCAGGATCAAATGCTCTAGAGTCATAAGATCTCAAGAACTCACCTGGAATTTTACTTTTTGTCATAGTAGATGACACATTTGACGTGGAAACTACTTTATGCTGTTTTGAGTATATAGGCATATGTGGCGAGCAGATTAGTTCACTTGACACTGTCTCGCCTTGTGACTTTCCCGGCAGCGATAGCCCGAACTCCAAATCATAGACTTCACACTCTGTTATTTTTTGACTGATTCCCGACTTTGCTTTTGCAGAAAGTATCAAGTTATGATCTATATTAAGTTGCAACTCAATACGTTCAACAAATGGCTTCAATTCTGTGTCAACTGATACGACCAAATTGTCATAGGTAACTCTGGAATCCATTGCAGCCATCTGTTGCGCTTTTTCTGGACGACATAATTGAATTTTTGCTTTACCATCTCTAGGGTCAACGCAATACAGTATTATTGCCTCAGTAATTCCCTGTCCAACAATAGGTAAAGGGGTACCTGCGCGGAAAATCTTGAGATAAGAGTTTCTTGCTTCACGCACTTCAATCGGTTTAGCTAAAGTAAGTCTCGCGTTATCGTGAGCAATCCATGCGCATCCTTCAGATATGATTCTATCGCCCCTATCAGAACAATTAAGTCTATCGATACTGAACTTTTCGATGAGTCTCTCTTTTATCCGCGGCATATTAATCATACCGCCAGTTGCCAAACACAGACTAATCCGTCGCTGATCAATATCAAGTTTTTTCAGTAGTTCATCTATTTTAGATAAGCCTCTGTTTATGAGGTGCTCACTAATTAAATCGAGATCTTCTCTAGCAAGTTCAATTTCAATATCTGGATCAGTGTCGTCATCAAATGCGAAAAAGTCTTCTACGTAAATATGTTCAATGCTGCGTGTTGAAAGTCGTATTTTTGCTTTTTCACAAAAGTCTAAGAGTCTTGCTCTTGCACCAACCTGAACAGGTGGTGTGGTCTCTAAGCCCCGTTTCTTGAGTTCGGTATTTAAGACATAATCTACAATAGCCTCGTCTACATAATCACCACCAACTTCGTTATCACCCTCGTTAGCAATCTGTGTTATGCGATTATCCAAGATATGGCATAAAGTTAAGTCTAATGTTCCACCACCCCAGTCATAAACAAGAACAAGTTTGTCATGGTACTTTTCTAAAGCATTTGTCATGTTTCCATCGACACGGAAGTGAGCATATAGTGCAGCTAGGGCTCATGAACAAACTGGACAATGTTAATTCCAGCCTGCAAGAATGCATCTCGAAGTTCACTTCTTGCACGACCATCCATTGCAACAGGAATAGAAACGATCGCTTTTTCAAAATCGCAATGATCAACGACATCCTGTTCAGATGACTTTAAGGCTGATTCTTTTAGGTAGCGTATTACATCTCGCACAACTTCTGATGGCTGATATTCCTTTCCTTCAATGTATTTAGAACCCTTACCAAGCAGCCTCTTTGGTGCTCTAATTATATCACCAACGTTGCTAACCCCGGCATTCTCTAATCGAGATTTTGCAGCTTTACCAACAACTGGAACACCACTGTCATACGTAATGATTGAAGGGTAGGGGGTGTTACTACCGTCTAAAAAATACCTCGCCTTTTCGGTTAAAATTACAGTGATTAAACTGTTAGTGGTACCGAAATCTATTCCTATTGTTTTAGCCATTGTATTTTTCCTTCAACTTGCTGCAATGTATCGTCCAATTTAATATCTACTACTCTAGTCTTTGCTGGTGTTCTTGAATTTGCAGCTAAAGCACTTCGCAACAGCGGAGACAACTCTTGTTCTAGAAAGCTTGATATATTCCCTTTGAGAGTGGCCAGCTCATCTCTTTGGTGTATTCCTTGGTGACTAGCTTTCTCTTTTGATAAGGTTAATTCATCCTCAAGGCTAACGATTTTGCTTGATAAGTCTTGAATTTGTTTCTTTGTGGTGTCAGCTTCTACCTTTAATTGTGATATTTCTTCGGTCAAAGTCTGAACTTTCAGCCTCAAAGTCTCTACATGCGATCTAGAATGACTCAGATCATTTGCAAGGATAGACTGTTGTCTACTGAAGTAGTTGATAAAAAAAGCAAAGCCATCACGACTATTTGATATGGCCATTTTAGCTGCGAAACCAAGAGCTCTTCTCTCTACTGATTCAGATGCAACTGTGTCAACTCCAAATGTTTCCTTCGATAATTCTCTCAAAATCTGTTTTAAGTCAGCATACCCTCTATAAAACAGCCAAATTGAGGCAATGCACTTAATAATGTTTTTACGGGAATCCGTCAGGGGTTTTGGTTTTCCATTTTTGTCAGTGCCGTTATTAATCTTATCTATCTGATCCATCATGAAGCTGACACGGTTAGCAATATCGCATTTATCCATCCAGACTTGAAATACATATTTCGTTTGGACTTTTCTTAAATCGCCTTCGTCACTAATTACATATTCAATATGCTTCATGACTGTATCGCGCAAAGATACCCCGCCTAGTCCTTCAAGCAAAAACTCGGCTAGGGAGATAAGTAGTTTATTGTCTTTGTCTCCATTTTTTGAAAGTTGTAGCAGTTGTTCGTGCTGATCGGGTGTTAGTCTAGATTCAAGATCAATTTTATTGAAAGCATTTTTGTAAGCTTTGTTAAAATTCTGACCCTGATAAAGATTAGCAATGTAATCGAACAATTCTGTCGGAGGCAATGCAGAATCGTTAGTCGAATTGATACCATTAGCATCTGTTTTTTTCAAATCACCTTTTTCTTCATCCGGCTTAATTGCTCTTGGAACTGAATCTTCAATAACAATAGATGGAGTTTCACTTTTGTCTGTCATTAAATAAACCTGCTTTTTCTGCTGCTACTTCTTTAAAGGTTGAGGCATGCTTTACTTTTCGAAAGTATTCCATTGCTTTGTCATGTTCTGAAACATCTAGACAGTGGCACATCAATGCAAAGTTTACCTTATGTTGATCATCCAACTGATACTTGATGTCTTAATCATGTTTTCTAATGACTTTACGCTAGATCTTCTATAGGACTCACCCTTAGTGCAAAACATCACTAAAGATTCAGTAATCGAATCGATTGGTAAAAGCGTTGATTCAGAGCCTGAGTCAATATCAATTTCATTAAAGCTACCTGTAATCATAAACCTGGATACAGCTGATAACTGTGGAAGGAAAGATATTTCCATTGATCGATTAAATTGATTTCTGGAAAAAAGGATTGCAGATTTAATGCTTTTCGATAACTCAGTATCAATATGACTAAGAGCATCTAATGCTTCACCAAACTTGATATTGAACTCTTCAAATTTTAGGCCACTCGTTCTGACTCGATCTTTTGCCATAACCCCAGAAACGTAACATCCCAGCCCGCCAGCATAAGCGTTAGCACATTTGACTTCATGTAGCTTTGTGTCAAACTGCCTAAGCTTAGTGCTTGATAATTCCTGGCCACTAAATACTTCTTGAAAACATCGCTCAACAGCATCTAATTCCTCATCGGATATTAAGTCAAATATCAAACTAACTTCAACCTGATAGGATTGATACGAAAGCTTAACAACTCTCCTTCCCGATTGATTTGCAACCAGAGCGTCTAGCATTTCACTTGGATCATCATATTCAACTTCGTCTAAAGATACCCACTCAGCATTCTCAACCGCTAAGTCTTTTCGATAAAGTTGTTGTTTTAGAGAGATAGCGTCACTGCCTACAGCTGCACCGTGTATCAGAAGGTAAGGGCGTTTAAGTGGATGGGCCAAAATTTTGTGGTCTTGAAGTAACTGCAAAGATTCAAAAGTTAAGTCACAATGAGGGCAAATATATACCCTCGGTGGTGGCGTAACATTCTCAAAGTCTGAGTCGGGAATTTGGACGCTTCCAACCGCATCCCCTTTATAAATGACTAAAAAACCCACTTTATCTTCAATCCTATTGATGATAGTGACTTAAATCTGAGTGATATTGAGATTACAGGTCACGTATAGTTACTTTACTGTACATCAACTTTACATATATTCAAATATAGACAATTTAGATCCATATCTCCCGAGTTCGACAGTTACCCACTGATTAATGCCTCTTTTTCGATACCCACACCTGTAACTTTGCGGGTTTCAGCGCCGGTGTCTTGCAATCAAATGTAATGGCACGTATGTGGATAACTATTTCCTTTCATGGCGCCTTCTAGCTGATATGGTCATGGCATGTTTGTCAAAGTTACTAAATCCGGTCCCCGCAAATACGTGCAGCTCGTGGAAGCCTATCGTGATAAGAACGGCCGCCCGAAGCAGCGCACGATTTCCATGCTGGGTCGGCTGGATCAACTCGGTGATGACCTGGAGTCCGTTGTCGAAGGGCTCTGCCGTATCACGGACCGCGTACTGCCCGATAAACCTGATGTTGAATCGTACCTGGTTTTTTGTGGAGGCAGTTTGCTTTAAGTCAGGTCACTATAGCCTGACCAGTTTGGTGCTGATAGTAGTTTGCCTCAGCTTCAGCTGGAGGTATATACCAATGCACCTATTTCAGCGTGGCCATTTAATCGGTGTATGATCGGCGGTGGATCACCTCAGCCTTGTACAAGCCATTGAGAGTCTCAGCCAATGCATTGTCGTAGCTGTCCTTTGCTGCCCACAGAAGGCTCTATATTGGCCTCGGCTTAGCGCTCAGTGTATCGAATAGAAACTACTGGCTACTTCTGTCACTATGATGGATCAGCCTCCGGCCCGATGTGTTGACGTTCATGTAAGGCCTGCACCGGTGCATCCAGAACGAAATCCGTCTGCATACGGTTGCTGACCCGCCAGCACACAATCCGACGCGCGAAAACATCGATCACAAAAGCCACATAGAGCCAGTCTTGCCAGGTCGAGACATACGTGAAATCTGATACCCACAACTGGTTTGGGCTGATCAGCATGGAAATAGCGCTGAACCCTGTCTTGTGGGTAGGCGGCTTTATCATCCGGCACCGTCGGTAGTTTTCAACCTTGTGCGTGTTTAATCTTTTCCATCTTTATGCCCAGTGCTTTTCAGGTTGGGTATACTCACTGTATTGATTGTAACAGTTTGAATTTTTGTATCTTTCAGCTCACAGCATGTACATGTAGCAGATGTTAAAGATCAAGTCGAGACTCACTCAAAATCGTTCAGACAGCTTCAATTATCTTTTCCAGCCTATCACCCAGCAGCTCCCAAGCATGCCGCATTTCCTTAGTATATGAGTATCGCTGGTACGTTCTTTTGATCTTGTTTTGCTCCGTATGGTTTAGGCAGCGATCCGCCACTTCTGGCAATATTCCGGATTCAACCATCATCGTTGCAGCCGTTCTTCGTAGATCATGCGGTGTCCACTTTCCACCAGGTAGCCGAAGTGCTTGGCTGTTCTGAGTGCGTCCTTTTAATTTAGTCTGATCAGGCTGTCGTTGCCTGTCTTGCAGTTGCTTGTTTATAGTCTTTGGGCAAAGTGACCCTGTATCGTGTCTGTTTGGAAAACACCACTGGCTAGTTCCTGTAATCTCATACAAAAATTGAAACTGCTCTACGGCGAATGCTGATAACTGTACTGTGTGTGATTTTCCGTTTTTAGTGGTTGGCATAAACCATTCGCGCCGATCCAAGTCTATGTTTGACCACTCAGCCGTCATCAACTCACCAACTCTACAGCCGGTGGATAGGGCTATCCATACGGCGGTCTTTGTTGTTAGCGCCAGCCCTGACTCAGGCAGGAGTTTAACAAGTAACTTCAGTTCATCCTCAGATAGGACTCTATCGCGTTCAACACTCTGACCACCTATATTGAATTTGCTAATGGCAGCTGTTGGATCAGCATCTACAATTTCCCTTACAACGGCAAATTTGAACATCTGCCTGATACTTGCGAAAGCCACTTTGGCCATGCGTGGAGTGTTTCTGGCTAAAAAGACATCCGTTATTTCAGTGATATGTCGGCGCCGTACATCCTCAGCAGCCAGGTTCCCTATCTTAGGTAGTATGTCCCTGGTGAATAAGCGTCTCATTTCAGCACCTTGGTCTTTGCGTCTGATTAGATCTACGCTTAACCAATGTGTGAAGAGGTCACTCACCGTCATCCGGCTTCTGTGAAGTTGGTTTTCCCGTTCTAGTTTGATGTATTTGGCTTCAAGCTTGGCCTTTTGCATCTGCTCTTCGGCTTCGAAGTGTTGCCGTATGTCGGTTATGCCCTTCTTATGCAGCCCAGCAAGCTCTTTTGCTCTTAAGCGTGCTTGCGTTAATGTCATGCAGCCAGGTTTTTCGTCTCGGCTATAATTTCCTATTGGCATGCGGTCACGTTTGCCATGACTATCGGTGTAGCGGAAATAGAATGACCTTGAGCCGGACGGTGTAATCCGAGCGACTAATACACCATGACCTCTGACGACTGTTTCATTTAACCAGCGATCTTTGGTATCAGGTTTTGCATTGATCTGTCGATCCGTAATGGTTGCCATTTTTCCTCTTTCCCCGTGACCGTTCCGTGACCGTTTGAGATTAGCTTAACTGGTATTTATTGGAAAGTCTTGGGATTTAAAAAAAGAAAAATATAAGTTAAGTTATTGAACTATATATTCCTTATGAATTGTTGTGGGATTTGCTGGGATACCATGAAATTAAGAAATTTATTTATGGGGTGCAAGGGGTCGCAGGTTCAAATCCTGCCGTCCCGACCAATTTCCTTATATTTTTTCATCGAATTCTCCTTCCTAAAGATTTCGCTCGCAGAGCGAGCTCCTACAGGTGGGGATTATCCAATATTGTAGGAGCCCGGTCTCCGGGCGAACACTCTATCGCTTGCTCGTTACACAAAGGTCGCTGCCGAAACTCCAAAGCGCTCGCTTAGTGCGCGTACTTGCCGAATATTGAGCTCGCGCTTGCCGGTAAGAATCTCTGATACGTACCTATTTCAGTGAGATCGCTTTGCCTGAGGCCCTTTTGTTCCATTAAAAATTTTAGGGCTTGAACGCCTGTTGCCTCAGGCAGCGGGTGGTGCTCAGCTTCGTAGTTCTTGATCAAATCCCCCACTATGTCAACCAGCTCCATGGCAGGGTGGCTTTCGTCACCCTGGGCTTCGTCTAACAAGGCTTCAAGCATTTCGGTCATTCGAGCATAGTGCGTTTCGTTGCGGATAGGGCTATGTCGGTGGCGGTACGAAAGGCTTCCCAAATCGGGAACAGGTGTTTCATATCGATCATATCGTTTCACAGATTTAGATGAATTTTAGTGGAAGGAATAGGCGTTGGTTTCCTGAGCTGAGAAGCGAGAAACCGAATTGTTCATAAAAGTGCTGTGCTCGCTCATCAATGGCATCGACTACCATGGCGTAAATGGCAATCTCATCGCTGACGGCTAGCGTTCGCTTGATGGCATCGACCAACAACATTTGTCCCACCCCATGGCTCTGAGCTGCTTGATTTACCGCTAACCTGCCAAGTAAGGCTGCTGGAACAGGATGTCGTGGGAGTTTTCGAGCGAGGGCTTGAGGCAACTGACTGAGTTCAATCGACAGGGTGGAGAGCGTGTAATAGCCCACAATACTATTCGGCTGCTCCATCGTAGTTGCCACAAATACCCGGCTGATACGGCGCTTCACATCTTGGCGGGCCTGCTTTTGAATGTAGTCATCCAGTGAGGCTACACCACAATGGAATCCAGATCTGTCGTGATCGCCATCCAGTGGTCGTATTATCAAACTTGAACAATCGGTCATTTGCTGGTGACACGCTGCTCATGCTCCTCGAAGGCGGCAGCCAGTTTTTTATTGAAGCGGACTGGCTTGACCAATGCATCGAAGAAGGCTTCAGAGTCTAGGCTATTCAAGTTCATGACTTCATGCTCATGAATGGTTTTTTCGGCATGAGCCAACGCACTGGTCAGGATGAAATTGCTGACGGTCTTTCCTTCAAAGCTCGCAGCACGCTCTAGCGTCTTCTTGGCACTGGGTTTCAAGCGGAGATTGATACGGTCTTGTTTGGTATCTGTGGCTACATTCATGCTAAATACCCTCGATGTAAAAAACATGAAATAATTGTACGTCAAAACGGTGCCTTTATAAATGCAATTTAAGTTACAATATCTTTATTATCAATGCAGAGGTCTTTTCTCGACATGACAGTATCAACGCAGGATATCCCGCAAGCGACCGAGCTTGTGCGGCAATGGCTGGAGCAGGTGGTGATAGGTCTTAATCTATGTCCATTTGCACACAAGCCTTATCGGGAAGGCTGATACGCATACGGGTCAGCACGGTTACAACAGAGGAAGAGGCGCTGGCGCTTATGGTTGAAGAGTTGCAAGGTCTTGAAGCAAGCCAGCCTGAAACGTTGGAAACGACCATTCTGGCATTTCCGAACCTCTGGCCAGACTTTCTTGATTACAATGATTTTCTGGATTTGGCGGATGCGTGCCTGGTGTCAATTGATCGTGTAGATCAGTATCAGGTTGCCAGTTTTCATCCGCACTATCAGTTTGGTGGCACGCAGTCTGATGATTCCGAAAATCTGACAAACAGAGCGCCTTTTCCACTACTTCATCTGCTCAGAGAAGCAAGTGTTGCTGATGCGATTGAGCGCCATCCTGATGCTGAAGGCATACCTGAACGCAATATCCGACGTGTTGGGGAATTGAATGACGAGGAGCGTCGAGCCCTCTTCCCTTGGATTTCTCATTGAGCTCCTACACGTTTTGTAATTTGTAGGAGCCCGGTCCCCCGGGCGAAAGCCCTATCGCTCGCGGAGCGAGCTCCTACAGGCGAGCAAATTAAATGGAAAATCCTGCCTGGCCTGTTTAAATTTACCAACCAGAATCCAGACTTTTCAGTTAGGTGCATCTTTTTCGCTGTTTTATGGAAATAGCTGGAAAATGTCAGCTTTGGTCAGCTTTGCACCGATAAATTCTGATATAAAACATAGCTAATAATTGTTCCCTTCTCAGTTCGGTGTAAAGGACAGATGTACAATGTATAAAAAGACTCTGCTTGCCACTTCTCTTGCCCTCGTAATCAGTGGGTGTTCGGTAACTCCAAATAAAATTCCTTCTGATCAACTGGTGACTACTGCTCAGACAGATATTCAGTTGCTGTCTCGTGATCAGGCTGTTGAGGGCTCTGTGACGTTGGATGAAGCCATCGCACGTGCTGTTCTCAATAATCGTGATAAGAAATTGAAAGCACTGGAAGCTGCATTGGCACAGGGCCAGGTAGATCTTGCATGGCACCAAATGCTACCTAGCCTTACCGCATCAGCGGGCTACTCCAAGCGGGATGAGTTTGCGGCATCACAGAGTGCAACGCTTGATCCGGTAACCGGCGAACTGACGCCTGCCAGTGGTAGCTATTCTGTTTCACAGGATAAGGAGCGTGGTACACACGATGTAGCCTTTACCTGGAATATACTGGATTTCGGGCTTTCGTATGTGCGTGCCGGCCAATATGCCGATCGATACTTAATCAGCAAAGAACGCGAGCGCAAGGTACTGCATAATATTACCCAGGATGTGCGTGCTGCTTATTGGAGAGCGGTATCAGCAGAGCGCCTGCTGGGTAAAATCAATCCTTTGATTGATGATGCTGCCGGTGCATTGCGTGATTCACGTCAGGTTGAAAGCAAGCGCTTGCAGCCGCCTTTGGAAGCCTTGTACTACCAGCGGGAATTACTGGATATTTTACGGGCACTGCAGTCCTTGCGTCAGGATTTAATGGGTGCCAAGACAGAACTGGCAGGCCTGATGGGGTTGAAGCCTGGTGTTGAATTCAATCTTGCTGACGTAGATACCCCTTCTTTCCATGTTCCCGAGCTGATGCTTGGCATCGGGGAAATGGAAGAGCTTGCCCTGCAGCAACGTCCTGAGTTGATAGAAACTCACTATCAAAAGCGTATATCAGCCGCTGAGGCTCGTGCAGCGATTATCGACATGCTGCCGGGAATTAATCTGACTGCAGGTATTTACAATGATAGCAGCGACTACCTGTTACATCAGGACTGGACCAGTTTTGGTGCCCAGATTAGCTGGAATCTGTTCGATGTATTTAAAGTCAGCACTGAACGCAAAATGGCTAAAACACGTGAGGCCCTGGCAGAGGAGCAGCGACTTGCCTCTTCCATGGTCGTTCTGACACAGGTGCATCTATCACGTATTCGCTATGAGCAGGCACGCAAAGGCTTCGATCTGGCAGGTGATTATCTTGAAGTTGCTCAGCGTATCAGTGAACAAACACAGAATGCCGCGCGTATGAACCGCACCTCCAAATTGGATCTTATCCGTGAGTCGCTGAATACAGTGCTGGCGGAGCTGCGTCGCGACGTTGCTTACGCCGATCTGCAAAACAGTTATGGTCGTGTTTACGTATCCATGGGTATGGATTTGCTGCCGGAGGACTACTCAATGCAGTCCTTACACGATCTCAGCGAGCAGGTAGGTATACGTTTCAAGCAGTGGGAAGATGGCATCATTAACCTGCCTGCCATACCGGCTGATGAACAGACAGAAGCGGGGCTGCCTGAGGTTGAAGATCAACAGGGTAAGGTGATCTGATGCGGCTACAGTCATTACGACCATTGATCAAACTAATAGCGGTGGGTGTAGTGACTGCATCGGCTGCCTCTGCTTTCGCTTCTGAACATACACATGAAGCGATGGCGGTGATAAAGGCAGTCGACCGTGCGGTGATCTCCGGTGAGTTAGCTGCAAAAGTTATCCAGCTACCACTACGGCCAGGGGATCGCTTTGTCAAAGGCGACCTTCTGGTCGAGCTTGATTGTGAGCTGTATGAGGCACAAAAAGCCAAGGTCAGCGCAGAAACCCGTGCTGCTCGAATCAAACATGAAAATGCCAGAGAGCTGAGTACACTTAACTCCATTGGAGAGCTTGATGTGGTATTGGCTCAATCAGAATACGCCCAGGCTCTGGCTGAGCTGCGAATTGCAGATCTGAATACGGCCAGATGTGAGATCCGTGCGCCCTGGGATGGCCGTGTGGTGAGTTTGATGACCAATGCCCATGAGAACATCCGCCAGCAACAGGAACTGATAGAGGTGGTGGGTGATCACCAGCTTGAAGCGGAAGTTGTTGTACCGGCAGCCTGGTTAACATGGCTTGAACCAGGGCTACCTATGCGTTTACGAGTGGATGAACTTTCGGTGTCTGCCGATGCAGAGATCACCGCTATCAGCCCGACGATTGATACTGTTAGTCAGACAATCATGTTGCGGGCAACCCTGAATAATAATTCGAACCTGATACCGGGAATGAGTGCAACGGCCTATTTTGACGTTCCTCCTGCCCGATGAATGATGCCTGGCGGCCAGCTGACTGCGCCGTAAATGAAAGGATGAGACCATGAATAAGAAAACCTCACGTCCACTGCGCTTTCACCGCAAGCCACTGATTACAGCACTTGAACCACGTATATTGCTCGATGGTGCGGCTGTTGCCACCACTGTTGAAATGACCACCGACGTAGCATTTCAGGATGACGCCGTTCACAGTGATTCCGCCGAGCAAAGTGTGCATTTTGCCGCACCCGCACCAACCGGCAATGAAAGTGCCCGTCGCGAAGTGGCATTTGTTGATACAGGTGTTGAAGATTATCAGGCACTGGTTGAAGGGCTGGGTAGTGACGTTGAAGTTTTCCTGCTTGATACCAGTCAGAACGGCCTGGAACAAATGCTTAGCGCTTTGCAGGGCCAGACCGATATTGATGCGATTCATCTATACAGCCACGGGGATGTCGGTGAACTTCAATTGGGTACACTGACGCTGAATGGCGAAAACCTGCAGGCCAATGCCGAATTGCTGTCGACACTGGGGCAGTCATTGACCGAAGACGGTGATTTGATGCTGTATGGATGCTCTGTCGGCGCTGACAATGCTGGCCAGTCGTTTATCGATCTGGTAGCCCAACTGACCAGTGCCGATGTGGCAGCCTCTACTGATTTGACCGGTTCTCAGCAACAGGGAGGTGACTGGGAGCTGGAAGCCAATAGTGGCGTGATAGAAACACTGAGTCGGGCGGTCCAGGGCTACAATCACACGCTTACCGTTACAGGTCTGAGTGACCAGTCCTATACCGAGCAACAGGGTGAAATCTCCTTAGGAGACGGTATTACCATTACTAATGGACAGAACTATGGCACCGGCTATATCCAGTTTGAAGTAACCGGCAATAAGCAGGCCGAGGATTTTCTGCGTTTAGACAGTTCGGCTAACCCGACTGTTAAAGATCAGGTGTCTGTTCAGGGCAGTACTGTTTATGTCGGGATGGGAGCGGGACAGCCGCTGCTTAAAATCGGCAATATTGATAATTTCTACAATGGCCAGGATGGTCGTGCACTGAGGATCAATTTCGATAACGCCACCATTCCGGGTACATCACCGGTGACCAATGGTGACTTCTCGCAACCATTTAATAGTGGCTGGAATGCCTTTAGCAACCACGTTGATCTGGGTTCCACTAAATTTACCTTTAGCAATGGCAAATCCTGGACTATCCCCGAGCCTGGCAGTCAATATTACCCATCTCAGACTCCCGGTCGGGATGACAACGATAGACACTCCTCCAGTACTACCTTTGGTACCTATGACAGCCCTGTAGTACAGATAGACGGGGGCAGGCTGCGGCTTGAAGAGGCACGCCTTACAACAACAAGCTATGGTGTTGTGCATGGGCCAGCTGCTTACAGTGATGTATTTGCAGCTGATGCAGGCATGGTGCTGCAGTTCGACTGGCAGGCCAATAATATTAACGACGACTATCATGTTGTTGCCTATCTGATGAATGCTGATACCGGCAGTGCTCAGTTGGTGTTTGCTGATTGGGGAACGCGCGGTTCCGGTACCGAGTTTGTTGCGGTTCCAACGGATGGCAACTACAGCTTTGTATTTGTGTCCGGTACCTTCGACCGTACCGGAGGAACCCTTGCTGGTGCCTCCATGTACATAGATAACATTCGGGTTGAGAAGGCGGCTGTCACCGATGAGGTCATCACAAACCTAGGCATGAATGTGAAGTATCAGAATACATCTGATAATCCGTCTACCTCTAAAACAATCACACTGACGACCCGAAATATCAATGGAGTGACTGATTCTGACACCATGAATCTGACCATCACCGCCGTGAATGATCCGTCTTCGCTGGCGGGGGATGCACAGTTGCCAACGATACTTGAAGACCAGTTGGTGAATGAAGGTCGAACAGTGACGCAGCTGTTTGGTGGCGTGTTCTCCGACGTGGATAACGGCGATATGCTGGGTGGTGTTTTCATTACCGATAATCCTCTGGCCGGCGATGCAACTGAGGGTGTATGGCAATATCAGGTTTCGGGAAGTTCAACCTGGCGTGATATTGGCAGTGTCAGTGAAACAGAAGCGCTGTTGCTGGCAGCGGATACCCGTATTCGTTTTAACCCGGCTACGGATTACCACGGCGAACCGGCTTCGCTGAGTTTGCGTGGTGTTGACCAGACGCGTGCCGGATTGGCATCAGGTACAACGGACGCTGATCGGGTGATTTATGATACAACATCGGCTCAGCCAATCGATGGTTTAAGCACTCAAACACGTAATCTGTCCATTTTGGTTACCTCGGTCAATGATATTCCCGTATTTGAAAATACAGCGAACAGCACAACCTTGACTGAAACCAACGAAGTAGATTCTGCCTCCAATCCTTTGACTGTGACGCAGGGCGTGCTGACAGGCCAGTTACAGGTTAGTGATATTGAAACCGATGCCAGTCTGCTGGCACTGGTTATTCGAGGCGGAGTAGAAACCTCATCAGGTGTTTGGCAACTGTCCGGTCGCTATGGCACTCTGGTGCTGGATACCACCGATAACAATAGCTGGACCTACACGCCAGATAAATGGGATGCAATCAACGCGCTGCGCCAGGATCAGGTTGTTACAGATACTTTCCAGTTCAAGGTCAGTGATGATGATGGTGGTGTTGCTCTGCAGGACTTTACCATTACCCTTAATGGCGCCAATGATACCCCTCTGCTAGCTAACGCGCTGACCGGGCAGAGCTTTTCAGGTAAGGGAAGCTGGACCTGGCAAGTGCCAGCCAACACCTTCACCGATGCTGAAGGCACCGGGCTTACTTATAGCGCCTGGGTAACTGAAGAAAATGGTGTGTCAGTCACACCCTATGAAATACCAGCTTCAGTGACCGAAAACCAAGGTAGTGCGACAGACTGGCTCACTTTTGATGTCGACTCGCGGACATTGACCGGTGATCCAAGCGCAACCTGGGCAGATAAGAATCTGACTATTGAAATTCGTGCGTTGGATGACGGCTCCGAACAGGCCACCAGTGCCTTCACTCTAACCCTGACCGATACGGCTGACAATCAGGCACCGGTAGTGGTCAATGAGATGAGCTGGACTTCCATTGATGCCGGGGGAGTCGCATGGGAGCTACAGATTCCTGCCAACACATTCAATGATAGCGACAGTCCGGAAGGCTTGAGCTACTCTGCCTATATCATCGATCCTGCAACTGGCGTGGAGACCCTTATTGATGGTACGCAAGGCCCGGCACTGATCTTTGATAACAACAATGTGAAGTTGTCTGGTGATGGCAGCGTGAGCGACCTGTTAATAAAAATTGTTGCTACTGATGATAAGGAAGGTGGTTATTCTCAGCAGACAGCGTCAACCCAGTTCCAACTGGTTGTTTATGATGCAACGGCTCCAGATACCGCAGCAACTCCCAAAGATGGAGGTGTGACGGGTACACTTATTAATGGTGCGGGCAGTGGCGTCTATACACTACCGGCAAACGCTTTTGATATTAAAGCTTCGAATAGCAGTACAGTAAGCTATTCGGCACTCCTGAGTAATCATGATGCTTTGCCTGGCTGGCTAAACTTTGATACAGCAACCGGGACCTTTACCGGTAACCCACCTGACGGCAGCACGGATCTTTCAATAGAAGTAATCGCAACTGTTGATGATGGTGTCTCACCGGTCACTTCCGCTGCGCTGGCACTGACATTACAAATAGCCAATCCAAACGATGCCATTGTGCTGGTTACCTCACCTCTGGCGGATCAGACGGTTACAGCCGGAACTCAATTGGGCCTGACGTTTGCTGCTCCCTTTAATGATCCCGATGGCACTCTGACGGGTTCAGAAACGAACGCTAATGTTCCACGTGTGGATGGCATAGATTACGAGGCCGTTATCCTGGACGAAAACGGCGTGGAAACGTCGGCTTCGGACTTCGGCCTGATACTTGCTCAGGATGGCACCGGTAACCTGACCCTGAACGGTAACCCACCAGGCGGCTATGCCTATCTGAATATTCTGATCAGAGGTACCGAAGTGGAGGGGGGACCACCCAGACCACATCCTTCACGCTGTTCCTAAATGACGCATCAGCCAGTGGTGATCAGGACGTTGCCGCTTACAGCGCCAACGATGCCGGTGAGATAACGATCACAGGTACACCGACCCAGGGGCAGACACTTACTGCATCCACCAGTGACGACAATGGATTAACCAACAATACACCGAATTACCAGTGGCAGGTTTCATCTGACAATGGTGTAACCTGGCAGGATATAGCGCGCCCAGCGGCTCAATCAGCCTCTCTGCAACTGACTCAGGCGGAAGCGGGTAAACAGGTGCGTGTACAGTCCTTCTATACCGATGACAGCAACGTGTTTGAAAACCCGACTTCCGATGCTCTGTCGGTAGCTGATGTGGATGATGCGGGTAGCATTACAGTGGCGGGTTCTCAGGCAGTGGGCGGTATTTTGTCCTCCACGCTCAGTGATCCGGATGGTCTCACAACAGCTGACCCGGCATACCAGTGGCAGGTCTCCACTGATGGAGGCACCAACTGGAGCAACATATCGGGCGCCAATTTCAGCACCTATCAGTCTACTGCCAATGAAGGGGGTCATAAAGTCAGGGTGCAGGCAACCTACACCGATGATATGAACAATTCGGAAACTGTTACGTCAGTAGCCATAGATATCCAATTGGGAGCCGTAGCGCCGGTTGCCAATGATGACGCAGTTACTATGACCGAAGCCGGTGGTGTAGCAAATGCCACACCAGCATCAACGCCGGTTAGTGGCAATGTGCTGGATAATGATACTGATCAGAATGCAGGCGATACGCTGACCCTCGCTAACCTTCGAACCGGAACCCTGGAGGGCTTTGGCATTGAAGCAACATCTGCATCTGGCAGCTTCACTCTGACCGGCAGCTATGGTCAGATTGTGATGGATGCTTCCGGTAACTTCACCTATACCCTGGATGAGAACAACCTTGATGTGCAGGCACTGGCCCCGGGTGAAACCCTGACCGAACACTTCAACTATTCGGTCAAGGATTCAACTGAACTGTTTGATGTCGGCGTACTGGCAATTACCATCAATGGCTCTAACGATGCCCCTGAGGTAGCGGTTTCTGCGGCCGATAATATTGCCGAGGCCATTGATGCAAGTGCCCAGCACTTGCAGGCACAGGGGGTCATCAACTTTGATGATATGGATAATGCTGATCTGCTCGATCTCAGCTTTACCCAAAACAGCAATATGGTCTGGAGTGGCGGCTCTCTGAATGCCGGCCTGGAAACCCTGCTCTGGAGTGGTTTCAGCTTCATTTCAGCAGCCGGAACCACGGGCCTCAGTGCCCCCGATACAGTAGGCTGGGAATATGATGTAGAAGATGCCGATCTGGACTTCCTCGCCACGGGCGAAACCATCACCTTTAGTTACACAATTAAGGTAACGGACTCGGGTGGTCTGGAAGCAACCGATACGCTGACACTTACCATAACTGGCAGCAATGATACGCCGGTTGTGCAGGTCAGTGCAGCAACTGACTTTATTGAAGCAGTGGATGCCAAGGCACAAACACTTACCCAGTCAGGAACGGTGTCATTCAGTGATGCCGATGAAAACCAGGTGTTGATTGATGTCAGCTACGTATCCAACAATGATATTGTCTGGTCACGCAATGACAGTTCAGTTGTTGGCGCCTTGCCGAATGGTCTGGCTGCGCAGTTGGTCAGTGCGTTCAGCACCGGTGTTCAGGACGCTGCCAATAACGGTCAGGTCGCCTGGGAGTTTGATGCAAGCTCACTGAATCTGGATTTTCTGAATAAAAACGACACTATTACCTTCAGTTACACGGTCACCGCAACCGATGAACAAGACGCCAGCCATTCAGAGGTTCTGACTTTCACGCTGACCGGCACGAATGATGCGCCGGAAGTGACATCGACGCAGCTGACTCGTGAGCAGACTATCGTACAGATGGGTGAACAGTACCGTCTGGATATCAGTGTGCTGTTCAGTGATAAGGACAGCTCACTGAGTCGTGAAGATCTCGACTTCCTGATTGAAGGCCTGCCTGCCGGACTGAGTTACAATCCGGAAACCGGTGTTATCACTGGTGCAGCCCAGAAGTCAGGTATTTTCCAGATTAAATTGACGGCGATTGATGCCGAAGGTGCGACAGTTAAGAGTGGGTTTGAGTTGACTGTTACAGCGGTCATATCCGATGACGGTGGGGTGACAGGGGGGGAGATGTACCACTGCCACCGCCTGATGCAGACCCTCAGCCGATCAGTAATGATTTGTCGGTAATGCAGCGCTTGTCAGTTCGGGTGGCTCGTCTGATCCTGCTGATAACAGCGGTTTCATGGGTGCCAGTACAGATTTTGGCTCAAGTGGAGATTCCAACACCGGATTTGATGGGCTTGAAGGGCTGAGTGAGCCACAAGCCGATCGGGTGCAGGCTGATACCGGGTCAGAGCGTATCGTATTCTCTGAAGAAGGTGCTGTAGTAACCGAGACGCGTAATCCTGATGGCAACACCAGTCTGAGAGCATCGGTAGATGTTATAGTGACGGATTCAGGTGAAGTCATCTTTAGTGATATTCAGCAGGAAGCCTTTGGTGTTGTATCCCTGGCGGTCACAAGTATTATGCGTACCTCGGGTACTGAATTGGTCATCGATATTCAGGATACCAGTCCTAATGCCAGTAGCCAGCAGTATAGTGGAAGTCTGGGTAATGGCAGCAGCCTGCCAGGATGGATTACGTTGGACCCGGCAACCGGGTCAGTGACGATCAACAATCCACCGACAGGTCAGCGGGAAGTCATTATTCGGATTCAGGCCATGGGCACCGATGGTCAGATTCGGGTGCTTGAGCTCAAGCTGGATCTGGAAAAACTGCTGAGACAACAGCTGCAGGAGCAGCCAGAAGCCGAAGCCGATGTGAGTTTTATTCCACTGTCTGAGCAACTGGAAACCGAGCTGGCAGCTCAAAATCAGTATGGAGAACGGTTGATGTCCCTGCTGCAATCTGCATAAGGAGAGTCCGTGAGTGATTCTGTTGCAGCCCTGTTAGGGCTGGAGCAACAACTGCGCAAGGCATCCGACCTTGCGCAGTTGTTTTATACCCTGGTAAACCAGACTCATACCTGTGTACCTTATACTCAGGCGCTTTTGCTTGTCGGCGAAAACCTGCGTCGGCCCAGAGTAGAAGCGGCCTCGGATATACCCGCGGTTGACTACACCTCACCCTTTATCAACTGGATTGAACGCTTAAGTGAGGCACTTCTTGCTGATGAAAAGGCATTATCCCAGAGGGTAGTGAAACGCACAGAGGTTCCGGATAGCCTGGCCAGGGAATGGAAGGAGTTCGGTACGCCAGACTACCTGCTCTGGCAACCACTGGTAATTGATGCGCGCGGGGGGAGGCGGCTGGAGTTCTGCTACTGTTTCGTGAGCAGGGCTGGTCTGAAGGTGAACGAGGTGTTTGCCAGCATATTGGCAGCAGTGCCGGACATGCGCTGTTTGCATTAAGGCGGCAGCAACCCCTGCGTCAATTCTGGCCAAGATTACGACAGCGCAAGGTTGTAGTGGCTATCCTTCTGGGCCTGGTGGTTTTGATGGCGCTGCCGGTGCGGCTGAGTACGCTTGCACCGGTACAGGTAATTCCTGCTAAGCCCCATGTGGTCGCCGCACCGCTGGATGGCGTGGTTGAACAGGTGCTTGTGCAGCCCAATCAGATGGTGAATCAGGGAGAGACCCTGGCACAACTGGAGAGTGGTGAGTTGCGCAGTGAAGAATCCATAGCTCATCAGGAACTGCTGGTAACTCAGGCAGAGCTCAAAACGGTGCAGCAAAGTGGGTTTATGGACCCGCGTCATAAATCACGTCTGGCTGAACTGGAATCCCAGGTCAGGCTGCGCCTGTTACAATGGGAACGTGCCGTGGACCGGCTGGAAAAGGCACGCATTGTATCGGATATAACCGGTGTAGCGGTTCTGGACGACCCGATGGAGTGGCGTGGAAGGCCGGTGAAAGTGGGTGAGCGCATCATGCTGGTGGCTGATCCGCAGCGTGTCGAGCTGGAAATCATGTTGCCGGTCAAAGACTCGATAGTGCTCTTGTCAGGTGCTGATATCCGGGTGTTTTTTGATAATGACCCCATTCATGCCTGGTCGGCCAGCTTGAGACATGCCGCTTATGAACCCCGTCAAACCGAGACCCAGGATATGGCCTACCGACTCATCGCAGATCTGGATGCACAGCATCAGACACCGCCCAGAATTGGCTTGAAGGGAACGGCAAAAATTTATGGGGATCGTGTCAGTGTGTTCTTTTATCTGTTCCGGCGACCTCTGACCAGTCTGAGGCAATGGGTGGGATGGTAGAGGCACGTTTGCCGACACTCAGGCAGAATCTAAAGCTGCTGCCTGGAGCGCATGATGAGGATGGAGCCCCCAGATGGCTGTTGCACGATGTAGCACGCAATCGCTATTTCAGTCTTGTTAAACCGGCACTGGAGCTGATCCGCTACTGGCAGCCCGGTACTACGCCAACGGAAATGTCGGCGTGGCTGAATCAAAAAGGGTTTGAGTACAAGCCTGAAGAGATTCGGGCATTCGCTGATTTTTTGATTGCCAATCACCTTGTTTTGGCGCGTACTGAGCAGGCATCGGACTATTTTCATCGACAAAAGCTGGAAAACAAAAAAAGTGTCTGGAGCTGGTTACTGCACAACTACCTGTTTATACGCATTCCTCTGCTAAGGCCTGATCCGCTTTTGGCCAGGGTAATGCCACACCTGAGCTGGCTGTTTACCGGACTGGTTGAGAAACTTGTTCTGCTTAGTGGTCTTATCGGTTTGTTCCTGATTATCAGACAGTGGGACAGTTTTACCGGTACCTTCCTGCATTTCTTTAGTCTTGAAGGGATGTTGCTCTATGCCATCACACTGGTGTTGGTAAAAAGTGCGCATGAACTGGGGCATGCACTGGTATCATGCCGACTGGGTTGTCGGGTTGCATCGATGGGGGTGGCCTTTTTAGTCATGTTTCCGGTGCTGTATACAGATACAACCGATGCCTGGAAGCTACGCTCGCGTAAAGATCGGCTGCGCATTGTCACAGCCGGGGTCAGAACAGAGCTCTATCTGGCCATGTTGGCAAGTTTTCTGTGGGGCGTGCTACCGGATGGTACCCTGCGTAGCGCCGCCTTTTTTGTTGCAACCACCAGTTGGATAACCTCGCTGCTGGTCAATGTCAGTCCTTTTTTACGCTTTGATGGTTATTATGCTTTTTCGGATCTGATCGGTGTTGAGAACCTGCAGCAACGGGCCTTTGCACTGGGACGCTGGAAACTGCGCTATTGGCTTTGGGGAATTGATGACCCTATGCCGGAGCCCATGACCCGCTCCAAGGCCCGCACTCTGATCTTCTATGCCTGGTTTACATGGGTATACCGTTTCTTATTGTTTCTGGGTATTGCCCTGCTTGTGTACCATTTCTTTTTTAAAGTGCTTGGTATTCTGTTATTTGTTGTAGAGATTTTATGGTTTATTCTTATGCCGGTAATTAAGGAACTCAAGGTCTGGCGGGAACGCTGGTCAGACTTTACATTCACCCCAATAAGACTCCTGTGCTGGGCAATACCCGTCATTCTGTTATTGGCGGCTCTGCTGCCTTTAACATCTGAAGTCAGGGTGCCGGCTGTGATCAGAGCTGAAAACCTGCACTATGTGTATGCACCTGAGGCCGCACAGATTATCGAAGTTAAAAAAACAGCGGGTGACAGCGTCGCTGAAGATGCTGAGCTGCTGCAGCTCTATGCCCCTGAACTGGAAAACAGTATTCAACAAACACAGGAAGAGCTCAACCTGGCTGAACTGCGCTTATCCAGATTGGCCAGCTCTCTGGAAGACAAGGCCGAGCAAGACGTTAACCGCGAGCGACTCGGGCAGTTGCAGGCCAGAATGGCACGCCTGCAGGCCAGACAGGAAGCCCTTGCGGTTAAGGCTGCTATTGCAGGTAGCGTATCGAATATGGAAACGCTTCATTCCGGCCAGTGGGTAGGAGAGGGGCAGTACCTGCTGACACTCTTTGAACCAGGTGGCTTCAAGGTTGAAGGCTTCCTGAGTGAACGCTCCCTGGATCTGGTGACGGAAAGCACAACTGGATTCTTTATCAGTAATACCGGACAACACCCCGCCATTCCTGTTGTGATTGAAAAAATTGATATAGGTGCAGTTTCCTCCCTTGCGTATCATGAGTTGGGATCCATGTCAGGCGGGCCCATAGCTGTACGCCAAAGTGGTGAGAGGCTGATTCCCGAAACGGCACACTACAGGCTTAGCCTAAGGCTGGTTGAATCAGCGGATCATGAGTACCTGGGAAGCGTTCGTGAACCCGGAATGCTGGTGCTGGAGGGGCAGCGCCGGAGCTGGTTATGGCCGCAGCTTGAGCGCCTGATTGCCATTATGATTCGGGAGTCCGGGTTTTGATGCGCACTTGTTTAACCCTCAGGCTGCCTTTTATAGTCCTGCTTGCCTTGATGGTGTTTTTTTCAGCCAGAGTAGAGGCCGATATGGTCATCCTGGATCAGGATACCCTGACGTTAGACCGCGGGCAGTTGAGTATTTATGAAGATACCTCTGCAAGGCTGTTGCTTGATCAAATAGTCGAATTAAGACAGTTGGGGCGATTCAAGCCAACGTCAGATTCATTCAGCGAAGGTTACAGCAACTCGGCGTTCTGGGGATATACGCAGGTTACAAGGCCGCAAGCGTCATCCGGAATATGGGGTGTTTCCATAACACCTTCCTACCTGGATCAGGTCGATATATTCATCATGCAGGATGGTGAGTTAATCCGGCATATGCAAGTTGGTGACCAGGTTGCTGATCCTGAGCATGATATCCACAGTCGGCTGCATCTGGCTCAGGCGTATTTTCCTGTGGGTACATCTGATGTGTATTTTCGTTTGAAAACCACAAGCACCTCCCTGCTACTTGTAAAACTGATACCGGAAATCAACTTAGAGAGCTATATCGATATCAGTATAGTGTTTGAGGGAATCCTTATAGGTGTGCTGCTGACAATTTTAATCATAAATCTTATAAACAGCATCTGGTTGAAAAGTGCTTTGTTTATTAATTTTGTCCTGTATGAGATCAGTCTTTTGGTCACTGTGTCGTTATCCATCGGGCTTACCCGAAGGCTGGTGCCTTCTTTGGAAATGATCGAGCAAAATCAAATATTCAAGCTGTCATTAATTATATCAGCCATCTTGGCACTGCTTTTTATATATCGCCTCATTAGTTTTAGCTTCAAGCGAAAGTGGATAGTCGACCTGATCTTTATTGTTGGCATACTCCATACCTGCTACGCATTTTATATGACACTCACTGGCAGATTTGTTGAAGTGATGAATTATATGAATTGGATAGGAGCCTTATTGCCCTTGTCTGTATCGCTGATTGTGTTGCCTGACTGGAGGTCATTTGACACAGAAAAGAAATATCGGGTGATGGGCTTTGTTGCTTTTGGCCTTTTTGCATGTCTCAACAGCATGTATGTTAATGGTTTCATAGGCAGCAGTGGGCTTAAATCCTTTATTTCGCCAATTACAATACTCTCATTTCAACTGATACTGCACTTCGTCATTATGCTGTCGATCCGCAAATCTCAAACAGCCGTCGAGGAGGCAAAGCAGGCAGCTGAGTTGGCTCGCTATGAAGCCGCTTCCGAACGTGCCCGAAGACAAGATGCGCAGACATTCCTGGCCATGCTGTCACATGAAATACGCACACCTCTGACAGTGATCGATTCAGCGGCACAGTCTTTAATCAGAATTCATGATCAGACAGAAGAAAATAATACCACGCGGTTGAGGTATGTGCGTATACGCAAGTCTGTCAAAAGAATCAGTGAACTGTTGACTATGAGTGTCTCCAAAGCGCAGGCTGATATTGAACGCCTGGCTGGCAAGCAGGATACCTATGATCTTATTAAGCTGACCTGGACCGTTATCGATGAATTCAATAAGAATGAGCGCAAGCGGATCATGTTTTGCTATACAGAATCGGCGATGCCGGATCATTACCTGTTGCCGGAAAAAGCCTGTCATATTGTGATGCGCAACCTGATTGATAATGCGCTCAAGTACAGCCCGGCAGACGCCCCTGTGGATGTGATGGTAAGAAAAGGTGCTCAGGGTGTGTGCTGGAGTGTCAGGGACAGTGGTCCAGGCTTGACTGAACATGTGCGAAACCATATGTTTAAGCAGTTTTTTCGTGCCGATGAAAGGGCATCGGTTCCAGGCCTCGGGCTTGGCTTGTATGTTGTGAAACAGTTGACCGAGCAATATAACGCTACGCTTCAGGTTGAGACCCTGGATGACGGAACTGTATTCAGCTGTTGTTTGCAAACAGAACAGTCATAATAAAAAACAGAGCAGTCATAAAATGAGCATATATCGCGTCGCCGTATTGGAAGATAATGATGCGCTCAGAGAAGAGCTTGTTTACCTGTTGATTAGTGAAGGCTATCACATCGAATCATTCGGTGAAGCCGCCGCTTTCATGCTGGCACACACTCAGGAGGCCTATGATATTCTGATTCTTGATCTTGGCCTGCCTGATGTTGATGGCATTGATCTGGCGCGGGAACTGAGTGCTCGCAGGGAAGAAACCGGAATTATCATGCTGACGGCTCGTGGCGAGTTGTCTGATCGCATCGACGGTCTTTCAGCCGGTGCTGATACCTACCTTACCAAACCCTTTGAGTATGATGAGTTACTGGCGCATATCAGTGCCCTGCTAAGGCGCATTTGCATGAAAAGGGCGCAGGGTGTATGGCAAATTGATGCAGCGCGTCAGCAGTTAGAAGCACCCGATACCGGAGCAGTATTTGAGCTTACAGCCTCAGAAGTTGTGCTGCTGGTTGAGCTGGCTAAAAAACACCCTTCACATGTGTCACGAGCTGAGTTAATCCGCGCACTGGGTGAAGATTTCATGCTTTACGATGAACGTCGGCTGGAAAAGCTGATCAGCCGCTTGCGTACCAAGCTGCTGGAGAGCTTTAACGCCAGCCCGATCAAAGCCATACGAGGAAAGGGGTATATCTTTAAGGAAAGTATCGAATTAAAGTATGGCAAATTGTAGGAGCCCGGTCTGTAGGAGCCCGGTCTGTGGGAGCCCGGTCCCCGGGCGAACACCCTATCGCTCGCAGAGTGAGCTCCCACACAGTTTAAGGTTGCCCCCATTTGTAGGAGCCGGGTCCCCGGGCGAATGGTAAAGTCGGAAACGCAATGCTTCACTCCCGGCTACCCAAACGTTACAATTGGCACAGATTTAACGCGTTTCTCAAGGAGTAGTATCAATGGATGGACGCGACTGGTATCTGGTGCAGTGCAAACCGGGTGAGACCCAGCGTGCATTTGAGCACCTGCAGAACCAACAATACGATTGTTACCTGCCGATTATACGAGTGGCTAAAATTCGTAAAGGCAAGCGTGTCACTCTTGATGAACCCCTGTTCCCTGGCTATCTGTTCATTCATCTGGATCAACTCACCGATGATTGGCAGCCTATCCGTTCAACCCGTGGGGTGACCCGGTTAGTCTCTTTTGGCGGCCTGCCTTTGGCGATCGATTCTGCTCTTATTGCCGCACTTAAAACTCGCTGTGAAACTAAAACGACCTTGTGCTCACTGCAAAAGGGCGAAAAAGTACGCATTACTGAAGGACCGTTTCGTGAACTGGAAGCCATGTTTGAATCCTTCGATGGTGATGAACGCGTGGTGCTCCTGCTTAATTTGTTGCAGCATCAACAGCGCCTGGTTGTGCCGGTTAGTAGTATTCATAAAGTGATGTTTTAAAAAATTAGTGAAGTGTTCCTGGGCTCTGTCCTGGACACTAAAGGATAACTCTGGTTGGTTCGCCCTGCATTTAAAGAGTAGGGTACAATAGTAAAGATCTGACAACGGGTGCAAGGATGTACCGGGCAACGCTGTCATGTTAGAAATACGATGGAAATACAATGCACAAGCCCGTTTTGCAAGGTAGTGCTCAATGCACATGCCCTGCGGTAGCCTGCCTGAGTGTTAGTAATTTGATTATCAAGGACAACAAGTCAAATGAGTAAAGTGGATAGCTCCAAACCCGATGCACAATTCCCGCAAGCCATGCATCCGGCTTACGCTCAGTATGCGGATGATGAAATCAGCCTGGTGGATCTCGCTAAAATTTTGATTGCCCGTAAGGTTTGGTTTTTTGTTGTATTCGCCCTGGTGGTTATCATGAGCGGGGTATTTGCCCTGACAAAACGCCCACAACTCCCTGTACCCCTGAGCGACAATCCAACCCTGGCATTCACCACCTTGATAGCGATAGGCTACAAAACACCCACTGTGTTTATCGAACCCATGGCATCTGTGCATACACTTATAGAAGATGCCTATAGTATAAAGGCGCGCATTGACAAGCCTGAATTTGAAAACTTGGTTCTGGATATCAGCTATGAATCCCGAGGCAGCATCAACCAGGAGGGTAGTAATATCTTACGCATGATTACCTTGGGCAAGCTGGATCAGCATGAAACAATAAGTGCATTTCATCGTGCCGTAGCTGAGCCACTGATAGCGCGTCATCAGCAACTGGCAGATGAAATCAAACAGCAACAAGGCCAGGCCTCCAATCAAGAACTGTCTCAAGTCACTTCCACAAGTCTTGCGGCTACAGCGAATCCGTTACCACTTATAAAATCATCAACAGGCCCCGGTATCAGTCCTAAACTCATTCTGGCGCTTGGCATAGTGCTGGGGTTGATGTTAGGGTGATGAGTGCATTTTTTGCTGAATTTATCATTCGGGTTAAACAAAGCCTTGCTGAAGATAAGCTGGCGCAAGAAAAGGAGAGCGCATGAAAATCGCCATAGCCGGTACAGGTTACGTTGGTCTGTCCAACGCCATGCTGCTGGCACAACACAATGAAGTGGTTGCCGTCGACATTATTGAAGAAAAGGTGGCGCTGTTAAATAATCGCCAGTCCCCCATCGTTGATACCGAGATTGAAGATTTCCTGCAAAACAAGCCGTTAAACTTCAGGGCAACGCTGGATAAAGCCGACGCTTATCAGGATGCTGATTTTGTCATCATCGCCACACCCACCGATTACGATCCGCAGACTAACTACTTTAATACCCGCAGTGTGGAATCGGTCATCAGGGATGTGATGGCAGTTAACCCACAGGCGATCATGGTGATCAAATCAACCGTCCCGGTTGGCTATACCGCGAGTATTAAAGCGGAACTGGGTACAGACAACCTGATCTTCTCACCTGAATTTTTGCGCGAAGGGCGGGCACTTTACGACAACTTATACCCGTCACGCATTATCGTTGGTGAGCGCTCAGCGCGTGCAGAAACCTTCGCTGGACTGCTCAAACAGGGTGCCATCAAACAGGATGTACAGGTGTTGTTCACCGACCCGACCGAGGCGGAGGCAATCAAACTTTTTGCCAATACCTACCTGGCAATGCGCGTGGCCTACTTTAACGAACTGGACACCTATGCCGAAAGCCATGGCCTGAGCACCAAGCAGATCATAGAAGGAGTCGGTTTAGACCCGCGTATTGGCAACCACTATAACAACCCCTCGTTTGGCTACGGCGGCTACTGCTTGCCGAAAGATACAAAACAGTTACTGGCCAACTACGATGAGGTTCCGAGTAACCTGATTCGTGCCATCGTTGATGCCAACACCACCCGTAAAGATTTTATTGCCAACGCCATTATCAAACGCAATCCCAAAGTGGTTGGCATCTATCGCCTGGTGATGAAATCCGGCTCAGATAACTTCCGTGCCTCAGCCATCCAGGGCGTTATGAAGCGCATCAAAGCCAAGGGCATTGAAGTAGTCATCTATGAACCGGTCATGGAAGAAGACAGCTTCTACAACTCCCGCGTAATACGCGACCTGGAAGAATTTAAACAGATCAGCGATGTAATCATCGCCAACCGCCTGTCCGAAGACTTACAAGACGTCGCCACCAAAATCTACACCCGCGACCTCTTCGGCAGCGATTAAATTCAATTGTAGGAGCCCGGTCTCCGGGCGAACAACCCGCTCCGCGGGCGAACAGCTCGCTTCGGACGAATAATCCAAAACAAGGACGTAACATGCACAAACCAACCCTAACCCACCACGGCGGTGCCTCCGGCGTTACTGGTAGTTGCCACCAACTCATCATCGATGAGCAGCACAGCCTGCTAGTGGATTGCGGTTTGTTTCAGGGTGAAGACGAAGCGCCGGACAGCTTTGAACAACTCAAAGTCAGCTTCGACATCAGCACAATTAAAGCACTGATTGTCACTCATGTGCATATTGATCATATAGGCCGTCTGCCGTATTTATTGGCAGCCGGTTACACCGGACCAATTCTGTGTAGCCACCCCTCGGCGCAGCTACTGCCGTTGGTAATTGACGACGCCCTGCGCATAGGTTTTACCAAAGATGCACGTCTGATTGAACAGTTTCAGCAGCAGGTGCAACAGCAGCTCAAACCGTTGGATTACAAAACTTGGCACACACTGGTTGATACGCCACAGCAGCGCCTACGCGTTAAACTGCACAAAGCCGGGCATATCCTCGGTTCCTGCTATGTAGAAGTAGCCCTATGTAACAAACAGACACAAACAAAACAGCGCCTGGTGTTTTCCGGTGACCTGGGCGCCCCCTGGTCACCTCTGTTACCTGCGCCCAAGTCGCCCTATAAAGCCGACACCTTAATTCTTGAAAGTACCTACGGCGATCGGCTGCACCCCAGCCGCCGAGACAGAGCCCAGCGCTTGCAACAGGCCATCGAAACGGCATTAAGCAATGGCGGCACGGTAATGATTCCGGCTTTTAGTATCGGGCGCACCCAGGAACTGCTGTATGAACTGGAAGGACTGATTCACACCCAGGGCGGCCTATGGAAAGACCTGGAAATTATCATCGACTCACCCTTGGCCGCACGTTTTACCCAGGTGTATCGCTCACTCAAGCCCTACTGGGATCAGGAAGCGCAAAAGCGCCTGAAGGCCGGACGTCATCCGCTGAACTTTGCTAACCTTTATACAGTCGATAGCCATGCGATGCATGAAAGCACGGTGGCGTATTTAGCCAAAAGCACACGTCCCGCTATAGTCATTGCCGCCAGTGGCATGTGTGCCGGTGGTCGTATCGTTAATTACCTTAAGGCGATGCTGGAAGACCCACGCCACCAGGTGTTGTTTGTCGGCTACCAAGCCTCCGGCACACCAGGCCGTAAAATCCAGAAATACGGGCCAAAAAATGGCTGGGTAGAACTGGATGGCAAGTGCTACAACATCAAAGCTGGCGTTGATACAATCAGCGGCTACTCCGCCCATTCAGACCAGAAAGACCTGCTCAACTTCATCAAACGCATGAAACACTGGCCAAGTGAGATTCGACTGGTGCATGGGCAGGAACAGGCGCGAAGGGTGTTGAAGGGGGAGATTGAAGCGATGTATAGCCGAAAAAATAAAGTGGTTCAGGTTTTGTTGCCGTGAAAATCAGGTCTTAAACGATCATTTTATTTAGTATTTAACAAGGAATCATGTCCCGCTGATTAAAGATACAGAGGTGGATAAGCCACAGAGTTTGGCTAAGTCGGTTACGGTTGAATAAGTTAATATATATTATTGTCTAGGATTTATAAAATGCTCAATCTTGAAAGCACCAGAATCGCCATCATTGGTCTAGGTTACGTAGGTTTACCCTTAGCCGTAGAGTTTGGCAAAACCCGCGATGTGCTCGGTTTTGATATCAACCAAAAACGCATTAATGAACTGGTTTCTGGTCATGATGCTACACTGGAAGTGACTGATGAAGAGCTTAAAACTGCATGTCATCTTAAGTATGCATATGATGTAAAAGCACTTGCAGATTACAACGTTTACATCGTTACGGTACCCACTCCCATTGACGAGAGCAATGCACCAGATTTGACTCCACTACGTAAAGCATCTGCGATGCTAGCTACGGTGATCAAACAAAGTGATATCGTGATTTATGAGTCAACCGTTTACCCAGGCGCAACAGAAGAAGTGTGTATTCCAATTATTGAAAAAGGCTCAGGCTTGAAGTTCAATGTGGACTTCTTCGCGGGATACAGTCCCGAACGAATAAACCCGGGTGATAAGGTCAATACGCTAACCAAAATCAAAAAAATTACATCAGGTTCTACACCTGAGATTGCCGAGTTAGTGGATCAACTCTATCGGTCCATCATTACAGCAGGAACTCATTTAGCTAGCTCCATTAAGGTTGCTGAAGCGGCCAAAGTGATCGAAAATACCCAGCGTGATCTAAATATTGCCATCATCAATGAGTTTGCAAAAATCTTTAATATTCTGGGTATCGATACGCAAGAAGTGCTTGAAGCCGCTGGAACCAAATGGAACTTCTTGCCATTCAAGCCAGGCCTTGTAGGAGGGCACTGTATCAGTGTCGATCCTTATTACTTAACCTATAAAGCTAAAGAAGTGGGTTATCAACCAGAAGTCATTTTAGCAGGTCGTCGCATTAATGATGGTATGGGACAATATACGGCTACACAGCTTGTAAAAGCGGTCAGTCGACAAAAAATTCATATCGATGAAGCACGTGTTTTGGTGCTCGGTTTTACCTTTAAAGGTGATTGTCCCGATGTACGTAATACCAAAATCATTGATATGGTGAAAGAACTTGAAAGTTTTAATATGAATGTCGATGTCTTTGATCCGTGGGCTGATCCATACGAAGTGGAACACGAATATGGCCTTAAGTTAGAAACCGAACTCATTAATGGTGTCTACGATGCGATTGTCTTGGCTGTGGACCACTCAGACTTTAAAAAATGGGGCGAACTGAAGATCAGGGCGTTAGGTAAACCTAAGCATGTTCTTTACGATGTTAAACTCGTGCTGGCTAAACACGAATCTGATTTACGTCTTTAAAAGGGGTTATTAGCATATGAAGAACTTCGCCATGATTGGTGCGGCCGGATACATTGCACCGCGTCACATGAAAGCCATCAAAGATACAGGCAATGATTTAGTTGCCGCGCTCGATATCAATGATTCTGTGGGTATTATTGATAGCCACTTTCCAGATGCCGATTTTTTTACAGAGTTTGAACGCTTTGATCGACATATTGATAAATTACGTCGCTCAAAAAGTGATAGACAAGTAAGTTATATAGCCATCTGTTCACCGAATTATTTACATGATTCACATATGCGTTTTGCATTGCGCTCAGGAGCCGACGCTATTTGTGAAAAGCCGCTTGTGTTAAATCCATGGAATATTGATGGATTAATGGATATTGAAAAAGATACAGGCCAAAAAGTTAACACCATCCTGCAGTTACGTTTACATCCCGCCATTATTGCGTTGCGTGACAAGGTTCAGAATGGTCCAAAAGATCGTAAGTATGAGGTGGATTTAACCTACATCACATCACGTGGGCATTGGTATTTACAATCTTGGAAAGGCGATACTAAAAAATCAGGTGGCATCGCAACTAATATCGGCGTGCATTTTTACGATATGCTGCATTTTATCTTTGGTGAATTACAAGATAATCGAGTGCATTATTGCAGCGATACCAAGGCTGCTGGCTACCTTGAATATGAACAAGCTCGTGTGCGTTGGTTCTTATCCATCGATGTTAACGATGTCCCAGCAGAGGTTCGCGCTACAGGTCAACGTACTTTCCGATCCATTACCTGTGATGGTGAAGACATTGAATTCTCCGGCGGATTTACTGATCTACACACACGAAGCTATGAAGAGATTCTGCAAGGAAGGGGTTTTGGCTTAGAAGAAAACCGAGTGGCAATAGATACCGTTTCTCATATTCGTGAAGCTACTCCCTTAGGGTTAACAGGTGATTACCACCCCTTCTTAAACAATCTGTAGGAGCTCGCTCCGCGAGCGAAGTAAAAATAAAATGAACTATCAAGTCCACGAATCTGCAATAGTCGATCCCGGTGCGGTAATAGGTGAAGGCAGCCGTATTTGGCACTTTGTTCATGTATGCAGTGGTGCAAAAATAGGAAAGGGTGTCTCTCTAGGCCAAAATGTTTTTGTAGGTAATCAAGTCACTATCGGCGATCATTGTAAAATTCAAAACAATGTGTCCGTCTATGACAATGTACACCTGGAAGAGGGTGTGTTCTGCGGCCCGAGCATGGTGTTCACTAACGTATATAACCCGCGTTCCCTGATTGAACGAAAAAACGAATACCGCGACACACTTGTCAAAAAAGGCGCAACACTAGGGGCCAACTGCACTATTGTCTGCGGTGTCACCCTTGGCGAATATGCCTTCATCGGTGCGGGTGCGGTGATCAATAAAGATGTACCACCCTATGCACTCATGGTTGGAGTACCCGCCAGACAGATCGGCTGGATGAGCGAGCACGGTGAACAGTTGGATCTACCTCTTAATGGGCAAGGCAAAGCCACTTGTGAACACACCGGCACCATCTACACCCTAAACGGCAACCAGCTAACCAAACAAATACCACCTGTAGGAGCTCGCTCTGCGAGCGAATGAGAAAATGCAATTTATCGACCTGGCCACCCAACAAGCCCGAATCAAAGACAAAATTGACACCAATATCCAAAAGGTTCTTGCCCACGGGCAATATATCCTCGGCCCTGAAGTTACTGAACTGGAAGAAAAACTTGCTGCATTCACCGGAGCCGAGCATTGTATTACAGTGGCCAACGGCACCGATGCTCTGCAAATCGCACAAATGGCATGTGGTATTGGTCCCGGCGACGAGGTGATCACCCCCGGCTTTACCTATATTGCTACTGCAGAGACAGTTGCATTATTGGGAGCCAAACCCGTTTACGTCGATATTGATGCCAAAACATACAACCTGGATTCAACAAAATTAGAAGCTGCCATCACACCACGCACCAAAGCCATTATCCCTGTTTCACTATACGGCCAATGCGCAGATTTAGATGCCATCAATGCCATGGCATCTAAATATAACATTCCTGTGATTGAAGATGCGGCACAAAGCTTTGGTGCCAGCTATAAAGGTAAAAAATCCTGTAACTTGACCACCATTGCTTGTACTAGTTTCTTTCCAAGCAAACCACTGGGATGTTATGGAGATGGCGGTGCAATTTTTACCAATAATGAAGAACTGGCCAAGGTTATGCGGCAAATTGCAAGACACGGTCAAGATAGGCGTTATCATCATATCCGAGTCGGTGTTAACAGCCGATTAGATAGCTTACAAGCGGCTATACTGTTACCTAAGCTTGAAATCTTTGCTGAAGAGATCGAACTGCGTAACAAAATTGCTTCACACTTCACGTATTTGCTGAACCAGGCTGGTATTAAAACAACACCCTTTGTGGAAAGTCATAACATTTCTGCTTGGGCACAATACACGATTCGTGTTAAGAATCGCGAGCAGATCCAACAGAAACTGAAAAATGCAGGTATACCAACTGCGGTACATTATCCAATACCATTGAATAAGCAACCAGCAGTGGCTGATAACGAAGTCGCTTTACCAATAGGAGATGAGATTGCAGAAGAGGTGATGAGTTTGCCGATGCACCCTTATTTAAAAGAACAAGAACAACTGAAAGTAGTTCGCGCTCTTTTAGCATGAGTAGTTTGTATTATCGCCCAGATATTCAAGGCCTAAGAGCTATCGCTGTTCTTGCGGTCATAGGTTTTCATTTTAACCCTGCCTGGCTTCCTGGAGGTTTCATCGGTGTAGATGTATTTCTTGTGATCTCCGGTTTTCTGATTACCAGCATTTTGCTTCAGAAGAAAACACAGGCAGATTATAGCCTGTTGAAAACTCTGAAATACTTTTATTCTAGCCGCTTCAAACGCATAGTACCGGCCTATTTTGTGATGCTGGTAGTAGTTGCATTGGTTGCAGCCATATTTTTCCTGCCACAAGACTTCAATACATTCAAAAAAGGCTTAGAGAAAGCCGCTTGGTTTAATAGCAATACTTACTTTGCAGACTTTGGTGATTACTTCGCCCCGGCGAACCATGAACAACCTCTGTTGCATACTTGGTCGCTAGCGGTAGAAATTCAATTCTACATAATTGCTCCTTTTATTGTGTTGTTACTTTCAGACAGATGGCTGAAATGGGTGTTTGCTAGTTTATTATTTGGTTTGACAGCTATTGCAGAATACCGTCTGCGTGTAATGGGAGTAGAGCAAGCTACCTATTATAGCCTATATGCAAGAATGCCAGAGTTTTTAGCTGGCGGTCTAGCTGCACTGTTTGTAAGAAAAATATCCGAAGGTAACAAAGGTGGTTTATGGATTGGTAAACTTGGACTGGTATTGATTATTCTCTCCACTATCACTCAACCACTATTAGGTCCTTTCCCTGGGATTGCCGCAATGTTACCAGTTGTAGGCAGTGTGTTATTAATCAGCCAGCCAGCACAAGGGTGGGTAGGTATACTTCTTAGTAGCAGGATTTTAGTATGGATCGGTGCTTTATCCTATTCACTCTATCTTTGGCATTGGCCTGTTTTGGCTTTTTTACGTTATTCTACTGGGGTAGAAGTACTGAGTTTTGGAATCAGCTTTATGTTTATCCTGCTGACTTTGCTGCTTTCTATTATCTCTTACTACAGTGTCGAACGGGCCTTCAGAAGTAGGCGTACCAGCAAGAAACAAGCAGTAGGAGTGTTGTTTTTGGCTGCGAGTGTACTTGGTACATCCCAGGTCATGGCAAAAGTGAATTTGGTATTTACACCGGAACAGTTACCGATCGAATATCGACGTTATGCAGATCCAGCTACTATCTGCCACGGGCAAATCGTTGGTGATTGCATGCGTGGTGATCTGAGTAGTGATAAAGAAATTTTAGTTTTGGGGGATTCACATGCTGCGATGTTGAATCATTACTTCGATTATTTGGGAAATAATCTTGGCTTCAAAGCGAGAATTATAACTGCAAGTAGTTGTGTGACAATAACTGATTTTGACTACCATAAGCTGCCAGAGTGGGCTCAGCAGTCATGCTTGAACCAAATAGAAGAAGCTAAAGTATATATTCAAGATGCTGATGTTATTTTAATTGCTGGAATGTGGAGCTATCAACTAGAAAATGAAGAGTTCAAAATTAGAATGAACAGTTTTTTTGAAAATAGTAATACAAAAGTAAAAATATACATTGCTTCACAAATAGCAATGTTTGATTCAAATCCTTCAAGATTGCGACGATTCAACGATATTGGTTTTAATGCCAAGTCAAAAATTGATTTAGAGTATGTTGATGCAAATCGACAATTGGAAGAAATGGCTTCTTTGTATGATAATGTTGAATATATTCCTCTAAATGATATCGATTTTTTTAGCACTATCCCGCTTTATAAAGGGAGTGGGTGTATAGTGATAGACATCATGTTAATGAAATAGGTTCTGTGCATTATGCAAGGGAATCTAAAAAAATCATATCTGATTTTTTAAAATTACATGAGATACAATGATTTGAGTAAAATATATAGCTTTTTTTTGTATTTTTCTTATTACCTTTTAATAGTGATTTTGTATAATTATTCACTATATGATCTTTACAGTTACAAGGGTGCTGAGAAAATAATAAATTTAGAATTGAGAGTTATTTTTTGCATATTTTTTAGTATTCTGTCGGCAACTATAACACCCAAACTATTGAGAAAGCCTGGTGACTATCTTGTTTTTATATTGACTATAGGGTTGATTCCGACGGTAGTGATACTAAATGGAGTAAGTAGGTATTCAAATGTTGATTTTGAATATATTTTAATTGTGTTTTTAACTATGACAGCGTTGGCTATTTTTAATAGCGTGGATAATTTAAAAAATAATTATTTGAGTTTTAAAATTAACAAAAGTATTGTGGTTATTATTGGAGCGCTTAATATAATTGCAATAATTCTTGTGTTATACAAAACACAAAGTTATTTCTCTTTGAGCTATGATGGATACCATATTAGAAGGATTTTATCAAAAGATATTTTCCAACCAGGTAAATTAGAATCATATTATGTTTCAATTTTTTTGCAAGGGATGTTTCCAGTAATTTTTGTTTTTTCAATGGTTGAAAAAAATAGATTTTTAATTTATGTGTCGCTTGCAAGTATTATTGTTCTTTGGGGTGCGTTTGGTGAAAGATACACAGTTGTGCTTGCCATATTTTTATATTTAATTATTTTTTTCCATAAAAAAAATAATGGTAAGGGTGTGGGTAGTATTTATATACTATTAGTATTGATAGGAATACTTTGTACGGGAATTCTTGAAAAATATTTATTTGATAGCATCTATATTAATGATCATCTCTTACGAAGAATTTATGCTGTCCCTGCAATAATTAATGATGCGTACATTCAATATGCTAAATCAATAGGATTTAATGAGTATTGTGATACTAAACTATATATATTTCATTGTATAGATCGAACAATAAATGTTGCATATTTGGTTTCGCAAAAAATAATTAACGATCCGGATATGAATGCTAATACTAATTTTATTACTTATTCTTTTGTTAATGCAGGTTTTTTTGGTGTATTTATAGAAGTTGCAATAGTTGGAGCTATAGTTGTAATATGTAATTATGTATTTATAAAAGAAACCAATTATTTTATATTTTCGGTTTGTTTGCTTATGGCGCTTAAGATAATTGAAAAGTCTCTACCAATCAGTTTGATTAGTTCAGGTATTCTACTGATAATGGCAATTTCATATCTTTCATATAGGAAACGGACTAGATGATAGGCTCAGGCTTCTGGTTAATAGCTTCACAACTTATTGTATTGTTGTCAACGCCAGTGCTGGCAAGATTGTATTCTATTGAAAGTTTTACTAGCTATGCATCATACTTGGCAGTGTACGTAATTGCTACTAGCATATCCGGATTTAGATTGATGGATTGTTTGGTGAAATGTGAAGAGCAAGACACGAAGAAAGTAATGTCTAGTGTGTATTCAATTACTCTACTGCTGATACCATTTTTAATGATATTTTACTATTTAACATTTAATGCAGGGTGGTTATCATTAGGTTTGTTGATATTGTCAGTATTCTTTTATGTTAATACTAGGGTAAATTATTTTATTGACGTTAGATCAAAAAAATTCGCAAGGGCTTCAATGTGGCTTGCACTGTTTAATGTATTTACAATAATATTCCAAATTTTACTTAGTGTTAAATATAATGGATTAATACTCGGGCTTTTTCTTTCTCTATTAACTGTATCGTTGATACAATTGATAGTGTTTAGAAAATCTGCATTAATAGAATTTGATTCTATTTTTGATATAAAAAATACAATAAATACTATAAAAAATTATAAATCTTACACGCTATATTTAACCCTTTACTCATTAGTTAGTAGTCTTAGAAGTAAGACTATATATATATTTCTTGGTGGTAGTCCTTATGCTGGAGCTTTGTCACAATTTGAAAAAGTAGCAAATGCACCTAACACCTTAGTTTCATCAGTTTTAAGACCAGTAATATTTTCTAGTATAGATAAAAAAGAAATAAATAGGAGTGTTGAGTATATTTTAGGAGGGTTGCTCAGTGTATTATTTATGCTTGGACTCCCTTTTCTAATGATTCTATTAAAGTATAGTGAATACATTGTTGGTATAGTTTTTGGAGAAAAGTGGATCGAATATGATTCGCTTTTTGCAGTGTGTATGGTTTCGACATTTGTTATGCTTCTTATAAATTGGATGGATAGAGTTTTTGATATTTTGGGAAAACAGAAAATAGTATTCATATTTGAACTTATTTTTCTGTCAATATATATAGCCGGATTTGTAATAGTATCAATGTTGGAAGAAAGTCGAAATGTTGCCTATTTATATCTATTATTAAATATATTTTTTGCTTTTTCATGGCTGCTATTGGTTTATCATCAAGCGCAACTTGGATATAAAAATTTGATAAGAAGAATGTCGTATCTCGTTTCGTATTTAATAATTATGTATTTATATCTAAGTGTAATTGATGGATTAAATTCTATAATATTAATATCTGTGATTTACTTATTTACCACAGTAGTGCTCGCCATATATATATCTAGTAAAATGAGGTGTTGGTTGTGGATAAAAAGTCGATTATGAAGATAGGAATTGTAAATTATGGTTGCGGTAATATCGCATCAATTTCAAATATAATAAAATATATAGGATATAAACCAGAAATAATAAATCGTAGTGAAGATGTACTTTTGTTTGATTCCATTATTTTGCCTGGGGTAGGCCACTTCAAAAATGGAATGTCGAATATAAATTTCAGTGGAATGAGAAATGCACTAGATAAAAGAGCTGAACTAGATAAGCCAATTCTTGGAATATGTCTGGGAATGCAGTTGATGACTCAATCTAGCGAAGAGTCAGACGAAACAGGCCTGTGTTGGTTTGACAGTAAAACCATCAAATTTACAGAACTTGAAAATAACAAAAATAAAATATTAGTTCCACATATGGGGTGGAATTATGTAAAAGAAGTTGAAGAAAATGTTTTTTTTGAAGAGGAAGATAGATTTTATTTTGTGCACTCATTTTATGTTGACGCATTAAAAAGTCAAGAAGCCCTTGCAACGACCATTTATGAAGAAATTAATTTTTCATCTGCTATAAAAAAAGGGAATTTAGTGGGAGTTCAATTCCATCCAGAAAAAAGCCATCAATTTGGAATGACATTTTTCAGAAAATATTTTAATAAAATTTAGAGGTTGATAATGTTGCCTAGATTGATCCCTTCACTTACACTGATTGATAATCAAATATATAGAACTAAGAATTTCAAAAATCCATCATATGTAGGGGATCCGATTAATGCAGTTAAAATATTTAATGAAAAAAAAGTAGATGAACTAATAATCTTTGATATAGGAAAAAATAAAAAAATCATTAGTGAAGACTTTGTAGCTGAAATGTTAGACATAACAAGTCAGGCTTTTATGCCACTTTCTTATGGTGGTGGCATAAGGACAATTGATGATGCAGATAAAGTTTTTAAAGCGGGATTTGATAAAGTTATCATAGGTAATTCTACCTTAAAAAATCTTAGTCTTATTGAAGACATATCAAATAAGTATGGAAAACAAAGTTTGGTTTTTGCATTAGATATTATAACAAGTAAATTTTTCGGTACCTACATACATGGTTTATCGCCTTTTATTAAAAAAAATAGGTATTATGCTATGTTAGCTTTAGAGCTAGAGAAAAAAGGTGTTGGTGAACTGATTATTAGAGATGTAAGCTTGATGGATTAATGAAAGGTACTAACTTAGTTGCAATAAATAAAGTAAAAAATATATTAAGTATACCTGTTGTGGCAGCTGGTGGAATTTTCACAATGGAGCATGCATCAGAAGCAATTAAATCAGGCGCACATTCAGTTTCTGCTGGAAATATGTTTGTATATCAAGGCAATAGAAAAGCTGTTTTAATTAACTACCCAAGTGAAAAAGTTATTAGGAAATTATTTGATGTGTAAATATCAGCAATGCACGTTCTGCGTTATGGATACTACAGATCCAGATATTGTATTTGATGATAATGGTGTCTGTAATCACTGTACTTTAGCAATCAATAAAATATTACTTTTAGGCAATAATGAAAGTAAACAAGAAAGACTTATAAGGAAAGTTAAAGAAATAAAAAAAAGAAACAAAAGTAAAGAAATACGATGTGATTATGGGGGTAAGTGGTGGTGTTGATAGTAGTTATGCGTTAGTTAAAGCTAAAGAGTATGGACTTCGTATTTTAGCCGTGCATTGTGATACTGGCTGGAATAGTGATATAGCAGTAAGTAATATCAAAAACCTAGTAGACTATCTTGATATTGATCTTGAAACAGTAGTTGTAGATTGGAGGGTTATGAGAAGTTTACAACGAAGCTTTTTTTTTAGCTTCAGTGTCTAACTGCGATATACCCCAAGATCATGCTATTGTTGCCGTAAACAATAAAATAGCTTCAAAACTTGGAATCAAAGATTTTATTTCTGGTGGTAATCTGGCTGGTGAGTCTATTATGCCAAGTTCTTGGGGGTATGATGCAAGAGATTTATCTCACATAAAAGATATTAATAGACGATTCGATAAATCAAGTTTGAAAAATTTTCCAAAACTTGGATTTTTTAGTTCATATATTTATTACCCATTTGTCATCGGCGTGAGAAACTATCGAATGCTGAATGATTTAAATTATAACCCAATTGAAGCAAAAAAAGAATTAATTGATAAGTATGGTTGGCGTGATTATGGTGGTAAACATCATGAATCAGTTTTTACTCGGTTTTATCAAGCATATTATTTACCGAAAAAATTTGGATTTGATAAGAGAAAGGGCCATCTTTCTAGCTTAATTGCTGCTGGATTGATTGAAAGAGACGTAGCGTTAAAAGAATTGGAAGTCGATCTGTATACTGATACTGATACTGAAAAAGAGAGAGACGAAGAGTATTTTATTAAAAAACTGGGTTTTACCAAAAATGAATGGGATAAAATACTGAAGTCTGAACCAGTTTCTCATACAAAATATAAGACACACACAGTGTTACATTCCATCATGACAAAACTAAAAAATATGATTGAATCACGTGGTATAAAGGTAAGGAGAAGCTGGTAAAATGGCAAAAATAGTACATGTACTAATGAGTGAGTATAGAGTAGATTCTCGCGTAAGGAATGAAACTTCTAGCCTTGTTGAATATGGTTTTGATGTAGACGTATATTGTCTTAGTGGTAAGGGTTTACCCAAAACTGAAAGTCGAGATTCAGTGATAATTAAACGTTATGGTTTAAGTACTAAATTCAGAAGCTTGTTATTTTTATCAGCATGCATCAGCATGCTACTAAAAAGCATGAGAAGTAAAATAGATTTAGTACATGCACATGATGTTAATGCTTTGCCAGTAGCTTATTTTTTATCTGTTATAAAAAATATTCCACTAATATATGATTCACATGAATTGTGGTCCCAGGCTCATCATAAAAAAAGAAATATCTTTATTCTTAAGATCGTTGAGAAGTTAGAAGTTAATCTCGCTAAAAGAGCTAGAGCTATCATTGCTGTATCAGATGGGATTTCCAACTATCTAAAATGTTATTTTAAAAACGTAAATGTTTACACGATTAGAAACATACCGAGTTACACCTCTCCTGGAGAGTATGATTTGTTTAGAGACGAATTTGGTATTGAAAAAAATAGAATTATATTTTTATACCAAGGCTTGATGAGTGAAACTAGAGGTGTCAATACAATTATTCAGGCAGCCTGTGAACTTAATAATAATAATGATGTAGCATTTATATTTATGGGTGATGGGCCTATGTCTTCAAATATTTTAAAGACAATATTATCTTTAAAATTAAAAAATGTTTACTATAAAGGTGCGGTTCCTCAGGATGATTTGATTAAATATACAAAAAGTTCCGATGTTGGGCTGCATGCAATAAAAAATACTTGTTTGAATCATGATTTGTGTTTGCCTAATAAACTCTTTGAATATATTGCCGCGGGAAAGCCAGTCATTGTTTCAAATCTGACAGAAATGTCAGAGTTTGTTCTGAAAAATAAAGTTGGTTTGACTTTTTTAGAAGGTAGTTCGGATTCTCTAGTTTCTTCAATTGAGACGGCTGTTAGTAATAAAGATGTAATTGATAGTATGAGAGCGAATGTAAATACAATCAATGCGACTGTTAACTGGAGTAATGAATCAAAAATCTTAATTTCTATTTACGAAGATTTATTGTGTGAGTCTTGATATGCAAATTAATTATTGCAAAAAAGTAATTATAGATTCAACATATAATATAAAGTATTTAGCAGGATTTTCTAAAAGACGACCTGGTATTCACTGTGGTCCAAAATGTCTGGAATGTGGAATAATTATTTTTGATAGAAGATTTATTCTGATTTCAATTGATGTTTTATATATATCAGATGATTTAAGAGATTATATATTTGATATTATATTTGAAACTTTTGGGGTTGGTTCTGAGTCAGTATGTGTTGTTGCTTCTCACACCCATTCAGCACCAAATATTTCATATGATATTTTCGGTGAGCTTGATTATGGTTTCATAGAGCAACTAAAAAAAACCATTAAAACATGTATTGAAGAAGCGAATAAAAATACGGCTAGCTGCCGCGTAAATTTCAGCTGTACCTCAAACCTTAATGGTATTGTAGTTTATCGAAGGAAACTAGGAAGAGATATTAGAAGTTTTTTCCTAACAAAAAAAAATGTTAATGCTACCTGAGATAGATGAACAAGGTGGTGCTGTATTAAATAAACTTTCTTTTTTTGATAACTCTAATGAGATTTTATCTATTTTTGGTTTATCTTGTCATCCTGTGTTTTCAACATCTAAAATCATTTCTTCAGACTATCCCGGAGAGATTGTTAACCACTATCAAAATACCAATGAATCTAGTGCTATTTTTTTGCAAGGATGGAGTGGGGATTTAAGACCTGACACTTCGGGAAAATTTATGTCAACTAGAAGTTTAATTGATTGTGCCAAAGCATTATTTAATGGAAAAGTTTTTCTTCAACCGGACTTTAAAAAATTCTCCTGCTTCTGTAATGACATAGTTAACTTGATACAATCAATTAAGCCACTTCATGTTAATGATCAACCCTTGATTTCTTCTTTGCAACGAAAACTTTCACTTGTATCGAGTACAGGTCATACTACAAAGTCATTTTTTGTTAGTATTCATCGAATAGATAATATACTATTTATTTCTATTCCTGCAGAAGTTTCAAGTAGATACTATAGCTACCTGGCTTCAAACTTTGTTTCATATAAAATATTTCCACTTGGTTGCTCCAATGGAATGATTGGATACTTACCATACTATGATCAGGTTAGAGAAAAAGGTTATGAGGTTGATTCAGCTAAAAACTACGGTTGGGATAGTTATATTGGAGAGGATAGTTTAATAAAATTCAAAAATGACCTTTATATTTTGGTTAAGGATTTTGTCGATGATTGATAAAGACTCGTTAATTGAAGATTTAAAAAATCTTGGAATAAAATCTGGTGATACAGTTTTTATTAGAGCATCGCTTAGTAAGGTCGGTAGATTAAAAAGTTCAGATCGAAATATAATAATTGAGTCTTTGCTAGAGTCAGTTGGTGAAAATGGCACATTGGTCACGCTAGGATTCACTAAGATTTTTTCTTTTTGGAACTTAAAAGATGATTATGTTTTTGATAAAAATACACCGTCTACTACTGGTGCACTTTCAAAAATGTTTCTTGGAAACCCAAACTGTAAACGTAGCCAACATCCATGTTGTTCTTTTTTAGCAATTGGCCCAAAATCTGATTATATTCTTGAAGGACATAACGAGCAGTCCACTTCGTACATTCCAATTAAAAAACTTATTGATCTTAATGCTCATTGTTTGCTAATCGGCTGTATTGACGATAGCCCTGGATTTACTACAGTACATTATGTTCAAGAAGAACTAGGTTTAACAAATCGTTCTCTCATATCCTCAATTTTTAGAGTTTACTATAAATCTGAAAGTGGTAAAAATGAATTGTTTATACGTAAAGATATTGGTGGTTGTAGTGCCGGCTTTGATAAGTTTTATGGTCATTATTTAAAAGCTGGAATTTTAAAGGTTGGAAGGTTCGGCAATGCTAATTGTATTTCTGCATATGCCAGTGATCTTTACAAAATCGATAAAGATCTAATTCGAAATAATAAAAAATTTCCATTATGTGATAACAGTGAATGCGTTATATGTAGATGTACATGGACATATAATTTAACTGATATTCCTAAATTTATACTCGCGAAAATAAGAAAGGTTTTTTTTAGATGAATGTTTTCACTATTATTGGTGCAAGGCCTCAGTTTATAAAAGCAAGTGTAGTTTCAAGAGCATTCTGTAAAACTGACAAAATTAATGAAATATTACTCCATACCGGTCAGCATTTTGATGAAAATATGTCTAATATTTTTTTTAATCAGCTCAACATGCCAAGGCAGATATTCAGCTACAAATTAATGGTGGCAGTCATGGCGAAATGACTGGTCGTATGTTGGTTGAAATTGAACAGGCTTTAGTATCCTGCCAACCCGATCTCGTTCTAGTGTATGGAGATACTAATTCAACGCTTGCTGGCGCATTAGCAGCAGCAAAATTACACATACCCGTCGCACACGTTGAAGCTGGCTTGCGCAGTTTTAATATGCATATGCCGGAAGAAATTAACCGAATTTTGACCGATCAAATCAGTGACCTTTTATTTTGCCCAACAGATGCCGCAGTTGATAACCTGTACAATGAAGGCTTCGCTAATAAGTCTGTTCAAGTATTGCAGGTGGGCGATGTGATGCAAGATTCCGCTCAGCTATTTGCAAATCAAGCATCAGCGCCAGCTGGCGTCCTGCCGAAACAATTTATTCTTGCAACCTTACACCGTGCAGAAAATACCGATAACCCTGAATGTTTGGCATCGATTGTAGCGGCTTTGAATAAATTACATGCTACCCTCGCACCTGTTGTTCTGCCCCTACATCCACGCACTCGTAAACTAATTGCGCAGCAAGGCGTGAAGCTAAATATTCATCTGATTGATCCTGTGGGTTATTTTGAAATGGTTTGGCTTCTCGAAAATTGCGAGCTTGTATTAACCGACAGTGGTGGTGTCCAAAAAGAAGCCTTCTTCTTCGGAAAAGCTTGTGTGACTATGCGTGACCAGACCGAGTGGGTAGAGTTGATAAACATAGGAGCTAATGAGCTTGTTGGGGCGGACCAACATAAAATTATTGACGCGGCCACACGTAATATTGGCCGAAAAATCCAGGATACACATCAATTGTATGGTGGTGGTCACGCTGCACAAAGAATCGTTGATATACTGGTTGAAAGGACAGTTTAATGAATTTCAAAAACATTTTGGTACTTGCACCGCATACTGATGATGGTGAACTTGGAGCCGGAGGTTTTATTGCAAAACTAATTGAGCAAGGTTCAAAAGTTACATATGTTGCATTTTCTACAGCCGAGGAGTCAGTACCTAACTATTTGCCAAAGGATGTACTTAAAACTGAAGTTAAAGCTGCTACAGAAAATCTTGGTATAAAGTCTGACCAACTCATTATTTTTAACTACCAAGTAAGAAAACTAAATTATGTTCGACAGGAGATTCTTGAAGAATTGATTGTAATTCGAAATAACAATACATTTGATTTAGTTCTTATGCCATCATTAAAGGATATCCATCAGGACCACACAACAATTGCACAGGAAGGGCTTCGCGCTTTCAAAAATACTACTATTCTTGGTTATGAATTGATTTGGAATAATTTGTCATTTGATACTACTTGTTTTGTCAAACTAAATTTTTCACATGTTAATGCTAAGTATCTGGCGCTCCAATGTTACGAATCACAAGCTAATAGAGAATATATGAGTCGTGATTTTATTTTTTCACTTGCCAAAACGCGTGGTGTTCAAATAGGTGCTGAATTTGCTGAAAGTTTTGAGGTGGTACGATGGGTTATGAATTAAATAAATCAATTAGGATTTCAGAACTCGCAGAACATCTTTCGTTTGAATGGCAAGGTGCTGATATTCTTATTAAAGGTGTTAGTTCTTCAGAAAATGCAAAGGATTCTGATGTTATTTTCTCAAAATCAATACCAGAAAATATAGGCAATATTGCGATAGTAATATCACCATTTGCGGATATTAAAGCTAATAGTACTAATGGCTTAATTATTGCTAAAAATCCAAGGTTGGAGTTTATTAATGTACTTCGCTATCTTGAAAAAGTAATAGGTTTTTCTACTTGGAATTTTCCTTCAATTATACACCCAACTGTAAAGTTAGGAAAAAATGTTGTTGTGGAAAGTGGATGTGTTATTGATGAATATACAGTTATTGAACCCAATGTTGTTTTGCATTCTGGTACAAGAATAGGAAAAAATAGCCGTATACGTTCTTGCTCTTCGATAGGTGGAGATGGTTTTGGGTTTGAGCGCATGAGTGATGGTGTCCCTTTACGCTTTCCTCATCTGGGCGGTGTGGTAATAGGTGATAATGTTGAAATAGGAGCATTAAATTCCATCGCTAGAGGCACATTATCTGATACTGTTATTTCAAATAATGTAAAAACAGATAATCTGGTGCATATTGCACATAATTGTTTTGTACAAGAAAGTGTTTTGATAACTGCATGCGCTGAGCTTAGTGGGGGTGTAACTCTGGGAAAAAGAGCGTGGATCGGTCCTAATGTCTCAATTATGCAAAAAATTTTCGTTGGTGATGATGCGCTTGTAGGGCTTGGTGCGGTAGTTACCAAAAATATACCATCCAATACTGTCTTTGCTGGTAATCCCGCAAAGAAAATCAGAGATATATAGTGAAAACCATCTGGATTATTAATCAGTATGCATCTACTCCAGAAAATGGATATGCTGGCCGTCATTATTATTTAGGCACAGAACTTGTTAAGCTAGGGTACAAAGTATATTTAATAGCATCCGCAAAACACCATTTGCTTAGAGAGAAAGTTGTTATGGATTCAACTTTCAAAATAACTGATCATGATGGTTTGAATGTTGTTTGGATGGATATGCCTACTTATGCTGATGCACACAGTAAGCAGCGTGTTTTGAATTGGTTTATATTTTCTTGGAAGCTTCTGAGGCTTGTTAAGTTAATACCAGATAAGCCTGAGTATATATTGTGCTCTTCTCCATCTTTAATATCTTTTTTTGGTGCTAAGAAGCTTGCTAAACAGTACAAATCAAAACTTATTTTTGAGGTGCGTGATATTTGGCCTTTGACATTGACTGAGATAGGTGGTTTTTCCTCTAAGAATTTATTTATTCGTTTTTTGCAATGGGTGGAGAATAAAGCCTATCGTGATTCTGATGCTGTCGTTTCTAATTTAAAAAATTCTGTTGAACATATGGTTGTTCATGGCTTAAATCGTGATAAATTCACATGGATACCCAATGGCTTTTCTGAGCGGGAAGTACGAGAAGCTAGACCCCTTGCAGACAATGTATTAAGTCAAGTTCCAATAGAAAGTTTTATAGTTGGTTACACGGGTACTTTTGGACTGGCTAACGATCTTTATACTCTTTTAGCAGCTGCAGCCAAATTAAAAAAATATCCTGAAATAAAGTTTGTATTAGTTGGCGGTGGGAAGGAAAAATCAAATCTCATTAACTATTCAAAAGAACTTGAACTAAATAATGTGATTTTTATTAACTTTATCAATAAAAATCACATACAAAGCATGCTTAAATGTTTCGATGTTTTAACTGTTGGTGCTAAAAAAGAACCAATGTACCATTTTGGTGTTTCACCGAATAAGCTTTTCGATTATATGATAGCAGGTAAGCCTATCATTTATCACATTGAGTCTGGTAATTATCATCCAGTTACTGATGCAGGGTGTGGCTTTGAAGTCGAATCAGGTGATCCTGATAAACTTGCTAATGCAATTTTGAAAGTTTATAAAATGCCACCGAACGAAAGAGAGTTTATGGGTGATAATGGCGTCAAAGCTGCTTTGCATCAATATGAATATCGGCAATTGGCTGAAAAATTGGTTCAAGTATTACGCAGCATGTAGTTTGTACCTTTAAATTGAGATAATTTAATGAATCTATTACTTACAGGTGCGACTGGTTTTCTTGGGAGACAGATCGCACAAGCACTTATTAAAGGGCATATTTTTCATGTCACTGCCGCTGTTCGGTACAGTACTGAAACACCAGCTAAACGAGTCGTTGAAATCACAAGCCTTGATGCGAATACATGCTGGTCATCTGCTTTGACTAATCAGCAAGTTGTTATCCACACTGCTGCCCGCGCCCACATTATGAAAGATGAAGCGTCAGATCCTTTGTCCGAGTATCGAAAGGTCAATGTTGATGGAACTTTAAACCTAGCATTGCAGGCTGCTGAAGCTGGTGTAAAGCGATTGATTTTTATCAGCTCAATTGGTGTAAACGGCAACATAAACACTCGTCCTTTTACTGAAAAGAGCTTACCAAATCCTGCAGGGGTTGATGCAAAGTCAAAATTTGAAGCTGAACAGGGCCTGTGGAAGATCCAGCAAGAAACAGGTATGGAAATTGTCATAATTCGTCCACCATTGGTTTATGGACCGAATGCAAAGGGCAATTTTGGCAGTTTGCTAAAGTGGGTTGAAAAAGGCCTGCCTTTGCCCCTAGGAATCATCAACAATAAGCGCTCGCTAGTCGCATTGGACAATCTGGTTGACTTGATCATCACGTGCATAGATCATCCCGCTGCGGCTAATCAAATCTTCCTGGCAGGCGATGGTCAGGATGTTTCGACTACCGAGTTGTTACGTGGTGTTGCTGCTGCAATGGGTAAACCCTCTCGCTTGATTCCGGTACCGGTTAAACTGTTAACGCTGGGTGCAGCGTTGCTGGGTAAAAAGGCCGTTGCTGATCGTTTACTCGGGTCGTTGCAAGTGGATATCTCCAAGGCACGCAATGTTTTAGGGTGGGAGCCGCCGGTTTCGGTGGAAGAGGGTTTGAGACGTTGTTTTGTGGAGAATAATTCATCGCCCGCGGAGCGGGCTCCTACAGAAGGGCTTTAATTTGATTCGGTTTTTTGATGTTGTGTTTGCGTTGTTGGGATTGGTGTTTGGCTTTCCGGTGTTGTTGTTACTGACTATCGTTGGTTATTTCGATACGGGGTCGCCTATTTTTCGCCAGGAGCGGGTCGGGCGGTATCAAAAGCCGTTTACATTGGTAAAATTTCGTACCATGAAGCTAGATACAGAGTCAGTGGCATCGCATCTGGCCAGCAGTGCATCCATTACCCGCTTCGGCCACTTTTTACGCAAAACTAAACTGGATGAATTGCCACAGTTGTGGAATGTGCTTAAGGGTGAGATGAGTTTGGTGGGGCGCCCTGGGTTATTTAATCAGCATGAATTAACTCAAGAACGAGCGAAACGGGGTGTATATGAAGTACGCCCTGGAATTACAGGTTTGGCTCAAGTGAATGAGATTGATATGTCTACACCAGAGTTACTGGCTGAAACTGACCAGAAGATGATTGAGCATTTAAGTGTTGTGGATTACTTTCGCTATATCTTCATGACCTTGCCGGGAAGGGGAGTGGTGATAGAGTAAGTAAATAGTGCTGATACGCGTACTAGCCGATAGCAATCGATAATAAGGACAGCTAACCAGGTTATGAAGTCAACACTCAAAAACACCTCGCTGCACCAACGTCTGATGTCGATGCAGCGTAACCGTAAGCGGCTGATCATGCTGGCGGCAGATCTTGTGGCCATGCCCTTGGCACTCTGGTCTGCGTATGCGTTACGTTTTGCCGATTTGTGGCCGGAAACTTATCTGTATCCGGCGGCATGGTTATTTGTGGTGGTACCAGCAGCCGGTGTGTTGATCTTCATCAAACTGGGGTTATACCGTGCTGTAGTGCGCTACATGGGTGCCCAGGCAATATGGACTGTGGCTACAGGTGTTTTTATTCTATCGCTGATGCTGTGGGCAGCAGCTTATGTGTTTCAGATCTATCCCTTCCCGCGTTCGATACCCATTAATTTTGCTTTGGTCGCTATAGTCTATGTGGGTGGCAGTCGGCTACTGATGCGCAGTTATTACCATTGGTTGCTAAACCGGTTTTTGAACAAAACCTCTGTGTTGATCTACGGTGCTGGTGGTAGCGGGGTGCAGTTGGCAAAAGCGCTTGCCGGGAGTCAGGAGTTAAGTTGCGTAGGATTTCTGGATGATGATGAAGCCTCTGGAGTAGCACTGTTGCTGGATTAAAAGTCTATGATCCAGCCCGGATTCCGGAGTTGGTACAGAAACGCAAAATAGAATCTATCTTGTTAGCTATGCCTTCAGCAACACCCAAGGCTCGTAAACGAATTCTAGATCGATTAGCTGATTATCCGGTGCATGTGCGTACCGTTCCTGCCATGCATGACATCGTATCGGGTGAGTCGGTTGACAGTTTACGTGAAATTGAAATCGAAGACCTGCTGGGGCGTGACCCTGTTCCGCCTATGACGGAACTGATTCATGCCAGTATTCTCAATAAAGTGGTCTTAGTGAGTGGGGCCGGGGGTCGATAGGTTCTGAAATCTGCCGTCAGGTCCTGGCCAATCAGCCACGTTGTCTGATTCTGTATGAGCAAAGTGAGTTTGCGCTTTACTCAATAGAGCAGGAACTGCAGCACATTATGCAGACGAATAATCTGCATATTCCTTGCTACCCTGTTTTGGGCTCCGTATGTGATCGCGCCAGGGTAAATGAAGTACTGCAGCGTTTTTCAGTGCAAACTATCTACCATGCGGCTGCCTATAAGCATGTACCGCTGGTTGAACATAATCTGCTCGAGGGCATCCGCAATAATGCCCTGGGCACACTGGTATTAGCTGAAGCGGCACAGCAGCGAGCCGTTGAGCGCTTCGTGCTGATCTCTACCGATAAAGCTGTTCGACCTACCAATGTGATGGGTGCGACCAAACGTCTGGCCGAGTTGATTTTGCAGGATCTGGCAGTGGAAAGCCCAACCATCTTTTCCATGGTTCGCTTCGGCAACGTACTAGGCTCCTCTGGCTCCGTTGTTCCCCTATTTCGCAAACAAATTGAAGAGGGTGGCCCGGTCACCGTCACTCACCCGGATATCACCCGCTTTTTCATGACCATACCAGAAGCCGCTTCCTTGGTTATTCAAGCCGGTTCTATGGCCAAGGGCGGGGATGTGTTTGTACTGGATATGGGAGAGTCAGTCCGTATTATCGATCTGGCCCGGCGCATGGTCCGGCTGATGGGTTATGAGGTGTTGGATGATATACATCCAGATGGTGATATTGAAATCACCTTTAGTGGCTTGCGCCCCGGTGAAAAGCTCTATGAAGAGTTACTGATCGGCGATGATGTGATTGGTACCCAGCATCCAAAAATCATGCGCGCCTTAGAGGAAAAGCTGAAAAAACATGAATTACACGAAATACTTCACTCCTTAAATCTGGCGCTTGAGCAACTGGATTGTGAGCAAGCTCGGGGTTTACTGGAACAGGCGGTTACAGGGTTTAAACCGTCTTCGGATATTGTCGATTGGCTGGCTGTTGATATGGCTAAAGAGCATTTGCGTTAATTATACGGGCGTGTGACCATTTTTGTCACCCTACATGCCCGGTATAGTCAGATTTTAAGTGCGTGTATATTTCAAGCCCAAGTATATTGCCTTGAATGCGTTATAAAGCTAATAAAATCAGTAGATTGATATCTAGTTGACCTATATTATAACATTGGCATGTGTAATGCATGCTACTAAGTAGAGCTACATCACTTCTCTTGTATAGAGGCGTGATGTGGAACTTTCTAACTTGCTGGAGAATGACAATGAAAAGACAACAAGGTTTTACCCTTATTGAGTTAATGATCGTTGTAGCGATCATCGGTATTCTGGCCGCGATTGCGCTGCCCGCATATCAGGATTATACGAATCGTGCGAAGGCGTCTGAGATCGTTCTAGCTGCAAGTGCTGCTCGTACTTGTGCAACTGAAATCGCACAGTCTGGAGGTACTCTAGATAACACGGTTTTAGGTACTTGTAACAGTTCGACATCTACGCAGTATGTTGATAATGTTGCAGTAACTGGTAATTCAGCAGCTATAACAATACTTGCAACAGGTCAAGGTTTTACTGGAGTTGCCAGTCAGCCTTCTGTGACTTTACAAGGTACAGTTAGTGGTGGATTTATAACTGATTGGACTTGTTCAGGTGCACCTACTAACTGGATGCCTGGTTCTTGCCGTGGTTGATTTAGCTCTATAGAGAAGAAGGCCTCGCTATTGCGAGGCTTTTTTTTGATACAATAAAAATTTGAGATTTTATAATATGGCTTATAAATTTAATGACATATCTAAATTAAATTATATTTTTATTTTTTTGTGGTTTTTATTGGGAATTTCTGTATTTTTTA
>NZ_JRLB01000060.1 GCF_000764495.1 Nitrincola sp. A-D6
GCGGCGCACCCGGCCCGTCAGGCGCCGTGCCTGGGGTGGGGGTAGGCGGGGTTTCTTGCGCATTAGCCTGCGCTTCCAATTCATCGGGTACAGCATTCGCCTCCGGACCCGCTGCCCGTTGCGCACCCTGCCAGCGAGCTTCGTTGCGTACCGCCTCACGCGTACCGGTCGAAGGCGGACTATCCTTGGGCATGGCATCCTGAATCAGTCTGTCGGTATCTATATCTGAGGTCGAAAAATCCAGACTGGGTGGCTCCGGGCTACCGAAGGTGTAGCTCATATTCGCCTGCAACCCCAGATCGGGGCCGACAGGCATAGTGATGCTAGCCAGTTCCCAGGTGTTTTCCCACACCGTAACCCAGAGCGCCTCTACTTCAGCCCAGGCATTCAAGCTGAGTTTAAGCCGGGCACCAGCCGCCATCGTAGCGACCCCTTCAATGGAATAATCTCCATCCTCATAGGCCAATTCGGGAATGACCGAGATGGCACCATAGATCCCCGCCGTACCCATGGCTTCAATGCCACCCGTTAGCGAGCCCAGCACAACCGATGCACCCAGTCCGGCACCAAAACCGACATAGCCTTCAACAAAGGCAGGAATAAACATTTCACCGGTAATGGCGAAGCTCGGCTCACCCTCCTCACCGATGCTATAGGAGCCTGTCACACGGATATCGCGGAATACGCCCGGCCCGACACCCGCTCGCACCCCTGCACGGATACGCAGCACAGCAACCAGAATCGCCCAGAGCGGAATATTCTGCGAAATATTCACCAACTCCCGCTCGAATCGTGCCTCCGGGAACATTTCCAGCGGTTCGGTAACGACTATTTCACCCGAAATATCTATACCGCCCTCTTCCTTAATCTCAGCACGCAGGGTTCCTTGCAAGCGCGGGGCGATTTGAGCCATAACCTCACCATCGCCAGAGACTTTGAGACTGTCATCCTCGGCCTGTCGGACCCTGACCGTAATCTCGCCCGACAGTTTGCCATTATCAGCGGAATAACCCAGCGTCGTTTCCCCGGCCCAGCGCCCCTCGGTATAGGTAACACTGACCGCGCCTTCAATACCAGACAAGAGTTCGGGATCGACGGCTAACTCCCCCTCGCCAGTGATATCACTGCCGTCATAGACGATGGTGAACTGAGCGGTCTGCAGCCCTGGAATGGCCAGATCAAGGGTTACACCGATAGAAAAACCGCCCTCCTCTTCATAGCTGGCCTGCAATTCACCCCGGCCTGCAGGTCCAAGACGAATCCCTACGCTTCCAGAAAAAGACAGTGCACCGGTTTCTCCTATCCGCCCGGTAATGGAACCATTTTCAAGCGGCAGCCCCTCGGGAAAGCTATCACGACCCAAGGTGAAGGAGCCTGACAATTTCCCGTCGGCCATAGCAATCTGACCAGAGGCCTCCGATAGGCCCGGTACACTCAAATTAAGTACGGCATTGCCAGCATAGGCACCATTGGCAATACTGAAGCTGGCTTGTGTTTGCGCGATGCCGCCATATTCCATACCCAGTTCGCTAACACTACCGCCCAGACCGCCGTCACCTTCAAGCGTTACGGCAAAACGCCCACCCGTAAAGCGTAAACCAGGTACAGGGCTGACTAATTCGCCCGCCGTTTTTTCCAGCCGTGCCGACAAGCTGCCATCAGCACTCACCGAGCCTTCGGCACTTGCCTCACCCAACCACTCCGCTTTATTGGTCAGTTGCACACCTGCCGATAGTCCATCGGACGCAAAAGCTCCCTGAAAACGTCCTTCAACCAGATCCGGCAAAGTAAATCGCGTGTCGATATCGGCGGCTAGGCGATCTTCGCTCAGACTCAATACTAAATCCCCCTCCGTTTGCGCCCGGCGGCGCACGGCAGAAGGAACAAATTTTACCGCAGGTACAGTGACAGTGGTGGACAACCCGCCATCAGGGGACCAGGCAATGCGCATCTCAGGATTGTCGAGCCAGTCAATCGCCAAATGCGTCCGTACATTGAAGCCCGAAGGTCGGCCATCGCGGGCAAAACCCAGCCGATAAGGGGTCTCCCGCACCAGTGGGATAGCCGTTGTGCCACGCAGTTCGACCATCTTACGACTATCATTACGATTGAAGTTGGCCTCAGTCACCGTCAGGCCAGGCAGGGGAGGCAGAAGCTCCAGCGGAATATCAGCCCGCGCTTCGCTGCCAATACATCAGAGCCAAGCCGTACCCCAGCCCCCAGGGGGAGCACAAAGGCACCTTCGTCCTCTATCCAGCCTGCCGCTTCTTCGATTACTCCTGCACCGGGAGCGGAGTCCGGTGCAGGAGTTGGACTGGTGGCAGGTGCGGGCGTATCCTGAACATCCTGACGGGTACGATCTGGCACAGGGGCAGTCATGGCTGACCTCGCATCTGTGCGAAACTTGAACCAAAATCCTCCTTACGCAGCGGGCGACCCAGCTTGACATATTCCCGCGCCACCGCACGCAAAAGATGCATCTGCGTTACCTGACCCTCATCGACAGCTTCATGTGCCGCCGACAGGATGGCTTGACGTATGTGCCCGCCGGCAAGCTCAAACCGCCCGGCAAGCAGATCAAGATCTACATCACTGGCAAGCGGCACACTCGATGTCTCAATCCGGGACCAAAGCCTGCGCCGCGTAGCTGTATCAGGTAATGTAAATTCCAGCACCAGGTCGAAGCGGCGCAGCATCGCAGGTTCCAGCGATGTACCCATATTGGAGGCCAGCACCGCCATGCCACGAAAGTCCTCAATCCGTTGTAATAGATAGGCCATTTCCATGTTGGCATAGCGATCACGGGCTTCTTTCACCTCCGCACGTTTGGAAAACAGGGCCTCAGCCTCGTCGAAGAACAGCATCACTTCAGCCCTGTCGGCCGCACGGAAAATACGATCCAGATTCGCCTCTGTCTCACCGATATACTTACTCACGGTCGTGGCAAGGTTGATACGCCAAAGATCGAGACCCGCCTCCTGCGCCATGACCGAGGCCGCCATCGTTTTACCCGTGCCGGATGGACCCAAAAACAAGGCAATGGCGCCGCGCCCGGCACCCAGCGCAGCGCCTAATCCCCAATCTTCCAATACCTGTGCCTCGCTCGCTCTGCGGGCAGCAAAGCCACGCAGGCGAGCAAGACTTCGGGCAGGCAATTCCAGATCGTCGAAACTGAAGCGTGGGGGAATCCGGTCGGCCAGCCCCTGCATCGGCTCAGACCGTTCATGTCGCAACAACACCTCCAATGTCGTGACGTCCACGGCCTCTTGCGCCAGCCGCCACAACCTGATCAATGGCGTGCTCTGCTCTCCGGCCAGTAGCGGCGCAAGATCAGCACGGTTCAGCGCAGGTCCGACAAGGGCTTGCCAGAAGTGCTGTCGATCGGCTTGCGTGGATGCAACTGCACGCAGCCTACGCATTTTCTTTCCAAAACCTGACCAGAGCGCCGGACGGCGCGAAATCAATATCGAATGACGCCCCAGACTGTGTATCAGTGCCAGTCTCTGCTCAGATGGAAGGGCATCGGAATCGCAGATCACCTGCCTCTGTCCAAACAACCCCGCCACAATGCCAAATTTACGGGTGTGCTGCAGCTCACCTGGCTGCGACAGCCAGATGGGTCCGACGAGACCCAGTGTGATCAAGGCATCAATCGCCGTGTCGGACTCGATCAGAAGCGGACCATCAGGTGCTGGAGCTGATTCCGATGGCAACGGTAATTGATCCATGCGATCAATCGAATCCGGTCCAACCAATATCAGACGCACCAACCAATCCGGGACACGTAAGGCCGCATCAGCAGTTGGCCCATCGCCCCGCTCGATCAGACCATGCCGGATTACCCCCCCTCATCCGACACAGCAGGCCATAACGCGGTAAGCCCACCACCAGACACATTACCCAGCAAACGTTGCGCAAGACCCAGGGTCAGAAAAGGCCGCGCCATATCTTCCTGCAAATAAGCCAGTACCCGGCCCAGGCGTGGATCGATTGCAACGGCAAGACAGATGAAAAACACCTGCGTCTCAGCGGGTGATAAACCATAAAGCGGTGCCAGGCGTTCAACAAGCGGCAGATTAGGGAGAGACTCACACAGCGCAGCATGCTGCAATTCAGCCTCTGAAAGTCGCCTGAGCAGCGCTTCAGTATCGGGCAAGGGCTCTGCAATAAGATCGGCGCAGAGCGCGGCAATATCCCTGTCGCGCATCAGCACACCGGCAAAACGGTCCTCACGCCCATCACCACGCAACGCCCGCATACGGTTAACCTCAATCGACAGACGCAGAGCAACCAGGCCGATGCGGTCGCGTAAGCAAGCTTCATCACTGAGATAGCTTGGGTGCTGATGTGTCATGGCACCTCCTTAATGCGGATACTCAGCTTCTGGCCTTGCAACCAGTCCAGCCGACACAACTCAGGTCCGATACAACCACCCAGTTGCAAAACAACGGATAAGGGCAATGGATTCAACTCAAGTATCGCGTGTTCATCAGACAGCTGCAGACAGCCACTTTGATGCCAGAATTGCGCTGCAAGAAATCCACGTGTCGATGTCGAAAATCCCGGCAAACTGGCCGCAAACCGCGCTTCAAGCCAGAGTGCAAGACGTGCCTGACCGGGTGGAGCCAACTCAATTGCTTCACGTCGATCAGCAGCAACAAACAAGAGGTCCGTTCCCGAAGGCCGGCTGGAGACTGAAGACGATGGTGTCTCTGGCGGATCAACACCCGCAATTGCGCGCAGCAGCGGGTCATCCTCTGGCTGCTCAACCGGACCACCCCTAGCCAGCCGTACCAGCGCAGCCAGCCGGACAGCTGCAGGAAAACCACGGGCGATCCGGTTTTCTGCCAGAAAAGGTAACAGCAGACACAGGCCCGCAACAGGGAGATCAGCCGACGCAGTTGCGTAGCATCGTCGTGATCCGTTTTATTAAACCGCTCCGCTACTTGTTCTGATTCGCTATCTATCGGCGTTCTGTACGCGGTATCCGGAGTTGTCGCAGGCCAGGCGGCGCGCAAGGTCAGAGCCAGATCCCGTAATACGGTGCGGCCACGACGGGTTCGTCCAAGCGTCGCAAGCAATGTTTGTGCGAGGGTGCGTACCGGAGCCGGGCACTCCGCAAGCGCTTGTCTCATTGCCTGGAACAGACGCCGTGGTTTCGGATCCCCATGCCCTTCTGCGCCTATGGCCTTCGCCAGCAATGCAAGTATAAGACCCGCCCGCACCGGGGAATGGGCAAGCTCAGGGCCCAGGTACAAGGACACGAAAAATGCCGCCTCAGTTATAGGGTCTTGCCCCGGCATAAGACTGGGAGCGAAGGCTGTAAAATCGGATTGAGACAAGCTTCCAGCACAACCAGCAGTGTTTCCGGTGACCCAGCCCCTTCAGCCTCAGTATCCGCGGCGAGTGCCGCGGTAAAAATTTCTGTCACGGCGACAGCCCCACCCTGTGACAAAAGTGCGCGCAACAGCCTGCGCACAGCTGTCACCCCACCAGGGGCGAGCCAGCGCCAAAGTTCCGGCCAGCTACGCAAAGCCTCAACCCAGGCTTGGCGCGGCGACAACAGCGAAAGTGAACCCACTTCAGCGAAAATCACACCAGGCAGATCAACCAGTCCAAGCCGCCAACGTAAGTAAGTCGCGAGATAATCCCAGCGGTTTTGGAAGCGCCAGACCTGATCTCCCTGATTAAGTTTTGCAACGATCAGGCTGGCAAGTTGGTCAGCCCATAGGGTAGCTCCTGCACCCGACACAACCTCTTGCAGAGTCATCTGACAATGCAGATCAATATCCAACAGGCACAGGATAGTCTCATCAGAAACGGCCTCACCCAACTGAGCAGCCACGCGAGGCAGCACCCTTTCACGCAGCATTGTCTGCAAGCAGCGATCAAGCAGCGCGCTATCGGCCTCTCGCCCGGCCAGTCTTGCAGCAATACCTGCACTGGCTATGTCGAGTGCAACGCTCATCGATCTTCCGACAGGTCGATGATTCGACGACGTAACCAATCAAGTGCAGCGATGTCCGCAAAACTGACCTGTTCAAATCGCTCTGCAATGGAGGCCGGTTCAAGCCTGGCAAGTTCCTTTCCAGTCACATCGAAATACTCCGACTGAACCGAGGCATAACCATGTTTACCCCGCTGCCATACCACGGCAAGCGTGAGCTTATCCTGGCGGCCCGACACGGGTATTTCACCTCGGGACAGCAGATTTCCTGACCCTATTGCCTTGAGCAGGGCCGTATGATTTCCCGATAAATAATGGCTCAGAGTATCTTTATCGTGCACTAACAAACTTGCTGCAAAATTACGCCTGATCTCGCTATCGGACTTCACATTGCGACGAAAAACCTCGAACCTTCTGTCTTCAGCAAAGATTTCAGCAAACGAGAGTTCAAAATCCCTGGATCCATCAGGTAGTGCGTCTTCAATCTGCTCAATCAGTCTACCTATCGGGCTACTATGGGGGTTTTCCCAAGCGGAACCAACATCCGGTTTAGGTTCCGGAATCGGTTCTGGTTCGGGTTCCGGATCTGGCATCACAGGTTCTGTGCAGTTACAGCAGCTAATCATATCCTGCAGCAGGGATAGCGGCAGGAGCTTGCGTCGCCGCTCCATCTCGATAGCAACCTGCTCTTTTTTATCGCAGGATATCCATGCCAGTGGCAGAATATCATCCTCAATTTCCGGCATGGGCACTGGAGCATCCTCAAGAAAGGCCTTGACCCGCTTACAATCCGGTAACTGTCGCAATAGATGCTCGGGCAGTTCACAGCGCAGTTCAGGTATCAACCCCATGCCCTGGCGCGTATAGGCGAAAGCACTGCCGGGATGAGCGCAACCTTCTGGTACAGTCGGTCGGGGACAGCTTTCTACAGGCTGTGGCACCAATACCAGCCAGGCACCAGAGGCAGGGCTACCCTCTGTTTTACGTTCCGTCGGATCACTGCAGGGGTTGCTGCCGTCACCGCAGGTTTTGGCAATCCGTTTGGGCAAACCAGACCAGTAAAACTTATCTGGCAGGTAGACCTCGGACCCGGCGGCGGTGATTCCGTAGCCGGGTGCTATGACGATGCCATCGCCCTTTGCCGAAACCTCAAGCCCGGCCACAACACCCCAACCCAGCGCCAACCGCCTGAGCCGCATAAGTTGTGCATCTTGCCAGCGCTGCTCGGCGGTCAGGTCAGCCGCCGCAATAAGTTGGCGATCAGCCATTTTGGACGCAGTGGAATGGGAGAAATGATATCAGCCATGACAATCACCCCTGCTGAATTTCAATAAAGCTGCGCCAGGTTGTGCCAACGAACCCAGCCAGCGGTGATGAAGGATCCAGATCATCCCGACCACAAAACGGAACCCCTTGTTCATTGCGAAGCCAGACACCATGCAACAGAATATCCAGCCGGGCGCGCCCGATTTCAGACTGCATCAGATAGTGCCAAAGTGGCATCACGGGGAGAAGAATACGCCCGTCTTTCACCAGTTCACCAGGATCGGCGAAGTGAGGACAGTACGGCAGCGTTCGAGCACTATGCAGATCAGGCAGCCATTGTTTTTTATCGATATCCCAGCCACCCTGGAAAATCTGCACCCGCATTTCCAAAACACCTGACATATGATGATGTACAGATCGACGGCCTTCCTGGACAGGCACAGTCAGAACCTCAGGGTTTTCGATCGCCTGGTTGAGCTGAATTTCCAGCCCCCCGACGCTCTCAACAAGTTCGGACAAGGTGAAGACTTGCCCTGTATTCCATGATCTGCTCGTCACAAAATGGAACGCATCAGGCTTGACCGCATCGCCAGCCAGACCCTGTGGTCCCTGTGGACCTTGTCGTCCTTGTGGGCCCTGAATACCTTGAGGACCAGCCTCACCCGCAGGGCCTTGTGGACCTTCAGGGCCTGGAGGGCCTATGTCGCCGTTTTGTCCAGCGGATCCACCTGGTCCTGCAGGTCCGATAGCTCCAGATTCACCGCGTGGACCCGGCGGGCCACTTTCGATCCCCCGGGCAGCAATTTCGAGAATTGCCTGCATCAGTGTCACATTCGAGGGCACCAGCTTACGGTGGGTCAGTGTGTCGATTTCCACCTCCCCCCCTTCACCCGGATCAGTGATGCGCGGCCGGAAATCAGGCTGCCAGACATAACCACGTAAATGGCCCAGCGTTACGCAGCAACAGTCGTTTTCACACTGACTACAAGCATCGATGGATGCCTCGAACAGGCCCGCGATATCAGCTTCGGCAATCTCAATCAGCATCACCCGACCATGGACAACTTCATCACCAGCCTCAGTGCCGGGAAGATAAATCCGGCTACCACGCAGACTCATAACGCCAGCAGTCAGGTGCGCATGCAGAGGTAACGTACGTACCGGATCGAGCTCTGCAGGTGCAGCCCCTGGAAGTTTCGCAGGCTCCGTGGCGAACACATGCAGAAAACCATCCTCTTCAGCCTGCGCCGTAGCGCTGGAAATATAGATCCAGCGCTCATCTGGCGCAATATGAAGATCGGGCAGCACCGCTTGGGTCTCAGACAAAGCAAAAGTAGCCCCTCGCCCGGTGTGAATAAGTTCTTTTTCCTGTTCGGTTAAAGTCAGGCGTGCGTAGAAACCTCTGTCATCAACATCGTTCACCCGGCCTGCGATATGCAGCACCCGACTATCAAAAGAAAAACCCAGGGATGACGCCTGCGCAAACCTGTCAGTCAGATCGCCGCCATCCTCACTGTTAACCTGTGCGGCTATCCCGGCAATCGCGTCAAGGCTGCCATCAGTCAAGCGATGCATTGGCGCGACGAATAAAGTACCATCGCCGCCGCCTGGCAGAAGAAAGGCAAGGGTCTGCCCGTTGGGTGATATATCGATTGCCCGGCATCCGGCACGCAGCATAACTGTCGTTTGTGTACTCGCACGCCCACTTAGGGTGATAGACGGCTTCGGCGGGTCATCTGCCAACTCGTCCTCCACCCAGGCGTTTAGAAAGGCTTCACCATCATCCGTAACCGACAATGCCACCAGCGTGCCGGAAACGGCAGATACTGCCAACTGTGTTACCGCTTTGGTGTCAAAATCGGGAATACGGAATTCTCGTTCAGGTTCAGACTCGTGAGCAGGTGTAGGCCTCCGTGAATACAACCGGATCACTGACTTCCCTTCGCTTGTAAGACCAGCAACAAAAAGCCAGCGGCTTGATGTCGGGGCCACAATCGAGTGAATTTCGCTTAACCCCATAAGGGTCAGCCGGTGTGTTTGTGTTGCCATATCATAGCCACGCAGAAACGCGCTGTCGTCGATCGAACTGGCCACATAAACCATGCGTGACTCTTCATCAATGGCCAATGCTGTGGGGACTTCATCTCCGGTGTTAATGGAGTGCGTCCATTTGAGTTCAGGCTGAATAACCTGCCGTTCTAAGGCCTCGCTGCCTGCAGCCACCGCTTTCAGGCGGATCCCAAAGCCTTCGACAATGCGGCCGGGTAATTGCCCGGAGCCATCCGCACAGCAATCCGAAATGAGCACCGGTGCCATTTCTGCTGCGCGGTCCTCACGGCAGAGTTTGACCAACAGATCGGCGCTGCCTTCGCTTAAGGCTTCCTGAAGATCCGGATCAGCCTCGATCATTTCCCGAACCGGGATCGAGGTATCGTCAGGCACAAGGATTTCCTGCCCACAACAGCCCAACGCCATGCCTCGCCGCAAAATAATATGCGTATCACGACAGCCGTCATTAGGGTGCTGTTCAAGCTTGAGGCCGCAGACCGTACCTTCGCCCTCAAGCAGCATATTTCCCAGATGCCGCATCGCCGTCATATAGGTTTGTTCCGCAGTCAGATCCCGGGCCGTGAGCATCTTACCATCGTAAAAAGCATTGCGGCGGGGTTCATGAAGACCGCAGGGCGCGCAGTCACCGCCGGGGGCGTTTCGAATCAGATCCATATCTTTAGGCATGTCCGGTCTCCTTCGTAATAGCGTAGTATCAAGTGCGCCTGATGGGCCTCAACAGGCAGCGACGGTCTGCAATTCCCCATCCAGGCGTCCCTCACCCAGAGGTGCTGGACGGCTATCGGGCAAGATGGCATCCACACCAAGTCGCGCCTGTTGACCGAGCAAAACGCCGGGGGTGATGACAATCAAACGGAAAAGCGTATGCGCTGGCTTTTGCGCAGTGATCAGCCGGACCAGGGCCTCACGAGCCGCTTCATCTGGCACAACAGTGTCAGGCATCAGCACACAGAATCTATGCGCTCCATCCGCCTCCAGCGTCAACGACTCACCACCGAGGAATCCCGGATCGCCGGCGCTAATCGCCCTGGCCAGACAATACTCTTCAATCACTCGCGGCAACGGCCCCTGTAAACCCGTATGCCAGCGTAGCAATCGCTCCAACCCGGCAAGAGTGCCGCGTTCTGCGAAGAAGCCAATCGACTGCGCGATCATTTTACGTCGCGTGTCACTGTCCCAACTGGACAGAAAGCGCCAGTCGAACCAGCCACCCAGCCAGTCAAGAAAGTCGTGCGGCGTGGCCTCTGGCTTCAGGATGGCGCCCATGCGTGCAAAAGCAACCAGCGCCTCGCGTAGAAAACCATCCTGAAGACTCAAAAACCGGTCGAGAAAATCGGCTGACACAGGGTCCTGATGAAAAGGTGCCGGGAGCAGAGCAAGCTGGCTATCGCGCGGACCAAAAATATCGATACCGTTGATTTGCGGGCTGTTGCTGCCATCACCAAACGCTTCGATACGCAACCAGAGATAGCGCCCCTTGTTATGCTGCACCAGAAATTCAGCAGGCGAGTCTGACTCAAACACCATAGGCGCGGACCACTCCAGCATTGACTCCAGCACACTAGGCTCATGGGCGATGTCTGACACATAGGTTGAAACAAGCAAACGGCATTGTGCCGGTACCATTAGATCAAGACTGATACGATCCCAGGGGAAACCGCGTGCCTCTCCGTCGAAACGCTGCGACAGCCAGCGCCCGGCACGTGGGCGGGGCAAACGACGAGGACGAGCAACCAGAGCGAAGGCGCTACCCAAAAGTTGGCCATGACGATCCAGTGGAATATGCGGGTAAGCCAGACTGTCCATTCGCTCACACAGCCCAGACAGGTGCAACACCTCACCCAGCACAGAAAAGCCTGGTGACATAAGCGCCACATCCGGTGGCGCCTCTATGGCTATAACACGACCCGATGATGCAACCAGACATAGTGTTTCCTGCCCGACCAGCAGGAAGCGACCATCCACCAGTGCGATGACCGAATGCACACCCTTAGGTACAGTCTGTGGTGCCGTTATGATCTGACCTTGACTGATCAGCGCCAGCCTAAGACGACTCGGTTTAGGACTACAGGGTTCAAGATCGTCCGCAGTCGTATCATCCGACTGATCGAGTTCGAGTAGTGCAGCAATCTGCCCTGAGGACCAGATGCGCAGGAAATCGGGGTACCTGGAAGCGACAACACATGGCGAGTCAAAATCTGGCGCCGATCAAGCCAAATCAACAGCTTTCGCGCAGCATCGGCAATTACCAGACAATCCCCAAAGGCGCCAGGTGGTACATCAGTTGGCACCAGACACAGATCAACAGGCTGTGACAGGTTCAGTGGATGATCCGCTTCCGGCGGCTCCTTGAAGAACCAGAGCGGCACAAAGGGTGCGATATCGCTGTCGACCGCCGCCTCCGGAGGCAGGCTGGCCCGGGTGTAAAGAATACGTCCACCCGCTGGATCAGCAAGATAAAGATCGCCGACAGCTGAAACAGCCACACCCCGCGGCGTGCTGCGCCCACCGAATGAGCCATCAGGCTCGGTATCGGGGATAGGTCGGGCTAATAACGGCCCATCTAGCCCCTG
>NZ_JRLB01000061.1 GCF_000764495.1 Nitrincola sp. A-D6
GGTCCGTGGGAGCTCGGTCCGTGGGAGCTCGGTCCGTGGGAGCTCGGTCTGTAGGAGCTCGGTCTCCGAGCGATCTTATTCGCTCGCAGAGCGAGCTCCTACACAGATGGGATTTTGTTGTGGGAAGCTGGCCTACCCGCCTGTAGGTGTACAGGGACCTGAAAATCAATCAGGATCCATTTGAAAATTGGATTAAATCACAGCTGTTCTTTAAGGCCTTGCAACTCGTTAACGGATAAATCAGTAACATCGATTATTAATTTATCGCTCAAACCTTGCAATAGCATTTTTTTAGCAATCTGTATTCGAGTTAACGCAACACCTTGTTCCAGACCTTGTTCCAGACCTTGTTCCAGACCTTGTTCCAGACCTTGTTCCAAGCCCTGCTCTAAACCCTTCGCTTTCCACTCTTCAGTCCAATTTTTGACTCGTTCTGCTAACATATCCTTCACCTCATACAAATCATTGATCTCATCTAATTCTACACCTGGAAAACGATTCGGCAACAATACGCGCTTTAGCCAACCAAGAAACACTTTTTTTAGCCTTGGATGATGTTCCGACCATTCAGCCAGATTAGCCACTAAAAATGCTAATGACTCAGGGCTTTGGCTGTACTCCATCCGAAAAAGCGCTTTAACAAGGTTTGCATGTATTGTTGATTCCGGTTGTTCGGCTACCCACTGCCCCTCATCTAAAATCATGTAGCGCATGCTTGGAGTATAGCGATTTAAACTGCCACTGATCTCCTGAATCAAGCCCTTAATATCCAACTCAGCATTCCAGCGACGTTCACCGTTGTAGAGAACAATCGGAAAAACCGGCGGCAACTTACCACTGGGAGTAAATTGCTTTTGACGAATTAGCTCCTGATAAAGCAGAGAAACATAATTCATCATACGCACAGCCATATAACGATCTATACTGCTTTGAAACTCAATGAGCAAATACACATAAACCCAACCATCACTACTCTGGACCCGCCAAATAATATCGTCTTCACGCTGACGAAAATCATCTGTTACAAACTGATTTTTAACGGTTTCCAAAGTACTGAAATCGAGGTTTTCAACCCAGTCTTCATGGATAAATCCCATCAACAAGTCTCTTACCATCACTGGATCTGAGAAAAAACGCTTATAGCTTTTATCGTGATAAGTCATGTAGTCTCACTCCTTGAGTTACAAAGCCAATCCATGGCTAGTTCAACTAGTATGTATCCGAATGGGTTGATGAATGAAATTCTAAAGTAGATATGGCTAAGCTTGACCTGTGGAAGCTTGGCTGTAGGAGCTCGGCCTGTGGGAGCTCGGTCTCCGAGCGATTTTCTCGCTCGCAGAGCGAGATCCTAGACAGGTGCGATTATATTGCACAAGAAGTTGAGAGGTTCGCTTCGCATCCTTGCTAGTTCCCCTCTCGTCACTGAATCATCCTTGTTCAGCCGCCACTTAAGGACCAGAAAAAGTGGACTTGTTACCAGATAGCTTCTTCTCCTGAAGCTTGCAGCCAGTCCTTGGCCTATCTGATTATTCCAGCTTAATCACATTAATATTGCATGTGTATAGGAGTTTTTCCTAAAAACAGCCAAAATTGATGCTTTTGTAACCACAATTGATCCAGATCAATTCAAAAATCCAATTAAATCGCAGCAGCTTCTTATAGGAGCATAGCCTCTGAGCGAAGAGAATCGCTCACAGAGTGAGCTCCTACAGGGTAGTTTTTTGTGGGAGCCCGATCTTCGGACGATTGGGTTCGCTCGCGAAGCGAGCACCTACACAGGTGGGATTATATTGCATAAGAAGTTGAGAGGTTCACTTCGCATCCTTGCTAGTTCCCCTCTCGTCACTGAATCATCCTTGTTCAGCCGCCACTTAAGGACCAGAAAAGTGGACTTGTTACCAGATAGCTTCTTTTCCTGAAGCTTGCAGCCAGTCCTTGGCCTATCTGATAAATCCAGTCTAATTACATTATTTTTGCATGGGTATAGGAGCTTTTCCTAAAAACAGCCAAATTTGATGTTTTGCATAGATAATTGATCCAGATCAATTTAAAAATCCAATTAAATCGCAGCAGCTTCTTATAGGAGCATAGCCTCTGAGCGAAGAGAATCGCTCACAGAGTGAGCTCCTACAGAGTAGGTTTTTTGTGGGAGGCCAGGTTTCGAAGCGAAAAGAGAATCGCTCGCGGAGCGAGCTCCTACAGGGGAGGTTTTTTTGTGGGAGCCCGGTCTTCGGGCGATTGGGTTCGCTCGCGAAGCGAGCTCTTACAGATTTTTTCGCCCACAGAGTGGGCTCTACACAACGCAAAAAGGCTCCCGAGGGAGCCTTTTTCTGGATATACGTTTTAAGATCGATTAGAACTTAACGCGGATACCGGTGCTGAATACGCTGTTAGCGTTGCCGCTGTCGCGCAGTTCAGAGTTAGCATGACCGTAACCAACGAAGGTGTTAACCATGTTGCTCAGGTCGTGCTGTACTTCAACGCCGTAACCTTTGCCATCACCATCGAAGTCTGCGTAAGCAGCTTTCAGAGTAGTCGCATCAGTCAGAGCATAGGTAGCAGACAGATCCCAAGGATTGTAGTCTTCACCAGTAGATTTGCTCAGGTCAGAGTAAACACCAGCGATAGTAGCTGCACCGAAGCTGTAAGACAGAGCCAAGGCAGTTACATCATCACCTACAGCAGTTTCAAGCGCATCTGCATTGAAATCGATGTGAGACAGAGCTGCGTAGAAACCACCAACGCTGTATTTAGCTGCTACGTGGTACCAATCGCCATTCGTATCATCATTAGCTGAGCTTCCAGCAAAAGCGGCAGCCAACTGCAGGCCACTAAGATCAGGTGAAACGTAAGCCATTGAATTGTCTACACGGTAAACAGTATCAGTAGAGTGAGTTGGACCCACAACACTTGACAGCATAACGTCAGTAGTAGCAGTTACCCAGCTGTAATGCGGAGCCCACTGAGTACCAGCCAGCACTGTACCCCAATCGCCAGTCAGACCAACATTGGCCAGACGAGTATTGAGTGCACGCTCACCATTAGTCTGGTTTACAGCAAACTCATACTGATACAGAGCAGTCAGACCGTCGATACCAGTGTCTGCAGTGCCTTTCAGACCAATACGTGAAGGTGAGTTACCGTCAGTATTGACATCAAGCTTGCTGTCTTTGGCTTTATCAACAGCCATAGTCATCCAGCCGTATAGCGTTGCATCAGCAGATGCGATAGCAGGAACAGTCAGAGCGCCAGCGACAGCCAGAGCGATAAGTGACTTTTTCATTTAGTTTTCCCCTTCAACGTTCAACATACTAGTAGTTGCTTTATTTTTTCAAGGAGCATCGTCAATGATGCAGCCCCAAAAATACTATAAAAGCAGATAATTGCAAACCTGTGAAGCCGAAAAATTAACTTTTTTGCTACGGTCAGCATCTGCCAGATGAAAACTCAGTCTGTTTTTCTGAGCTGTTTTATTTAGCTACTAGCCAAATCAACAACTTAGGAACACTTTCTGAATCCAACACCTTAACTTGTACAATTACAGCACACGAGAACAGTTTTTTGCAAGCTTTTTAACCAAAAAACAGCAAATTGCTGAACCCGTGTAAATTGTCGTTAGGATAACACAGCGAGATGATTTGACAAGCTTTTCTCTTACTTTGCCTTGCCAATACAGACGCTATCACAATTCTATTGATCTGTGTCAGTATGCATTTGATGCATTGAATCACTGTAACGCGGCAAACCACTGCTTCAAGCGTTTCTCCGATACCGTCTGCCTGGTACCCAACTGCTGAGCAAACAGTGATACACGGTACTCCTCAAGCAACCAACGGTATTCCAACAGCTCGGGTTGTACAGCATCACGGTTCTGCTGTTCTGTCAGTTTATGGCTCCAGGCCTGCCACAGCGCTTGTAACTGCTCAGACCATAGGCATTGCTGGCGCAGGTCGCGCGGGTATTTATCCAGGCGTATCTCTATCGCCTGTAAATAACGCGGATAGTGCTCCAGCCAGTTACCTGGCGCCTGGGTAAGGTAGTTCGGCATAAACAACTGGTTCAGTTGCTGCTTGATATCATTTAATACAGGCACGGCCTGCAGGTTAATCTTGCCCTGCAGGCGTTTGTTGATGGCATGTAGCGTTGAATGCTGCTTGAATACCCAATCATCCAGTGCCACAGCCTGATCACATAAACCCGCCTTTACCTGAGGAATGAGCGTCTCAAAGGCCTTGCGATTGCGCGGCAAAGAGCCTGCCGTAAAGTCTTGTACCAAGCCCGCACAACGTAAAATAGCACAGAGCAGCAGCTCATCCTCAAGCTGTTTGGCATCGAAGCGCTTGTTACTCAGCAACACGGATTTAGGCAAATTACGCAACTGCTTGCGGGCATAGCGCACCGGGTCAGGCAGCATCAGCATCAGCAGTCGCGCCACGCCGCGCGGATTTTGTGCCTGAGCTTCGAAATGACGACTGACCACTTGAAGATCGACACAGGTGCGCTGATCAATCAGCACCGGATAGGCTTCAACCTGAATACCACCGGCCTGACGCAACTTGACGCTCTCTGGCAGTTCCTGAAAATCCCATTGGGTTAGTCCTTTGCGCCCCCAGCTCTGACTCGGTGAGGCCTGTTGCAGTGCCTGCTCGGCCTGTTTGGAGAAACGCCGGTTTAAGCTATCCCAGTCGCGCCCGCTGGCCAAAACTTCACCCTTATCATCCAGTAGACGCAAGTTCATGCGGTGATGGTCTTCCAATGGTACGCCACGGAACACTTCGGCCCCGACCCGCACCCCGGTCATACGCAATAAGCGTTGCGCCAGCGCCTCGTACAGATCACCCTCGGCAAAGCTGGCCGCCTCACAGAAGGCTTCGACATAATTGGGAACAGGCACGTAGTTCTTGCGTATCGCTTTAGGTAGTCCACGTAGTATGGCGGTGCATTTATCCGCCAGCATACCCGGCACCAGCCACTCCAGGCGCGCCAAGGGCAAGGACTTGAGCAGCGGCAAGGGTAATTCGAGGGTGACGCCATCATCCTCGGCACCCGGTTCAAAATGGTAACTTAGCGGTAATTTCAGCCCTTCATGCAGCAACTGATCCGGATAATCGGCCTGGGTGACATGCGCGGCGGAGCGCTGCAGAATATCGGCTTCCTGCATAAACAATGCCTGAGCATTGTCCTTCTCAATCTGTTTACGCCAGTGTTCAAAGCCTTTGCCATTGACCAGATGACTGCCATTCAGCTCGGCAAAACGCTGCAGGTAGAAGTCAGCCAGGGTCTCTTCATCTACTAATAGATCACGGCGTCTGGATTTGGCCTCCAGAGTTTCAACACTGTCCAACAAAGCCCGGTTGTGCTGAAAAAACGCTGCCTGGGTAGCATACTCACCCTCAACCAGACCGCAACGAATAAACAGCTCATGGCTGAGCTTCGGATCAATCGCACCATAATGCACCTTGCGCTTGGGGACGATAATCAAGCCATACAGGCTGACCTGCTCAGTCGCCACCACCTGCGCGCGTTTTTTCTCCCAATGCGGTTCCATCCAGGTTTTTTTGATCAGATGCGCGGCGGGTGCTTCGATCCATTCTGGTTCAATTTTAGCCACCTGATGCGCAAACAGCTTGCTGGTTTCCAGCATCTCGGCGGCCATAATCCATTTGGGATTTTTCTTGAACAAACCAGAACCGGGAAAGATAAAAAAACGGCGGTTGCGGGCACCAAGATACTCGCCCTTCTCCTGCTTAAAGCCAATCTGGCTCAGCAGTCCGGCCAGTAGCGACTTATGGATCGCCGCGTAGTCCGCCACTTCACGGTTTTCAACCATCTTCAGCTCACGACAGCTCAGGTGCAACTGACGATGCAGATCACGCCATTCACGCATGCGCACCCAGGAGATAAAGTGCTTCTGACACCATTTACGCAACTGCCCCTGACTCAGCGCCTGACGCTGCTCTTCATAGAGATTCCACAGGTTCAGCAGACTGATGAAGTCTGAGTCATCATCGGCATAGGCTTTATGCTTTTCATCCGCCGCCTGACGCTTCTCCATGGGTCGCTCACGCGGATCCTGCACACTCAGGCACTGGCCATCACCAGCACCTCAGTAAGCGCCCCTAAGCGGTTAGCCTCGACCAGCATGCGCCCGATACGCGGATCAACCGGCAAGCGCGCCAGATCCCGTCCGACAGCGGTGAGCTGACGCTGCTTGGTCACAGCACCCAACTCTTCCAGCAACTTGAAACCGTCATTAATAAAGCGGCTATCTGGCGGATCTACAAACGGAAACCGACCTATATCGCCCAGCTTGAGTTGCAACATACTCAGAATGACGGCCGCCAGATTGGTACGGCGAATTTCGGCATCGGTAAAGGCAGGACGGTTATTAAAATCCTCTTCCGCATACAAGCGAATACAGGTACCCGCCGCCACCCGGCCGCAACGACCGGCACGCTGATTGGCACTGGCTTGTGACACCGCCTCAACCGGCAGACGCTGCACTTTAGAACGGTAGCTATAGCGGGAAATACGCGCCAACCCCGGATCGATAACATAGCGAATACCGGGTACCGTCAGCGAGGTTTCTGCCACATTAGTAGCCAACACAATACGCCTACCTGCACCGCGCTGTTCATGAAACACACGGTTCTGTTCCGCCAGTGACAGGCGGGCATATAAAGGAATTATCTCCGTATCCCTGAGCTCGGCTTTACGCAGGGTATCGGCGGTTTCACGGATTTCACGTTCGCCCGGCAAGAACACCAGAATATCGCCTGGCCCCTGGGTGCGCTTGCTTCGATCTATAGCGATAAGCTCATCCACCGCCTGCAATATCCCCTGCTGCAGATCCTGGGCTTTTTCGTCTTCAACTTCCATTTCATGCACAGGGCGGTAGAGAACATCTACCGGGAAGGTGCGTCCGGATACTTCAATAATGGGGGCATTATCAAAATGCTCAGAAAAACGTGCCAGATCGATGGTCGCTGAGGTGATGATCAGCTTCAGATCCGGGCGTTTCGGCAGGATGTTTTTCAGGTAGCCGAGGAGAAAATCGATATTCAGACTGCGCTCGTGCGCTTCATCTATGATGATCACGTCGTACTTTGCCATAAAACGGTCATTCTGCGTCTCAGCCAGAAGGATACCGTCAGTCATCACCTTGATCTGGGTCTTGTCACTGATCTGATCGTGAAAACGTACCTGAAAACCAACCCTTTCACCCAGGGGGGTATTTAGTTCCTCCGCCAGACGAGATGCCACTGCTCGTGCAGCCAAACGCCGTGGCTGGGTATGACCGATCAAACCCGCACACCCTAAACCCAACTCTAGACACATTTTTGGAATTTGGGTGGTTTTACCTGAACCTGTCTCCCCAGCTATCACTACCACCTGGTTGTCACGGATCGCTGCAAGAATTTCATCTCGACGCGCGGAAACAGGAAGATCAGGGTATGTAATCGGGGATGTCAAAGCGGGTGTACTCCAGTTACGCATCAAAACAGAGGCATAATTCTACCGTAATGGAGGCATGGCTTGCGAGATAAGGGTAAAAACTATCACCCTTATCTATTGGTCATTTTTGAACATACGTATTTGGCCATCAGTACTCAAAGCGATACGGTTACGCCCGGCATTTTTAGCCGCATAAAGTGCCTTGTCGGCTGAGATCATAAAATCTTCGCCATGACGCATGGTTTCTTCCCGTATAGCCATGCCGATACTCATCGTTATACAAATGATTTTTCCACCTGCATCGATCCTGGCTTTTTCCAGCTGTTTACGCAACCGCTCTCCGGCAATAAGCCCGTCCCGCATAGGCATATGAGGGCTGATTAACAAAAACTCCTCACCACCGATACGAGCGATTGTATCCTCACGACGAACGTTTTTTTTCAATATGGCAGCGACAGCACGCAGTACCTCATCACCCACATTATGTCCGTAATGATCATTGATATCTTTGAAGTGATCGATATCGAGGATCAGTAGTGAACAAGGTGTTTGTGCTCTGATACTTCCATTCCAGGCCTGATCGAGTGCTTCCATTGCCGCCCGACGGTTAGGCAGCTCAGTCAACTGATCGGTCAATGCCAGTAACTGCTGTTGTCGATGAGACAGAGAGAGCTCTTTGGCAATACGACGCAACTCTGTCTGATCATTGCGCCAGCGTTCATAGCGATTCAACATCCGCATTGCAGGTTTTAATCGGGCTTTAAGGTGGGTCACCAGGATGTCATCGGTAATTACATCATCAGCACCAGCAAGGTAGGCTTTAGCTTCGAGTGCAGTATCAGTCTTAGCGAGCACGAAAAAAATATAGTTGGCGTCAAATTCCTTGGCACCTCGCAGCATGTCTATAAACTGCGTATTCTTCTCGGATATGAAAAAAACGTTGGCTTGTCTATTCATTGCTAACTGTATCGCCGCTGAAGCCTTCTCGCAATGCACCGCTTGCAAGCCTAACTGGTTCAGTTTTCCTGACAACAGGTCAAAAACTTCTGCGTCTGAAACAATGGCAGCGGAAAGCCTTTCAACTCTGGGAGTGACAGATTCATTATGTGGTTTAGAAGGTTCACCTGGTTCAAAGTCCAGGTTTTTATAATTTTGCACCTTGTCTGTCGATAACTGAAAAGTTTCAGCCCAGTCACGCCAATCATCCAGCGCCTCATTGAAAATGATATCAATCCTGCCTTCCGGCAGTTTCAGCTGAGTGCATATCGCATTGATTACAGAGGCCTTTGTAGTAATTCGTCCATCTTCACGAACAGCCGCTTCGGAAAGACGATAGGCCAGATGCAGCAGTGTCATTATATTATGAGGACGTGATTGCTGTTCAAAACCTGATTGGATTGGATCTTCATGGTAACGAGTTGGTTCTGCCAATGCACGCGGTACACAGAAATCCAGCATCATTGCTTCAGACAGTTCGTTATGGTCGATCCCAAAGGTCTCTTTTTCCCGGGCGGCAATGTCCTGAGATGACGTAGCGATAATGTCAGAGTAGGCCTCTGGATATACTGAAGCTAATCCCAGCACACCAATTCGGGCGAGAAGCCCGCAGGCAAAGATATCATCAGGGGGGCTACCTGAGTTGCTTGGCAAGACCGCGTGAAAGCACGGCCATTAGCAGGCATCGAGTCCAGTACTTTTGATGATTGAACTCAGTACTGTTGATCGGGCTTTCATTGGCAATCAATGAAAAGGCTACCGCAAGCTGACCTACAGTCTGCATACCAACCCGAACAATGGCCTCCGGCACTGACGCCACAGGACGGCGACCCGTCACGGCGGAGTTCGCCAGTTTTAATATACGACCGCTGAGTGAAGGGTCCATTTGGACCAATTTTGCAATTTGCTGAATAGTCGTGTTTTCGTTTTCCCAAGCTTCCATAATAGCCAGTGCCACCCCATTGGGTGTGGGCAGTAGCTCCGCAGATGATTCAAGTAGCATCTGCGCACAGGATGCTTCCGGCTCGCTTGCTTGAGTCGGAGGAGGCATATTTTTGTTAGAGTTTTTACTTACCATGCATATAATTCTCTTCCTGCCATTGCATCAACCACTTCTCATACCCTCCGATGGACATCGGGTGACCAATTGCATAGCCTTGGCCTAAGTGGCAACCAAGAGTTTTAAGCAGCTCCACATGCGCTTGGGTTTCAACACCCTCAGCAATCACATCACGACCCAACACCTTGGCTAAATCAACAATACTCTTGAGAATGGCCTGATCACTAGGATCATGGGTCAGGTTACGAACAAAACTTTGATCAATTTTAATGACGTTAACAGGTAAATGTTTCAGATAAGTAAGAGACGAATAGCCAGTTCCGAAATCGTCTATCGCAAACTCGATGCCAAATTTTCGACACTGATTGATCACTTTCGACACCCGTTCGATATCTTCCAGTGCGCTAGTTTCCAGCACTTCCAGCTGGAGCAGATTTGGCTCCACATCTGGATGCATCGCTAGAGCATTGGCAATATTGCTGATAAATTCAGGGTTATGCAGTTCTCTTGGGCTGATATTTATGCTGACAGGAATTCTCTGACCCTTTTTTGACCAGACAGAAAGCTGACAAAGAGCCGTGTGCAGAACCCAGGCCCCAATCGATTCTATTACCGGATCATTTTCTATCATAGGGAGAAAAGCACCGGGGGTCAGCAAGCCACGTTCAGGGTGCTGCCAACGAATCAGCGCTTCAGCACCCACTACTTCATGAGTGTGCATATTTACTTTGGGCTGATAATACAGAACGAAGGCTTCGTTATTGAGTGCCTGACGGATTTCAATCACTTGTTGATGACGAAACGCCTGCGTTCTCTCATCAGAATGATCAAAATACTGGATTAGATTACCGCCCATCAACTTGGCATGATACATGGCTTGATCAGCCTGTCTGATCAGTTGCTCTGCATCCAGGCTTTTATACTGTGGATAGACAGTGGCACCTATACTAACCGTGAGTGCCTGAAAAAAGTCTTCACTCTGGATAGTGTTGACCGCATTACTGATAGCCGCCAGTTGAAGATCAAAATTTTGCTCACTGGTATTTTTCAACACGGCAATGAACTCATCACCCGTGAGACGGCCAAACAGATCGTTGGGAGATAGTTCTTGCTGCAATGCTTCGCCCGCTAACTTTAAAATGCGATCACCGCAATCCATTCCATAGCGCTCATTGATCAACTTAAACTCATCAATATCTAAATAAGCCACACATAATTTTTCATTGGGTTTTAATGATCTGATCTGCTCAGAAAGCTGCTTGGTAATGTATCGAAGATTTGGTAAGCCAGTCTTCTCATCATGAAATACCAGCCAGGCCAACTTTTCTTCATGCTTCTTTATATTAGTAATGTCAGTGCTCACACCAACATATCTCAAAATGTCATTAGAATCGCCAGCTATAGCACGGATAGTCAAGCGTACGGCATACTCTTCCCCCGATCTTCGCCGGTTCCAGAGTTCACCGACCCATTGCCCTTTTTTTGACAGCGTTTGCCACATTAGCCTATAAAAATCCGGCGACTGCTTCCCTGAACGAAGCATACGTGGATTTTGTCCAATCAATAACTCTCGGGAATATCCGGAATCACGGCAGAATGAATTATTTACTTCAAGGATCTTTCCCTTTTGATCAGTAATGAGTATTCCATCCTGAGCTGACCTGAAAGCGGCGGCCATCAAATCAACATCCTGTCGGGATTCAGCAAGTGCAAGCTCATGCGCATGGCGTTGGCGCCTTTCTCTGTACACTTCTAAAAGCGTTGTACAGGTAACGAGAAGCGGTTCAAGTACTTTGATCAACTCATCATCATAGTGCGTTTTACGGTTTGCCAACCCTACAACGCCGAGCATAGCATTACCCCGCATAAGCGGTATTCCCATGAATCGGTCAATGGATGGGTGCCCGGCTGGTAACGTATTTTTACGAGCATCTGTCATAACATCATTAGCAATAACAGTTTGACGTGTGCGTAGCAGCTCACCGATCAAGTTTGGGCCCGCTTCAAAAAACAGGTCACCGCTTATAAGCTCCATATACATAGCTTGCAGTTCTTGAGTGGTAGCCAGGTTGGTAATAGCCCGAATTCGTAAGGCTTCTTTTCCAGGTGAAGACTCAGCCACTTCGGCGACAAATCCAAAGCGACTTTCACCAATCTCAAGGAATAGTTCAAGCATCCGATTAAAGGCATCCTGCTCATCATCTCCACGCAACACTTGAAGTTGCAGGTTACTAATACGCTGACTCAGCTCTTGAAACAGGCTACTCTTCACTTTAACTATCACCGCAAATGCTCAATAAAACTTTTTTATTAACCCACCTCATACTATTCAGGTTATGCCATTACATGGGTAACTACAAACCGAATCAGTGATTATGTAGCCTGTAAAACCCTGGAACATTATAGGTTTTTTGACTCCCTGTATTGATAGCCAGGAGGCTGTCCGAGAATAATCGAACATTTTTTCACCGATAACATTGTGGACTTTTTTGGTGAGGGGGGGGCTAATGGGCCAGATCTGTCTGACACACCATGAACCCATCCCTGGGGGCTCCGGTGCGCCATCCCTGGCGCACAGGGTCAGACAGATCCGATCCCATCAGCCCTTCTCAAACCTGAGTGCCAGCGTAAAGCCGGTTTGAAATCAGTATTTTCTAGGCCCTTTGCCATACTGAGAGTAAAAATATAAATATCGAAACTTATGCCATGAATACGCAGTTTATCTCGATCTTCCTGTTTTTTGTTTGGACTGGCACAAATGTTCGGCGGGGTGGTGGTATCACTTTGGAGTGACCGTCTGCCGCCTGGGCCGAAAAATGCTCCTGCATTTTCGGCATTTCCGCCATCCATGGCGGTCAGGGCGGCAGTCGAGCGGCCAGGACGGCGAAAAGCGTGTCACCCCAAAGTGATACTACCACCCCAGCAAGGCACCAAACCAAAATGATGCCACACATTCGGCACCTAATACCCTGTAAAACTCTTGTAATAATAAAATGCTAGGTTAAGTCGAATTTCCAGAGGAACCGCGATGTCTGACTTACTATACCTGGATACACCCGCCCAACAACGGCAGATCCGCCGCTCTGAATTTTATAAAAAAACTGTCGAACCACCTGCTGGCTATATACGTTCAGACTATGGCATTTTGCTACGTAAGAACCGGCTTGATGCCACGTTTCATTTCTGCACCAAAGGATCCTATGACCGCCTCCTGGCAGACTATTTACAGCATCAATACCAATCTTTTGTATTTGTTGATATTGGTGCCAATCAGGGGCTTTATTCGATTCTTGCGGGACTTAATGTGAACTGCCAAACAGCGATTGCGTTTGAGCCCGTGGCGCGAACATTTGCGTTATTAAAGTCCAACATCGCCATCAATGGTATGAGGGATTATGTCCATCCAATTCAGGCGGCCGTGTCCCTGGTTAGCGGAAAGGCGAAGATCACCAAAAAACCAGGACACAGCGGCGCTGCATCCTTGCGCCAGCTACCTGGATGGTTTCAGCCAGCACGCTGGTTTGGAATAACCGAGACCATTTCGCTGCTCGGACCTGAAGCACTGCACCCTTTGATACCCACAGAGACTGATCTGATCATCAAAGTGGATGTAGAGGGTTATGAAAAAACGGTTTTTGACGCCTTAATTGCCAGTAATATTCTGGACCAGGCAAAAGCGGTATTTTATGAGGTGAATCCACGCTGGACTGAAGAAAAATCCCTTGAAACTCTACTACGGCAACAGGGCTTCAGTGATTTCACCCGTACATCCGACAAACCCTGTCATGATGTACTGGCAACGCGCTGAAGCGTTACCCGTACAACAAATGACGGGGTTGCTGTACTACAGATTAGGCTGCTCAAGATAGGTGGTATCATCCATACCCATACGCAGCTCACGGATGGTTTGTCTTTTATCCGCCGCACTCAGGTTTGAAGCAGCCACCTGACGATTTAATGATTCCAGCAATTTTTCCGGATTGAAATTCACATACTGCAACACCTTAGCCACGGTATCACCGCGCTGCATGTGATTCACATCTACACCACCAGCTGGGTTGAATTCAACATTGGCGGCATCGGTATCACCAAACAGATTGTGCAGATCTCCCAGTATTTCCTGATAGGCCCCGACCAGAAAGAAACCTAACAAGGAATTAGCCACTTCCATGGGTGGATAAGGCAGCGTGGTTTCCAGCCCTTCACCATCGACATACTGGTCAATACGGCCATCAGAGTCACAGGTAATGTCACGGATCACGCCACGCCGTGACGGGTATTTATCCAGATCGCGCAGTGGTAGTATGGGGAAAATCTGATTAATTCCCCAGACATCCGGGAGAGACTGAAACAGAGAGAAATTGGCAAAGAGTTTATCCGCCATCTGCTCATTCAGTTCATCCAGAATTGCACTGTGATGGCGTTTAGCCGGATTCAGACGCTGCATCAAGTAGAGTGCCGTAGCCCGCATCATCTGCTCACCGGAAGCACGGTCGATCAGGCTCAGATCACCGTGGGTAAAGGCATGGTTTAAATCCTGATTATGGGTCACCAGATCATGGTAGACCTCACTGAGACTGCGATCACGGCCCAAGGCGTCCTGGTAGTTCTGCCAGATGCGTTGCAGCAACTGGTGATCCTGCGCCTCCGGCTCAGTCAGACTGTGAACTACCTGGCGCTCTATACCGATCACATTGGTGACCAGCACGGCATGATGCGCTGTTACCGCCCGGCCTGATTCACTGATCAGGTGGGGTTGTGGCAGATCGTGTTCAAGGGAGACCTCTTTAAAAGCCTGCACCACACGCTTGGCATATTCATCCAGCGTGTAGTTCATCGAACAGATACTGCGGGATGCCGTACCTTCATAATCGATACCCAGTCCACCACCGACATCGGCCACCTCAACAGGCATGCCCATCAAGCGTAACTGGGCATAAAAACAGGCGGCCTCACGCAGTCCCACCTGAATATCCTGAATATTGGCGATCTGGCTACCCAGATGAAAATGCAGTAACTGAAAGGCCTGCACCTGATCATGACTACGCAGTATCTCGATGGTTTTCAGAATTTCGCTGGCGGAAAGACCGAACTTGGATTTCAGCCCACCACTGTCCTGCCAGTTGCCCTTACCGACCGTTGATAAACGCGCCCTGACCCCGATGCGCGGCTGCACCTTCAACTCAGCCGCAACCCGCAATACATCATTCAGCTCACTGGACTTCTCCAGAACGATATACACCTTGTGCCCCAGACGCTCACCAGTCAGTGCCAGGCGAATATAATCTTCATCTTTATAGCCGTTACAGATAACCGTGGATTTACCCGGCTCGGACATCGCCAGCACAGCCAAAAGTTCTGGTTTACTGCCCGCTTCCAGACCGGTATGTCCTGCCAGCACCTGTCGCTGTCCGGCCACAATGGCTTCGACTACTTCACGCTGCTGATTGACCTTGATCGGATAAACACTGGTGAAACACCCCTGATAGGCTTCATTATCAATGGCGCGGGCAAAGCTATCGACCAGACTGGCCACTCTGTGACGCAAAATATGTGGAAAACGGATCAATACCGGTAATTCCAGTCCACGTGCCTGAATCATCTGCAGAATATCGGCAAAGCTTACTTCTGCCCCGGAAAGGGTGTCGCGAACGGTCACATCACCCTGCTCGGAAATGCCAAAATAGCCGGCTCCCCAGCGGGAAACATTATATAAAGCCAGGCTATCTGAGGTATTCCAATCGGTCATATTGTTTCTCACTTGGTTGCAAAAGCTGTTGTGGTGTAGCCCTGTTGATCAATGACTGCCTTTATCTGTATCTGGAGGCAGCGAAACATCCACAGTATCGCTAACATCCACGAGTCGACGTCGCAGACTGTCATTCTCAACTTTTAGTTTCTGTGCTTCCATACGGTGCTTGAAAATTTCTTCATAACGCGCTTCAAGTCGTAGTTCCAGTTCACTGATACGCTTTTTCTGATCACTGATGGTGGTTTCCAGCTCATCCAACTGGCTTTGCATCTGGTCCAGGAACATATAGCCACCCTCAGCATTTTCAGAGGGCTGATCAACACGCATCTGGCCTTGCAGTTCATTCACAATATGGCTGTAAAGTGCTTTAAGATCGGCGGCTTCGCGTTCGTTATAGTTAATGCGCTCTTCCATCGCGCTGTGTGCACTGGCTGAACCAATGGAACCCGCCAGTATATGTTCAAGCATGCGGTGAAATTCCATTAACTCAATGATCGTCAGGTAAGGCTTACCACTCACCTGCAGATCATCAGTAATGCGATTGATCGACTCATCGGTTTTATCGGCACCCAAATAACGTACCAACAGGTCGTGGGCCTCAGTTAATTTAGGTTCCAGTGCGATATAGGCATCCAGCCCGGTAGGCCTGGCTTTACCCGAAACCTTACCTCTTGACAGCATCGCGGCCATAAATTCACGCGTCAGCGCTCGCTCCTGTTTCTGCGGATGGTAGAACCAGGACCCAAGTAGATAAAAAAGTATATTAAACAGCATGGACCAGAAGACACTGTGGATCAGCGGTGGCAGGAACTCTATACCTAAAAAAGCTTCCGGACGCAGCCAGCTGATTCCCCAGGGCCCATGCGTCATAATCGTTGGAGGCAACCAGCCTTCGGCAATCATTGATGGAATAATCAGCGTCCAGCCCCATAAGATGTAGCCGGCAAACAAGCCAAGCATCGCACCCATACTGTTACCCTGACGCCAGAACATGCCGATCAATAAGGCCGGTGCTAATTGCAATACCGCAACGAAGGAGATTAATCCCATAGCCGCCAGAATGTATGAGTTACTCAGCACCATCGCCAAGACATAACTGGCTACCATGATCAGAGCCGCTATCACCCAGCGAATTTGCAGCAGATAGCCCTGCAAGGGCTCAAGAAAGCGCACTTTGCCGCACACCGGCAATACCAGGTGATTTGAGGTCATGGTGGCCAGGGTCATGGTCGAAATGATAATCATACCGGTTGCTGCGGCAAAACCACCAATAAAGGCCAGCAAGGTCATCAAATCATTACCCAGATACCGGGGTACCTTGAGCACAAAGAAGTCGGCCGATCCAATCGGCAACCCCAGTTTCAGACCTGCCGCGGCAATCGGAATAACGAACAGGTTAATCAGAATCAGGTAGAGGGGAAACATCCACATGGCTGTTTTGATATGGCGCTGATCACTACTTTCCACCACGCTGACATGAAACTGACGCGGCAAAAACTGTACAGCAGCAAACCCCAGAACCACCAGCGTAGTCCACATCAGCACGGAATGGGAAGGCTGCTGAAACTCTGTCAAGTAACTGAGATCATCCTGGCTCAATGCGAACGCCAGCTCATTCAAATCACCGAATACGGCGCCTATAATGAAAACACCCACCACACCCAGAGCCACCAGTTTGACTAAACACTCAGCCACCAACACTGCAATCATGCCGCTGTGACGCTCGGTGGGATCAAGCCGCCGGATACCAAACATGATCGTAAATGCCAGCATCATCAGCATCACCAGCAACCCGGTCATATCCCAGGCATCACTTTCATTGCTACCGGTAATGATACTGAAACTGCTCACCACCGCCGTCAGTTGCAACGAGATATAAGGAGCAACACCGGTGAGTGCCAGGATGGTTACCAGTGCAGCGATACGCTGTGAGCGGCGATAACGGGTGGAGATGAAATCTGCAATACTGGTAATGCGGAAGACTTCTTTTACCGCCACCATGCGCCTGAGCGTTACCCACCAGAAGATGACACTCAGCAAGGCACCCACATAGATACCCAGAAACAACATTCCCGACTGAACAGCAAAGCCAACACTGCCGTAGAAAGTCCAGGAGGTGAAGAAAACCGCCAAGGATAGCGCATAGACCCATCCGGGCATCAGGCTACTGCTGCGAAAGCGGGTACGTCGCTCAACCCAGACGGCAAGACCAAACAGGCACATCACATAAAGCAATATGATCAGGATAACAGTGTGGGCCGCAAACATCCCGCTTTCCTCAGGGAGCTGAACGATGCTAACGACCTGTTCGTTACAGCGCTCAACTCAGATAGGTAGTTATAAAAATAGTGGCATAAATAGTTACAAATGCTCTTCAGCATATTCCGCCAGGCGTGAACGAAACACGCCTTCAAAATGCACACTGGCCGAACCTTCAAAGTCACGAAAACGTTCTACAATATAGGTCAGACCCGATGTCAGTGGTGTCAGGTAATTGGAGTCAATCTGTGCCAGGTTACCTAAACAAACGATTTTCGTACCCTTGCCGCAGCGCGTGATTATAGTTTTAAGTTGTTGCGGTGTCAGGTTTTGAGCTTCGTCAATCAACACTACCGCTTTCTGAATACTCCGGCCACGGATAAAATTCAGTGATTTGAACTGCAGATTGGCCTTTTCCAGTGCATATTTCACACTGCTTTGTGGGCGCTCATCCTGCTCGTGCATCGCCTCGAGGTTATCACTGATAGCACTCATCCACGGGGTCATTTTCTCTTCTTCTGTACCCGGTAAAAAGCCGATATCTTCAGCCACAGGTGGCGTGGAGCGTGTCACTATAATTTTATTGAACAGCCCCTGTTCGATCACCATTTCCAGAGCACAGGCCAGTGCGATGAGGGTCTTACCTGAACCAGCTGAGCCCAGAAACATACTCAAATCCAGATCTGGATCAAGCATCGACTGCATGGCAAACGCCTGCTGAATGTTAATCGGTGAAATTCCCCAGCAACACTGCTCCATGAGGTGCTGATAGCCAAGATCCAACAGGGTGACTGTTGTTTCATCAATGGCCACTGTACGCGCGGCGAAGTCCTGCGTACTGTCGTACAAATACTCATTCATCCAGGTATCAGGCAGCAGCTTACGATCCAGCTTATGGTAGGTTTTACCGTCACGCTGAAAACTTTCAACCTTTTCCACCTGTTCCCAGAAAGGCTGCTCCAGGTAGGTGTAACCTTCCGGCAACAGCTCTACATCTGAAACCAGTTGATCAGTGCGGTAATCTTCAACACGCTTTAATCCCGCCCCCATGGCCTTGAGGCGCATATTGATATCTTTGGTAACCAACACCACCTGACGGTGGGGAAAGGTTGCTTGCAAATGCAGTGCACAGTTAATAATTTTGTTGTCTTTATTGCGCTCATCCGGCAAAAAACCCGCACGTGCGGTAAGTTCATGGTCGGGAAAAATGCTCAGGCGCCCGAGTTTTTCTGCACGGTCCTTACCTGGCAAAAGTATCCGCACCCCTTTAGTAATCTGCTCGGGAGTGGTTGCCGTGCTGAGAATGGCATCAATTGAACGAATAGCGTGACGGGCTTCCTGGGATACATGCTGCTTACGATCTTTTATATCGTCCAACTCTTCCAACACTGTCATGGGGATGGCGACATCCTGCTCCTTGAACTCATACAGACACTTGGGATCATGAAGCAACACGTTGGTATCGAGAATATAAAGGCGGGAGGCTTTGGATGCATTCATCTGCGTTTTTCCTTTGCGGAGAATTTTATTTCAAACTAGCTGATCCAGCGCCGTTACACAACAGGTGCCAGCTAGGTAGGCGTATCATTTTTCAGCTTTTCTTCTTTCTGCTGACGTTGATCAGTACAACAAGCGGGTGGAACAGGGTCATAACCGCCATCGCACAAGGGATGGCAACGCAATACCCGGCGCACACCCAGATACAGCCCCTTCAAAGGTCCATGCACCTGAATAGCTTCGATCATATAGGCTGAGCAGGTCGGTTCATAGCGACAACTGGGGGTAGCATCGGACTGATGAAATACTGATAAAATCTTACCAGCAAAATAAGTAACCGACCCAGTATTCGACGAAACCACTGCATACACACTCCCAAGAGCAATAAAGTCGCATTTTAACCTGTTTGAAGAAGATTTTCTGCAGCGGACTGGTCATCGCCGCCTCAATCCGTACAATGGGTCTATTTCGAGAAAAGCAAACAAGAGTTTTATGATGAAAAAACGACTCAGTCTGTCTCTGTTGCTGGCATTATCTGCTCCTGTGTTTGCACAGGAAGCAGCCCACATTGCCGATGATGTCTACGTATTTACGCATGGCGGCCCAAGCAATCAATATCGTATCAATGGCCGGGTAAACAGTGGTGAACCAGTTACCATCCTGAATCGCCAAGATCAGTATATCGAAATTCGTACGGAATCCGGTCGCACCAGTTGGGTGCCCGCAGAGTTTGTCGCCACAGGTGAAAGCAAACTCAGTCAACTGCCTGCACTGGAAACAGCACTCAGCGAAAGTCGTGAAAGAATATCTGCTCAAGACCAGGAAATTGCTGACCTTAATAGTCAGTTATCCAATATTTCCAGCAGTAACATTGAGTCTGCAAATCAGGTGGAAGGCTTACAACAGGAGATACGTCGCCTGGAGTCTGAGATCGCCAATATGGATCAGAGCAATCTGATTCGCTGGTTGACCCACGGCGGTTTAGTTGCTCTCGGCGGTGTAGTGCTGGGCTTACTGGTGCCCTATCTACCCAAGCGCCGCAAGCGCCGGATGAGTGGTTTTAACCAGCGCACCCAGTTACTTTTTTGTCATCATATTGGCTTTTAACCAGGGAGTTATTATCTCTTCTGGTTGAGGTCGGCTAAACAGATAGCCCTGACCTTGGTCACACCCCATACGTGTGAGCAGTGCCAGCTGCTCACGGGTTTCTACGCCCTCAGCAATTACTTTAAAATCCATGGCATGCGCCATAGCAATCATTGCTTCAACCAGACGCCTGTCTTTATCTGAGGTCTCTATATTACGAATGAAACTCAGGTCTATTTTTAAATCACTGAGCGCCAGAGTTCGCACATAATTCAAGCTGGAATACCCGGTTCCAAAATCATCAATAGCAACACCCACACCCAACTTCAGCAATTCACTGATAGCGGAGCGGGTTTTATCGGCTGAATGCATAAAGCTGGTTTCAGTCAGCTCAATACTGAATAAATCAGGCGACAAGTTATAACGATTTAACAAACTAATCACTCGCCCTGCCACATTACCGCGTTGAAACTGTCGCGCTGATACATTAACGCCAACATTCACCGCCAACCCCTGCTGCTGCCAAGCAACTGCCTGCTTAATCGCCTGCAACATAACCCAGTCACCGATCTGATCAATCAGCCCATATCTTCAGACAGCGGGATAAAGTCGCTAGGTGAAACCTCGCCCATCTCCGGGCTAAACCAACGCAACAGCGCTTCAACACCAGCAATCTGGCCTGTTTTCAAGCACATTTTCGGCTGATAAAACAGCTGAAGTTCATCTTTTTCCAGCGCACTCTGCAGTAAGGTGGTCAGTTGAAAACGTGAACGCGATTGCTGATCCAGAGCCGCAGAAAAAAAGTGGTAGCTGTTACGCCCCAGGTTTTTGGCTTCATACATTGCCGCATCAGCACAACGCAACAGATTCTCAGTATCACTGGCATCGGATGGTACATAGCGATACCGATACTGGCGGTCAGGCGTATTTCAGTATCATTAATCAATACAGGTGCTGAAATAACCTTGGCTAAACGATCCAGAAACAGCGGCAACTCATCCAGGCTTTTCAGGCCATTCATGATGATACTGAATTCATCACCACCCGGTCGTGCTGCCGTATCCGAATCGCTCAGCGAGTCTTCAATTCGACGGGCAATTTCCTTCAGTACCAGATCACCTTCACTCTGACCAAAGCGATCATTGATGGTCTTGAACCAATCCAGATCCATATTGATCAGCGCCACCAGATTGCCATGATCACCCGCGTAACTCAGTGCATTGTGCAAACGATCAATAAACAGGCGTCGATTAGCCAGATGGGTGACTTCGTCAAAGTAGGACATTTTATTAATGCGTGCTTCAGAGCGCTTAATTTCCGTCATGTCATGGAAAATAGCCGCATACTGGATTACTTCGCCCTGCTCACTTTCAATCGCGGTGATACTCAGCCATTCAGGATAGACTCGGCCATCCTTGTTACGATTCCAGATCTCGCCCTGCCAACGCCCTTTACGTTGTAACTGATCCCACATATTGCTGTAGAAATCTTTATCATGCCTACCAGAACTTAAAATACTGGGATTAGAGCCAATGACCTCCCAGTCCTGATAGCCAGTAATCTGGGTAAAGGCCGGATTGACGCTTTGAATATTACCTTCAGCGTTACAAATCACGATACCTTCCATGGAAGAATCGATTACTTTTTCAATGATACGCAAGTGATTACGGGTTTCATTCAGACGGTAGCTGCGATCATTGAGCAACTCACGCATCCGAAAGATATAATCCAGCTCCACATTACGCAGAATGTCAGAGTAGGATGCCAGTCCGACAACTTCATTTTCGTCGTTCATCACCCCAAGGTGGCGAAAACCATGCTTGCGGAAATGTCGCCGCGCATTAAACAGACTGACGGAACCGGGTACACTAATCAGTTTCTTAAAGGTAAACTCGAACAGGGGCTTGTCCGTATCATTCGGGTTAGTGGCGATCAAACGAATAATATCGGTTTCTGTAATAATTTTAAGCTCGCCATTAAGCCCTTCAATCATCGCAGCCGTATGCCCGGCGGCACGGATACGCTTGATCACCAGACGCAAGGCACAATCTTCCGGAAAACGCATCGGGTGATGGTTACAAACATCATAGACAGAGCGCATGAACAGGTCATGTTCCAGACCGTGGCTATTGACGATATCACTTTCACTGACCACGCCAATCAGGCCGCCTTGCTCATCCACCACAACCGCATGACGAATACGACCGGACATCAACTCAATACCCAGCTCATCGATACCCGCATCCGGCGTAATGGTGATCAATGGCGTCGACATCACCTGTTCGACGATCACATTTTTTTCACCATCTTCTGGAACCAGATGCATCGCATCGCGCCGGGTTAACATACCAACCGGTTGTTGCCCATTACAAACGACCACAGAACCTATATTATAGTCGGCCATAAGGCGGATAGCAGACAACACACTCTCATGGCGTTGACAGGTGACGACATCCTGACGGCAGATATCCATTACTTTGAGAGCGTCTGAGCGCTTGAGTTTACTATTCATGGATACTTGGCAGACCAACCGTAAGCTTTAAAAGTGGGTATTATATAGAATAAAATACGCGTATAGACGTATATTAGCAGGTAAAATTCAAACACACCAACTTCCCCGTATGACTGCACCTCATATTTCACAAGGATACGTCGCTTCGGGACTATATTAAAAAAATTTAATGCGCATATATTGTCGAGTTCAAACAAGTATGCAAATATCAGCCCAATAGTAAACAATTGTTTAACGGATACTGAAGATGCCATCATCACTGACTGATCTGACCGCCCTGGTCGACACCATTGCCCGTACTCAGGATCCGGAAGCTATGATGGATACTATTGTGGGCCGCCTGAGTGAATTGATGCAATCCAGCGTGTGCAGCCTTTATCTGTGCAACCCCCAGCAGGATACACTCATTCTGGCTGCCACCCGCGGCCTGGCCCCCAATGCCGTGGGTCAGGTTCGCCTGAGCCTGAATGAAGGGCTGGTTGGACATATTGCTGCCAGCCTGAGTACGTTAAATATTGCTGACGCGCCAGCCGATGATCGCTTCGTGTATATCCCTGAGACGCATGAGCAATCCTACCGCAGCTTTATGGGCGTTCCCCTGATTCACCTGCGCCGCCTGATTGGTGTATTGGTAATCCAGGATCAGGATGAAGGCCGTTACAGTGATGAACAAGAGGCATTTCTTATCACGGTAGCCTCACAGCTTGCTGGCACTTTACACCTGCTACAACGCAGTGGCAGCTGGTTACAGCAGGAAATGGCACTATCCTACAAGCGCTTCAGTGGTATTCGTAGCGCTGGTGGCATAGGTATTGGCCGGCTCTGGGTGATAGACCCGCACATGACCCTGGATCAGGTTAAACCCGCCATTAACAGCGATGCAGTAGAAGAAAAAATCGAGTTTCACGAAGCAATTGAGTGGTTGGAAAAAGACCTGGAAAGCCGCTCAGGAAAAATGGGCCGCCACCTGCCTGGTGATCTGAATGCGCTGTTCAGCGTCTACCAGATGATGTTAAAAAGCCCGGAGCTGATTAAGGGTGTCGAAGCTCGCATTGAGCAGGGTGACAGTGCCGCCTGGGCTCTGCGCCAGGTTATTGAACAAATGGCTGCCATCTTTGACCAGTCTGATGACCCTTACCTGAAGGCCCGCAGCGAAGATATTACCAACATAGGTCAGCGACTACTCAACGAACTACTACAGCACGAACGACAGGTGACGGAAACACCAGATGAACCGCTGATACTCACCGGCGAACTGGTTAACATTACCGATCTGGCGGAATTTCCGCTACAGCGCATCCATGGCATTGTCTGTACCTCAGGTTCAGCACTATCGCACACATCGATTCTGGCCAATGCATTGGGTATTCCGGCTGTGATGGGTGTCGAAGGGCTGAAACCGGATCAATACCGTGGGCAGCGCATCATTGTTGATGGCAACCGTGGTGAATGCACCATCAACCCACCGGAAGCGCTGTGCCGTGAATACCGGCGCATGATAGCCGATGAAAAGCGCTTTATTCAGGGTCTGGATCGACTACGCCATGAACCGGCGCAAACACAAGATGGCTTTCGCGTAAGCCTGCTCACCAACACAGGCTTGCTTGCTGATGCCACGCCCGGTCTTGAACGCGGAGCCGAAGGTGTCGGACTCTACCGTTCCGAAATTCCGTTTATGGTACATCAAAGCTTCCCGACAGAAGAAGAGCAGTTGCGCATCTATCAAAAAGTACTGGCGGCTTATGCTCCCCGGCCTGTATCAATGCGCACTCTGGATATAGGCGGAGACAAACAACTCCCCTACTTTGAAATGAGCGAGCAGAATCCTTACCTTGGCTGGCGTGGCATACGCTTTACACTGGACAACACGCAACTGCTGGTTACTCAGATTCGCGCCATGCTCAGAGCTGATGTCGGCAATGATAATCTGCAACTACTCGTTCCCATGGTCAGCCGGGTGGATGAAATGTCCAGCTTTCGTAGCCATGTTGAGAAAGCCGTTGTAGACCTGAGCAAAGAAGGAATTAGCGTACGCATGCCACGTATCGGTATGATGATTGAAGTTCCTTCAGCCATGCTATTACTGCCAAAACTTGCCCCCTGGGTGGATTTTGTATCCATTGGCTCTAATGATCTGACGCAGTATCTACTGGCTGTTGACCGTAATAATCCGCGGGTATCAGCCCTGTTTGACCACCTGCATCCGGCTGTTCTAAATGCGCTGGCGCAGATACAGGCTCAATGTACCAATCTGAACCTGCCGGTGTCTGTATGCGGGGAAATGGCATCTGACCCGGTTGCTGTATTGGTCTTACTGGCATTGGGTTACAATAGCATCAGCTTAAGCGCCTATAATATTCCCAGAATCAAGTTACTGATTCGCTCGGTTAAACGTGAAGACTTAAGCCCGCTACTGGCCAAGGCGATGGACTGCACGCACGAGGAGGAGATTCGTGCCCTGTTTCGACCACTGACTGAGAAAGCGCTTAGCAGCCCGGTGAGTTAGCTCCACTGAGTACATAAAGAAAAGGCCGCCCATTTTAGGGCGACCTTGTAAAACTAGCTTAGTTGAAATGATGAAGAGACCCGATATATTCCTGCTCGGGATAATAGTTAAACGCCACCCGACTTAACCTTAGCTGAACAAAACTGAATGCGTGTCAATCCAACCTATTCAGTGTTGCAATCTGCGCCCGGTCGGGTATAAATGACACAACCTAACTGTTTTGAGTCTAACACAATGGAATTGCAAGAACTTCTGATACTAGTAATCGAACCCTCACGGATGCAGCGCAACATTATCACCGGGCATCTGCGCTCATTGGGTGTTCAGGCTATAGAAGAATTCAGTGATGCCAGCGAAGCTTTGGAGCGCATGCAGAACATCACTCCGGATATTGTTATGTCAGCCATGCACCTGCCGGATATGACAGGCTCAGAATTGGTCGGTGAAATGCGCAAAGTGGCTGGACTGGATGAAGTGGTGTTTTTTCTGATTTCATCCGAAACCCTCTACCGCTACCTCGAACCTATTCGCCAAGCAGGTGCGGCTACCATACTTCCAAAACCTTTTGATCCGGAAGAACTGCGCAAAGCACTGTTAAGTGCGGTGGAATATGTCGATGACCGCCAGAATGCCGATGACGATCCTGATGCAGCTTTTGAAGATCTCTGGGTACTCGTAGTGGATGACAGCAAAATGTCACGCCGCTATCTGAACCGCATTCTCACCTCACTAGGTGTCACCAACCTGCGTGAAGCCAAAGATGGCGCTGAAGCGCTACAAATCATTAAAAGCCAACGCTTCGATCTGGTAATTACTGATTACAACATGCCCAATATCGATGGTCTGGAACTGGTTCAGCATATTCGTCAATACACGGATCAACCCGCTGTGCCCGTTCTGGTAGTCACCTCCGAGCAGGATGAAGAACCCCTCACATCCTTCAAACAAGTCGGAGTTACCGCCATCTGCCGCAAACCTTTGTCTTACCATTCACTCAAACAGTTACTCAAACACCTGATTGTGGATCAAACGCTTTAATAACAGCAATACATTGACCCCGTTAGCGGCGCTTCAGGGGTCGTAGCCTTAGCTTTCCTCCAGCAGACAACGTGGCTCAAAGCCCATGATTAACGCCCCCCAGTGCTTGCCGTTAATGTAGAGTGGGATGGACAGATCATTAAGAATTTCACCCGTATCACGTATATACGTTTGCAGAAGAAATGCATTCTGGTGCGAACACCGACGCTTCTCTTGACGATTGGCTTTAAAGAAACGCCGGTGACGACTCTGCATCAAATCTTTCTGCACGTCCCCGGTTAACGCCTTGCTTACTTTGGAATGATGTGCAGGTGCATAACCGTTTTTATCCACCGCAATCGCATAAATAAACTCCGAACGTTCACTGATAAATCTATCAAAGACAGGCTGCAAGCTACGCTCAAACACATCAGTATAACTCAGGTTGAATTTTTCAGGCTCATGCCCTGGATTCGTGCGCTGATAACTATGATCAAACAGATTCACTCCTTGCTGATTCAGCCCTTCCATGCAGTCCATGATCTCTCTGGACCATTCAAACCCGGTGCGGGTCATGTTTTCGAATCCACCACGACCTATCAGAAAATGTGACAATAGCTCCTGGGTTGTTTCTGTCGCTTTCTCCAAATCACTGGAGTAGGTTTTGGAACGTTCCATCTCTTGCTTCATTTCTACTGACAAGTCAGTAATCTGGCACACATGATCATGCGATTCTTTATTGGTATAAGACAACTCTTCAATGGCTGCCGAGATACCCGTCAGCTGATGATTGATATCTTCAAAGTCAGACACCAGCTTAACAAACTGATCACTGGTGGAATCGATAAAGACTTCGGTGTTTTCAATATACTCCAGAATAGTCACGGCGCTGCTCTGGGTATTCCCAACCAGCGAACTCATTTCATTGATATTGGTATCGATTTGCGCGGTAGCCACACTGACTTTCTGGGACAAATTACGTACTTCATCGGCCACCACGGCAAACCCGCGACCCGCCTCTCCGGCACGCGCTGCCTCAATTGAGGCATTCAGTGCCAACAGGTTAGTCTGGTCAGAAAAATCCTTAACCATCGACAAAATATTCATCACATTGCCAGAGTTTTCACTGAGCTTCTGCACCGTATCCTGAAAACGTGTGGCCAGCTCACGCACGGTTTTGACCTGTTCCAGAACCTTGCTCAGTTCCTGGCTGGAATTACGGATCTCCTGCATATTACTGCCGGTCTGGCTACTGATCTGCTGCGTATTGCTGGCAATTTCATCAATTGCCTGAGAGGCTTGCGAACTGGACTGAAACACCATCTGCGCCTGCTCTTCCTGGCGAGTAGAGGACTCACTGGCTTCATTCACGGTTTTTTGTAGCCGGGTTGAACTCAACGCCACACTGACAGAGTGACGCCGGGTTTCCTCAATCATGGCACGTAACTGATCGGTGAAATCATTGTAACTACGCGCCATATCAGAAATTTCATCGTAGGTGTAAGCCGGCAGTGTGGCGGAAATATCACCTTCTTTTTCGCGGATAGCGCGCAAGACGTCGGTAATTTCCCGGATCGGCTTTAGAAACAGATGGCGCATAAAGAAAATGGTGAAGATACCCGCCAACAAAGCCAGTGTAATGGTTGCACTGGCGGCAAACAGCAACGAGTCGAGACCAGACAGCAGTTGCTGTTCCAATGGATCAGACAACTCTAACGCCCTGATCATATCGATCAACCGCCCGGCGAAGTATCCACCCACAGCAATCAATAAAAGGTGCGGAGCTAATAAAAAAAGGACATTGCCCGTAATTTTTTTGGTCAATGAGTTAAAAAACGCTTTTTCGACAGTTTTATACAGGCTCATTCTAATCTCTTGTAATTATTGTTTAAGCGCCTCTACTATAAAACAGAAATGTAGGCACGACTACTCTGTTGTTTAATACCTTAGTGTCATTTAAGGCAACGTTCGGCCAAGTCCAATTGTCTCAGCACTTGCCGTTTCGCTGTCACGGCATCCACCGACTGGTATCTTAGTGCTTCATAGGCTTCGGCAACCGGTCTTAACTGCTCCGCCAATACCGGGTCTGTTTGCGCAATTCTGCCGACAAAACCGGACAGTGTTTCTTCTGGTTGCCGCTGAAAACCCCGCTTGGCAATACGCTTAAACAAGCGCTGTAAACGTCTATGCAACAGATCCATTTTGGACCCGCTATAGAGTAAACGCCAAGATAACCAACCCAAAATCAATACACCAGGGAAGAGTAGCGCCAGCGCCATTTTCAATGGCGTCAGCTCGCCTAACCAATCCTGTAACAGATGCTGTTGCTGATCATGGTAGTTAAGTACCCAGCGCTGCCAGGCAAAATTCAACGAATCATAGTGCATACGTGCCTGAAGCAACCAACCCTGGCGTGCCAGACGTAAAGCAGAAAGCGGGGAATCCGCCAGAAAACCAGCTTGCCCACTAAACAACTGATCAGCACTCTGCTCAATACGCTCTGGTGCTACCGCTGTAGTCGGGTCCAGGCGAACCCAGCCTGATCATTTAACCAGACCTCGACCCAGGCATGCGCATCATACTGACGCAGGGTCAGATAGCCTTGGCTCGCATTCCATTCACCTCCCTGATAACCGGTTACTACACGCGCAGGCATTCCGGCCGCTCGAAGCATGAATGCCGCAGCACTGGCAAAGTGCTCACAGAAACCCTGCTGCGTCTCAAACAGAAAATCATCCACACTGTGCCGCCCCAGCACAGCCGGTTCCAGTGTATAAATAAATGAGGCATTAAAATAACGGAATAACTGCTCAATAAAGGCCGCCGCATCAGTATCAGCGGCATGCAACCACTGCTCAGCCAATTCCCGGCTGCGCGGATTGGCCTGACGTGGTAAGCGGGTGTAATACGCATGCGCCTCACGGCTCAGCTCAGGGGCTAGTTGATAGGTTGGCACGGAGCTGAGCTGATACTGCACACGCTGCCTCACCTCACTGGGAGCCATAAGCGTACGCTGCGGGGTCATTTGCGACTGAGACGGAGCTGATACTGGCATATCCAGTACGAACTGCCAGCGCTGATTGCTGGGCTCCTGGACTATTTCATAGGAAACAGGGTCAGCCAATGCCACTAACTCTTCGATCTCAGACTGTCTAAACGTACCCGGCGTCCATTCACGACCATCAAATGCACTGAGTACCAGCACACGCCAATAACGCAAAGAAGATGGCGGTGGCTGATCAGCAAATACAGCGCGAAAAGCCAACTCACCAGAGCGGGTCAATTGGCTGATATCGCCTGGCGACATGGATTCTGACAAACCGGTCCGCACAGCAGACCTGTCCAGCTCGACCGACCATAGCGGTCCAATACGTGGAAACAGAAAAAACAGCACCAACATCAACGGCAATGCAGGCGCGAGCATCCTCAGGGAGAGTTTTAACGGACGCCGCATATCCTCGCGAAGCGGATCCTGCCAGATACTGTTTAATGCTGCCACAACCACGACAACAGCCAGGAGTATTATCAGTGCGGCCCCATCCCTTGTTCAAACAGGAAAGTGGTCGCAGCAACAAAGAAAGCCACATACAAAAGCACTAAGGCATCACGACGCCGGTAGATTTCCAGCAATTTTAATGCCAGACCGACAATCAACAGTGCCACCATGGCATTAAGACTGGCATCCCGGTTAAAACTCACCAATAGGCCTGCAGCGGCCCCCATCACCAGCAAAAGCCTCAGGCTCCAATGCGGAAAAGACCAACGCCCGGTATGAATCATCAGCCGTGCCGCAATACAGGCGCAACAAATCAGCATGACCCAAACGGGTAGCCAAACCAGGTGCGGAATAACCACGGCTGCAAATGCCAACAATTGCCAGATAACGGCAGAGCGACTGATTTTTTCTATGCCTGCCTTCATGAAGTATCAGCCCCAAATAACGCCAGTTTCTTCAGAACCTGTTGGCGATGGGCTTCACCACGTGCGGGTTTCAACGTCTGCCCTGGCAAACGCAGCCCAAAGGGCCGATCTTCCCGACTGAGTTTCAGCGCCCAGAAGCACAGCCGTGACAAACGCTGCTCCAGATCAGCTTCCGGCCAACTGTCATAATCCAGCCAGATATTCAGATCCTGACGCGAGGCATAACGTTTCGCATGCAGCCCCTGACCCCGTGCAAACACCTTCCAGGCAATGTGGTGGGGTGACATACCTGTTTCAAAGCGTTGCAGTCCACTAAAATCATCGCTCCCGGATTGCTCAGCCATCGCCCCCTGACCATCGGCTCCTGCCGTTGCCGGTAAAATACCACCAGCCTCAGGTGCGGGATAAACCAATGCCCGACCATCGACCGGCAAGTAACACCAGCACTTAAACAGACCCAGCGGAAATACAGTGTGTAAACGAATCGTGGGTGCCACACACCAGCCACGTTGTGCTGCAGGCAATGCCAACTCAAGCCGTATCTGGCTGGTGTCGATCAGGTCTGCCGCCACAGGAAGGGCTTGCGGCCAACTCAGTTGCAATTGCTGATGTTCGCGCCCGGCCTCAGAGGTTAACTGCAGAGTGAAACCTGCCGACTCACCGGCAAAGCAAGGCTGCGCACCAACACAACTTAACTGCACCCCTGACAAGTTACTGTAGGTATAAAGGATGGCAATGATCATCAAAGCCGTAAGCAGGAAGGTTAAAGCAAAGGTCAGATTATTCTCAAAATTAATCGACAGCAATAACAGCAGCACCAGAAGCAATACAAACCCCCAACCGGCGCGTGTGGCAGAATATAGAGTTTACCGGTACGTTGCAGGGATAACCACTCAGGCCAGCGCATAGTCATTAGCGTGCCATAACATCAACCTTAGAGAGCAGCTCCGTCACCAGTCTGACCGAGGTATGACCTGCCATATCTTCGGCCGGACGTACCCGGTGACCAATCACCGCTTCCAGCACGCTCTGTACATCTTCAGGTACCACATGTTCACGGTCATGCAACCAGGCCCAGCAGCGCGCACAACGTAACAGGGCCAGTGCCCCACGCGGAGATACCCCATAACTAAAGCCCGCCCCTTCACGGTATATTGTACCAGCCGCTGCACATAACTGATCAAGTCAGCCGAGGCATGCACGGCCAGACAGGCCTGCTGCGCTTCAACCAGCTGTGCCGGTGACAAAAGCGCCTTGATGGTATGACGTCGATTCAGGGTTTCCCCTCGTGCAAGCAGCTGACGCTCAGCTTCCGGGCTGGGATAACCCAGATTAACCCGCATCAGAAAACGGTCCAGCTGCGATTCTGGTAGTGGAAAGGTACCAAATTGCGTCAGTGGGTTCTGGGTAGCTATCACAAAAAACGGCTCAGGCAAGGGACGTGTTTCACCATCCTGAGTCACCTGGCGCTCCTCCATGGCCTCAAGCAGCGCACTCTGGGTTTTCGGTGTAGTCCGGTTAATTTCATCCGCCAGTAGCAGTTGGGTAAATACAGGACCTGGGTGAAACACGAATGCCCCACTGCTGGCATCAAACACCGAAACGCCCAAAATATCAGCGGGTAACATATCACTAGTAAACTGTATGCGGGTGTCCGCCAGGTCAAAAACACTGGCCAGTGCGTGCGCCAGGGTCGTTTTACCCATTCCCGGAAGATCTTCGATCAGTAGATGGCCGCCAGATAAAAGACAGGTTACTGCCAGGCGGATCTGCTGAGGTTTTCCCAGAATAACCTGATCCAGTTGCTTACAGGCTTGCTGCACCTGTTTTACCAGTGTCTCTGCCACTATTGGCTCCTTATATTGCAGATATCCATCAGGATTTAGATGACAATATCATTCGTGCCAGCTCAGTACCACTTTGCCATGCTGCCTCAACACCTCCACCTGCAAGCCAGTCACCACAGGCACCCATCGCTGTATCGGCATCCCAGAGTGCCATAGCCGACTCCGTTGATATAGCATCACAATATAGCCAGCGGTGTGCACGATGCGCTTTCACCACCAGCGGATCACCCGTCAGTGCAACCAAGGCAGCAACCAGTTCGTGCATCACGGTATCAGCACTCAGGTTCAGGTAGGCCTCAGTCCAGTCACGACTGGCCTGCAAGGTCCAGATTTCACCCGAACGTCCCGGTTTGCTACTGTCACGTACAACGCGCTGCAGTTCAGGATGCACACCTTCAAGCAGATCGATATGCGCCAGCGCCTCAGGGCGACGTTCCAACACCACAGACACAACCCAGGCAGGCTGCATCACCACTGCTTCGGCACGACTTCTGTAACGCTGAACGGCATCCAGCAACACTGCTGCCTGCGGTGCCGGAGCCGCTACCACGACATTATCAAAGTGCCCCAGCACGTCCGCCGATTCATCCCGCAGCAACACACCATTTTTATCTGGCCAGACCACACTGATACGTGTTTCTGTGCGCAACTCAACCTGGTCAGCAAGCACGTGTTATGGCACTGGAGCGTGGCACCCCGACCCAGAGTTCGCGTGCCGGGTTAACGTGTGACGCTGACAAGGAAAAATCACTTTCGCAAGGCTGCCAGCGTTGTACCTGCTCACTATGCGTCTGTAACCAATGATGAAAATCTGGCTGGTGAGTTTCAATGTAAGGAATACCCAAGTCGGTTGTCAGCCCATCCAGACGCGATGAAGCCAGACGACCGCCCGTGCCACGGCTTTTTTCAAACACTGTCACGGCATAGCCAGCTTCTGCAAGCAAAGCGGCACAACGCAAACCGGCTAAACCAGCCCCTATCACTGCCAGGGTTGGCTTTTGAATCACATTATTACGCATCAACACTCTCCATCAATTAGCTCTATCTTCCATAAAATAGTAAGTTGGTTACGCACTCATGAAGAATTCCGATTAACTTGACCTAACAGATAAAAAAATCTGATCGGCTTCAACATTCGCAGCCCTACTTTAATAGGATCTATTTAACATCAATTAGTTAAGCTTTAAAACCCTGGCAGATATCTGACTTAAAAACTCCAAACCCCTTCGCCGGTTACAACACAAGCGGTTGCAAGGTAAAGTCGGGATAGTTAGCATGATCGGCTAAATCACACAGGAGAGCACAGATGCAGATCGATCAAAACACCGTAGTTTCCATTCATTACACCCTGACCAACAGCGAAGGCAATGTAATGGACAGCTCTGTAGGGCAGCAGCCACTGGCCTATCTGCATGGTGCCAGCAACATCATCCCCGGCCTTGAAAATGCACTGACCGGTAAAGCGGTAGGCGACACCCTGGCTGTCACCGTTGAGCCAGAACAGGGTTATGGTGAAGTACGTGAAGAGATGATTCAGGCCGTAGAACGCAGCAATTTTGCGGGTGTGGACGAAATCGAAGTAGGTATGCAGTTCATGGCTCAGACGCCTTGGGGTGAGCAGCCTGTTACCGTTGTAGGTATCGAAGGCGACAGCGTAACGCTGGATGGCAACCACCCACTGGCTGGCCAGACACTGACATTTGACGTTGAAGTTGTCGAAGTACGCGGCGCCACAGACGAAGAAGTTACCGCTGGCGCACCGCAGTAATCTTTTATTCGCCCGGAGACCGGGCTCCTGTAGGAGCTCACTCCGTGAGCGATAGGGTTTTATTCAAATTCGCCCCGGAGACCGGGCTCCTACATAAGGTTATTACCACCCTCTGTAGGAGCCCGCTCTGCGGGCGAGTAGGGATTTCAATCGCTCGCGGAGCGAGCTCCTACTAGTGATAGGTTTGCTCGTATTTTTTGCGGATCGCAATCAGGGTTGGTTGGATATCCAGCGGTGCGTACTTCATGGCCTGTTCAAACAGTTCAGCATTTTCCTCTGACAGACGCTCTTCTTCACTCATCTGTTTCAGTTTACGCATGGCTTCCATGAACTTTGGATGAGGGGATGACTGACTCATGACGGACCTCCTTGGGTCTTTAGGCAACAGACTAGAGGGTTGCCAATGGATTCACCGTCCAGGGCGGCTGAAAATGTGATTCTAGCACGTCTTTTGTCACGGATTCGACTGAAGCAAAGCGCCATTTTGGCGCCTTATCCTTATCTATCAGTAAAGCACGCACACCTTCGGCAAACTCACCCTGACGACAGCACTGCGCCGCCAACAGCATTTCAAACTGAAACACCGCTTTCAATGACAGCTGGCGTGCACGCTTTAACTGCTCGGCAATCAGGCATAAAGATAATGGACTGCCCTGACTCACTGTTTGCTGAGCCCGCACTAACCAGGGATCATCTGATGACAAGGCCCCAAGCCTGTCCACAAAGCCCGTCACTGACTCATCAGCCAACAACGACTCAATCAATACCTGATGCTGTTGAACCGGCGCAGCCATCTCGGTAAATGCAGGCTTCGCAGCCACCGCCAAATCACTGAGCACAGCCGTGATCACAGCCTTATTATCACCTTGATTCCAGATCTGTGTCAGAAGCTGCTCCAGCATGGACTGACGCTGATCGGTTTGCAGCGCATAATCGGCCAATTCCAACCACAGCGCATCGACTGCCTGAACATGACTACCCGTTAGACCAAGAAACAAGCCAATCTTTCCAGGTAAGCGATTCAAAAAATAGCTGGCCCCGACATCGGGAAACAGACCAATAGTCACTTCCGGCATCGCCAGGCGTGACGTGGGCGTTACCACCCGGTGGCTGCAGCCATTCATCAAACCAAGCCCCCCCCCATAACCAAGCCACTCCCCCAACAGATTATTGGTTTGGGATAGGTTTGCAGGCGGTAATCCAGACGGTATTCCGCCGCGAAATATTCATCAATATCGGCATAGGACTCCTCCTGAATCAAACGCCAGGCACCTACTACATCACCACCCGCACAGAAAGATTTTTCACCGGCACTGTCGAGTAGCAAAGCCACCACGCGTGGATTTTCCTGCCACACATCCAGCTGTGGCTGTATCAGTCTGATCATCTCCTGAGAGAGAGCATTGAGTGTACGTTCAGCGTTGAGACAGATTTCGCCAATAATATGGCCATCCTGGGTCACATGCTCACGAAAAATTACACAAGTCATAACGGGTCCTTAATCGACTTAACTAACGCAAAGCGCCTAAGGCCTTTGCCAAGGCTTGGGTCTGCTCACCATCGCGCTCATCATCTACCAACCAGTTGTGCAAATGCGGCTCCAACAACTGCACCATCATATCAATATGGCTGGCATCGGCATTCAGCGCCGGAATATAAGCGTAGGATTCCCCCCCGCTTTCAATGAAATACTCACGATTTTCCTGACCTATCTCTTCAATCGTTTCCAGACAATCGGAAGAAAACCCCGGACAGAACACCTGCACCGATTTAACCCCCTTGGCGGGCAAGGATTTCAGTGTTTCATCGGTATAGGGTTTCAACCATTCCTCACGCCCGAAACGCGACTGAAACGTAGTCAGGTACTGATCCGGCTGCAAACCCAGCTGTTCTGCCAACAAGCGTGAAGTTTTATGGCATTCACAGTGATAAGGATCACCTTGCAGCAAATAGCGTTTGGGAACACCGTGGTAGGACAGAATCAGCTTGTCAGGCACCCCATGCTCAGCCTGAAAATGGCGTACCTTATCGGCCAGCGCGGTAATATAGGGCTCGAAATCAGGATAATGACTGATGAAATTCAGATCGGGTAACCAACGACGCTGGGTAAAGTCGGCGGCAATCGCATCGAAAGTAGAGGCCGACGTAGCGCCGGAATACTGGGGATAGAGTGGCAGCACCACCAGTTTACGCACCCCGGCCTGCTGCAGTTTTTCCAATACCGAAGTAATGGAAGGATTGCCATAGCGCATGGCAAATTCGACCTGTACCCGGTCACCGTAGCGATCACTGAAGTATTTTTTCAATGCCGCGCATTGGTCCTGCGTGTGGGTCAGCAAGGGTGAACCTGCATCCGTCCAGACTTCGCGATAGGCGGCGGCCGATTTTGCCGGGCGGATATTCAGAATGACGCCATTGAGAATAAACCACCAGATCGGCCGGGGCACTTCTACCACACGCGGATCAGACAGAAACTCTTTCAGATAACGACGTAAAGCCGGTGTTGTCGGCTCATCCGGTGTTCCCAGATTGGTAATCAGCACACCAATTTTATCACTCTGCGAGTGATCGAAATCCTTCACGCCGTTAAAACGCATAATCATCAGTTCCTGTGAGTCATCAACTGCTCAGCTTTGCAGCTCAATAACATTAAATTCCACCAACGGACTGACATCCTGCTCGTAATCGATGCCGTCCAAGCCGAATCCAAACAGCTTCAGAAACTCATCTTTGTACGCCGCATAATCTGTCAGTTCAAATAAATTTTCCGTGGTCACTTGTGGCCAAAGTTCACGACAGGCTTTCTGCACATCATCACGCAGTTCCCAGTCATCCAGACGGTAACGCTGGGCATCATCCATCTGTGCACCACTGCCATACAAACCTGTACGGAACAAACGCCAAACCTGATCCATGCAACCTTCATGAATTCCCTGTTCTTTCATGACTTTGAATACCATCGACAGGTACAGGGGCATCACCGGAATCGCTGAACTGGCCTGGGTCACCACCGACTTGAGCACCGCCACATTCGCCTGACCGCCAATAGCGGCCAGCTTGGAGCTTAGCGCTGACGCGGTTTCGTCCAAATGTTGTTTGGCTTTACCCAGCGCACCATGCCAATAGATCGGCCAGGTGATATCGGTACGATATAGCTATAGGCCACGGTTTTACAACCCTCAGCCAATACACCTGCGTCGGCCAGGGCATCAATCCACAGCTGCCAGTCTTCACCACCCATCACTTGCACAGTGGCGGCTACTTCATCTTCAGTTGCCGGTTCAATTTCAGTTTCGATGATGCAGTCTTTGTTGGTGTCTATGGCCGTAGAGCGATAAATCTCACCAATTGGCTTTAGCACGGAGCGTATGACTTCACCGCTATCCGGCATTTTGCGCACCGGCGAGGCCAGGGAGTATACCACCAGATCGACCTGGCCCAGATCGGCCTTGATCAGATCGACTACCTGTTGTTTAGCCTGATGTGAAAAAGCATCGCCGTTAATGCTCTTGGCATAGAGTCCGGCTTCATGCGCCAGGCGCTCGAAAGCGGCGGCATTGTACCAACCGGCGGTACCGGTTTTCTTTTCCGTACCCGGCTTTTCGAAGAACACTCCGATTGTTGACGCATCACTACCAAACGCCGCCGCAATCCGCGATGACATACCATAACCGCTGGAAGCGCCGATAACCAACACGCGCTTGGGACCAGCGACTTTAGGTTGTGCACGGGTAAATTCGATCTGTTCACGAATATTGGCTTCACAGCCAACCGGATGAGTAGTGGTGCAGATAAAACCACGAATTTTAGGTTTAATAATCATAGTAATCGGTATCTTTCAGCTGATGATAGAGAGTCAGGCAAAGATACCATAAAAGCGTGAAGGGGTTAATCCAGAGGGAATAAAGCGGCAGGCACTAAAAAGGCCAGTGTGGGCAAACCTAGTGCCCGCACTGGCCAGGATCAAGACAGAATCACCAAGCGGTAGCGAACTGCTCGTCGCTCATTTCAGTGATAGTCGCACTACCGGCTTTAACCATCCGCGCATAACCCAGATAGCGTGGCAGGATCTGCTCAAAATAGAAACGCGTAGTCACCTGCTTTGCTTCCAGGAAGGCATCATCTTCACCTTCAGACTGCAGGGTTTTGGCCGCTTCAGCTTGACGCAGCAATTCCCAGGCGCCCGCTACGGTGCCCAACAGCATCATAAAGTTATACGCCACAGCTCCGGCTAATTGCGGATCATCAGCGGCACCGGCCAGCAGTTCATCACGCGCGGTTTCAATCGCAGCCACCGCTTGCTCAAGATCCGCTGCCAGATCGGCAAAGGCACCACCGAGTGCGATGGTTTCGCGCATTTCAGACAACAGCAACGTCAGGGCTTCACCCTTATCCAGCAATACTTTACGACCGACCAGGTCCAGCGCCTGAATGCCGTTGGTGCCTTCATAAATGGGCAGGATGCGCGCATCACGGTAATGCTGGGCGGCACCGGTTTCTTCGACGAAGCCCATACCACCATGTACCTGCACACCCAATGACGTGACTTCCTGAGCAAACTCGGTACACCAGCCTTTGACCACCGGCGTCAGCAGTGCGGCACGCGCTTTTTCACGGCTACGACGCGTTTCATCTTCAGCATGATGAGAAAAATCGATGCTGCCACAGGCATCATAGGTCAGCGCCCGGCCCGCTTCAGTCAAAGCCTTCATGGTCAGCAACATACGCCGCACATCACCATGACGAATAATCGGACCCGGCACCTTAAAACCAACGGCAGGGCTCTGGATGCGCTCATTAGCAAACACCAGCGCCTGCTGATAGGCGCGCTCAGAAATCGCCACACCCTGCAGACCCACACCCAAACGGGCGTTGTTCATCATGGTGAACATGCAAGCCAGACCACGATTCTCTTCACCCACCAGGTAACCGACAGAGTTTTCAAAGCCCATCACCGCGGTAGGGCTGGCGTGAATACCCATTTTGTGTTCCAGCGACAGGGGCTTGGTGTTGTTGTACTCACCCAGCGAACCATCGGCATTAACTAAATACTTGGGTACCAAAAACAGGGAAATACCGCGAACACCGGCTGGTGCATCCGGCAAACGTGCCAACACCAGATGGGCGATATTCTCGGTCAGACTGTGGTCGCCCCAGGTGATAAAGATTTTTTCACCCGTGACACGATACGCATCACCGTCTTTTTCGGCTTTACAGCGCACCTGTGACAGGTCTGAACCGGCACTGCCTTCTGTGAGATTCATGGTACCGGCCCACTCACCACTGATCAGTTTTGGCAGATAAATGGCCTTCAAGGCATCATCGGCATTGATTGACAGACACTCGACCGCACCCTGTGACAGCAGCGGACAAAGGCCCCAGGCCATATTCGCCGCTTGCCACATTTCCATCACCGGCACAGAGAGCAAATACGGCATGCCCTGTCCACCATGTTCAGGATCAAACTGCAGCGAACCCCAACCGCCTTCGGCGTACTGGTTATAGGCATCGCGGAAGCTTTCCGGACAAACAACGCCACCATCCTTGAGACTCACGCCTTTCTGATCGCCATCCCAATTGGTGGGCGCCACCACATCACGTGCGACACGTGCCGCCTCATCCAGAATCGCATCCACCATATCGGCCGATGCATCTTCAAAAACAGGCAGGGTGGATAATTCGGTCATCCGCGCTATCTGATTCAGCGCGAGCTTCATATCTTTTACCGGAGCGTTATAGTCAGCCATAAACTACCTTCTATTGATCATTCGAACACATTCACATGGAAGCAATCACTCATTACTGCGCATTGCTAACCATAAGGGTTTTTACTTATTCTAGCACGCCAGGCGTATCTGATAAGCACAAAATCGGTTACTCTGTTACTTATACTGAACGATTTTTACAACACATGACAAGCAGGATAAAAAAATGCAGGATATTCACGGCTATTACCTGGAAGATCTGACAGTGGGCATGAGCGACTCTTACGCCAAAACCATATCTGAATCAGATGTTTATATGTTTGCAGGCATTTCAGGTGACAACAACCCAGTGCACATCAATGAAGAATATGCCAAAACCACCATTTTCAAACAGCGCATCGTACACGGCATGTTCAGTGCGGCGCTGATTTCCACGGTAGCAGGCACCCGTTTGCCAGGACCAGGCGCAATCTATATTGATCAACAGATCAAATTCAAAGCACCTGTACATATTGGCGATACGGCCAAAGCAACACTGACCGTCATCGACATAGATGAAAAACGTCGCCGGGTGAAAATGCGTACCGATGTCACCGTAGGCGAAGCACTGGTTGCCACCGGTGAAGCCACCTTCATGGTCGACAAGCGCGACGCTTAAAACGAAAAAAAGCGCCGGTTCAGGTTTTGAACTGGCGCACCTTGCTGTTCAGCGCTTCAGCCAGTTGCGCCAGTGATTGACTCGCCTGAGTCGTCTGATCGGTGCCTGCGGCTATGTCATGAATACCCTGATTGATGGCGCTTACATTACGATCTATCTCTTCCGCCACCGCGCTTTGCTCTTCCGCCGCTGATGACACCTGAATATTCATATCCGTTATGCGCTGAATAGCCTCACCTATCGCATCCAGGGCAGCGATCACTTTTTCAGCCATTTGAGCATCCTTGTGTGCTTCGCTCTGCTGCTTCGCCATCACCTCAACGGCATCGGCAGCGCCCTTCTGTAAAACTTCCACGGTTTTTTCAATATCCACCGTGGCTACCTGAGTCCGGGTTGCCAGATTACGCACCTCATCAGCGACCACCGCAAAACCCCGCCCCATATCACCTGCACGTGCGGCTTCAATGGCTGCATTGAGTGCCAACAGGTTGGTCTGATCCGCAATATCCCGAATAACCTGGAGCACACCACCGATTTCCTGACTGTGCGTATCCAACTGCCGGATCACCCCGGCCGCCCGTTCAATTTCATCAGCCAGATCATGAATGGCACCCATCTCTGCAAGCACCAGCTCACGACCAGATTTAGTCGTATCCTGCCCCTCGCGTGCCGCTTCAGCTGCCGCTTGTGTATTACCTGATACATCCTGACTGGTAGCGGCCATTTCATGTACCGCAACAGCGGCCTGCTCAGCTTGTTCGCGCTGTTGACTGGCCAATTGCAGGGTTTGCTGCGATACCTGGCTCTGTTGCTCAGCCGCCGTTGCTATCTGCTGGCAAGCCTGCTGAACATCGATAATCAAGCGGCGCAATGAGGCCATCATACGGTTAAATGCACGGGCGATATCACCCATTTCATCACTGGACTGCTCTGGCAGGGTTTGCGTCAGATCACCCGCCCCTTCGGCTATCTGCTGCATCATCCGACGCATTTGATAAACCGGACGAATGATCTGTTTGATAAACCAGAGCACACCCACCAACACCAACAGCATGAGCACCACAGCGGCCAGCATCATGCGGTTTAGGAAGGAAATGCTCTGCTGATAACGCTGATTCAGATCAGCACTGGCACTATCTACCTGGCGGCTGATCTCATCCCGTGCTCGCGTCAGTTCCTGCAGGCGTGCCTGCCCCTCTTCAAAACGCTGTTCCAGGAACACTGAACTCACGGCTACCATACCTGCATAATAATCATGGTACTGGCCAAGCAGCCCCTGCATGATGTCAGGCTCCTGTTGGTGTAACGAACGTAACTGGTTTTCAATCTGCACAGAGTTAGCTGCCGCTGAAATAAAATAACGTTCATCGGAAGATAGAATGCCACTCTGCAAATCAACCGCCAGGCGCTGAATATCGGTTTCTGTCTGTTTCAAGGCTTCACGGGTCTCAACCACCACCAGCAACTGGCGCTCCGTAAGCCAGTAGACGGCAAAAAATGCACCTGAAATCACCACAGCCAACAGGATAAACGGAAGTGCTATTTTCTGTATTAATGAGAATTTCATTGCTGCCCTCCTGTTGCGACAAAACCTTCGGATTCAACCACCTGCTTTCCATCAGTTGATTGCAGCAAACGCAGCAGGGCCTCTATTTCAGGAGTCAGCGTCTGATACACCAGATTCAGCTCACGTCGAATAGGGTACTGTCCATTGTTGATAGTTTGTGCAGAAGGGGTTATCCCGGCCAGATCCAGAATGCGCACCGGCAACCCCTGATCTCGCATTGACTCAGCCGCACCCAGCGAAACATATCCTACTCCCCCCTGTTGACCACCAACCAGGGTAAGCGACTCCAAATTAGAGCCAATGATCGTCGCATCAGCACTGATCAACCGACCTGTTGAGCCACTGCGGTCAGGGCTGTTAAGCCCGGTAAAATCTTCAAATAAATCCAGGGTACTGCGACCTACCTCTTTGGATACCAGGCGTACAGGCCAGTCAAATCCGTTTATTTCCTGCCAGTCGCGCTGACGAGTAAACAAATCAATCAACTCCTGACGGGTGATCGTTGTTTGCGGATTGGATTCATTAACGATAAACACCAGGGTATCCAGCGCAATGGTGGTGTATTGAAGGTCGGCTTTTTCATCTGCTCGCAAGGCACGTGACACCATGCCCAGGTCAGAAACGCCCTCACGTACATCGGATATACCACGACCACTGCCACCCGCTGACAGCTGTAATACAAGTGCATTGCGGTTTTCCAGTGTGGTAGAAAGCTGATTAATAATCGGGAAAATGGTACTGGCACCGGAAACGCGTAACTCAGATGCCGAGAGTGACGAACTGAGTAGCAGGGAGAGCAGACAGACAGCCAGGTAATTAAAGCGCAGCGAGGCGCTCACGCGCCGAAAAAATAACATACAACATCCTCAGGTTAAAACCGCATACCTGATCATAATCAAACAATCCATTTATTTCCATTTATATGTTTTTTATTAGGTTTTACTTATTTAACTAAACAGCTATCACGATCCGGTCAACAAAACCGCTGGTGAACAAAAGCCGGGCCCGGTTTTTGTTCACCAAGTCTTCACCTATTCGAAAAAACGTGGCTTGAGCACCTCAGGTTTGAGAAAGTCTTTTCTTCCCAGGTTCATATGATCACCCAGCAAACGTCCTTCTTTTTCCAAACCATAATAGGTGTGCTTGTGGAAAGTTTCAAAATAGAGTTCGCGGGTTTCCTGCAAATCGCCTGTGAAACGTACATCTTGCGGTCGTTCTTGGCTGTTGATGTAAGCTGCCAAATCCCATGACTCTTGTACATCCATACTATGCGGCTGACCCAATGGCATATTGTTATGAATAAATCCGGCCATAGTGAAAATACGAACAATACCCGCTCCCCAGTTGTATGAACCATCACCCCAGAGTGCAGGGAACTGTGACTCACCTCTGACGGCTAAACCCGCACCATCATCAGCATGGCAGATACTGCAGTTGGCCTCGTACAATGCTTGACCACGAGCATAAGAAGGCTCTTGCTCAGGCTCATCGATAGGGTAACCACGACCATATAAGCTTTTACCCGGTTGATAAATCGGTACACCTTTGGCTAACCATTGATGGTAAGCCGCCAGGGCAAGCATGTTATCACTGCCATACTCAGGTGGCACACCGTTCATAGAGTAGCTAAAACAACCAGATATCCGCTCTTCAAGGTTGTTTACGTGCTGATTTTTGGGCCTGAAGTTTGGCAGAACAACAGCAGCAGCCCACACCGGCGCTGAGAAGGGTTGTGCACCGTCACCCAGATGACAACTTGAGCAGTTCATATCATTGAAGACATTTACCCCCTTCAGCTGCTGCGTGTTGGTAAAAAGATCATGACCTCGACGAATGACCCGCTTAAGTTCAGGGTGCATATTGGCTTCTTCAAGATCTTGAAGCGTTGGCGGTACGTGAACGTATTGGCCTTCTGTAGGCTCAGGAAAATTCACCGGAAAACGGGGCTCTGCAGCATGAATAGTCTGACTAGACGCAAGCGCTAAAATACTGGCACTGAAGATTACTTTGGTATTTAACATGACAGGCTCCTTATTGTGATGGCTGCATCGATAACCAGGCAGACACAGCTTGAATATCATAAGGATTTAAGCGCTCAGCAATCGCCAACATCAAATGTTGTGGATCGTTCTGACGCGTTTCGTTTTGCCATGCAAGTATTTGTGCTTCTATATACCCTGAATGCTGCCCTGAAATTGCAGGGAAATGCTCTCCAGCACCCAAGTTATCGGGACCATGGCAAGAGTTACAGGAAGGTATATAGCGTGACCAATCACCATGGGTGGCTAACGTCTCACCCCATTTCAGCAATTCATCATCTACAGATTCAGCGCCTTTGCCCTGAGTTGCCGGCATTTCGCTGTAATACACCGCTACATCACGCATTTGCTGATCATTCAGCATCGCGGCAAACGGCGCCATTGATGCATTTTGACGCTTGCCTTCATTGAAGTCTTTTAATTGCTTGTAAATATAAGCGGCATCAAGACCTGCTAAACGCGGCCAGGATTCACCACCGGGCATGAACATACCACTGCCATCTGCTTGATGGCACGCCGTACAGACTGCCGCAGCAGCCTGGCCTCTGGTTGCATCACCCTCTATGGCTTGCGCTTGATGGGCAAACCCCAGGACTAAACCAGCCGTTATTAGGGGAATAGTTGACAGGATTTTCATTATCAGATTGCTCCTCACCTCAGCTAACACATCTTTGTGTGCTATTTGGAACAACCTTACGCTTTAGGCGGCTTTAAAACTATTGGTAAAACCCTTGTTTATCTAAAGGAATCTTTAGTTTGATTTAACGCTCCAGGCAGATGTGTAATAGTTCAGCTAAAGAGTCGACCTGCATCTTGGTCATAATATGATATCGATGAACATCGACAGTGCGGGCACTAATATTCAGGGTTGAAGCAATGCGCTTACTCGGCTCACCTTGTAAAAGCAGACTGAGTACCTGCTCCTCTCGCGGCGTTAAACTGGATCTACGCCGTTCGACAGGTAAATGCTGCGCTTGTTCCGTTAAATAAAACTGATGTTTTTCTAACGCTCGATTAACGCAATCTAACAAGAGTTGATCATTGTAAGGTTTTTCGAAAAAATCAAATGCTCCGGCTTTCATGGCACGAACGGCCATGGGTACATCACCGTGCCCTGTCATAAAGATAACCGGCAATTCTGGCGCTTTAGTCATTAGCTCAGTTTGCAGAGTCAAGCCACTCATCCCGGGCATGCGAATATCCAGTAAAACACAGCCTAACTGCTGTAAATCGGCGTTAGCTATAAAGCTGGCAGCATCCGCATATTCTTCTACCTGAAGATCGACAGATTCCAAAAGCCACCTTAATGAGCGCCTGACGGCCTCTTCATCATCAACAATATGAATGACTCCCGGCATCCAGTTTACTCCTGTAACAAGGGTTGAATAGGTAAGGTTAGCTCTGCCATGGCGCCACCCGTTGAACGATTTTTTAGTATCAACTGACCGCCTAAAGCTTCCGCTAAAGATCGACTGAGCGATAAACCTAACCCCATACCTTCTTTGCGTGTGGTCATAAAGGGTTCAAAAAGATGCTTTTCAATCGCCGCATCAATTCCTTTCCCACGATCAGCCACCTGAATAATCAGACGATTGTTAGCTTTATCTTGATGAATTGACAGACACAACTCGCGCTGATCCACGTCAACATCCACCATCGCATCCAAGGCATTGGTGATCAGATTAGCAAGTATTTGCAGTAGATGAATTCTATGACTAAAAATGTCTGGTAAGTGATCATCACACTGCAATTGAGGTTTTATCTGTGCTTGTTTGATGCGAGTTTGGCAAAAGAGTAGTGCATTTTCCACAAGCGGCACTATCGCTAACCAGTTGTACTCCCCTGTGTCCTTTTTTAGAAAAGTACGTATGTTGCGAATAACAGCGGCCGCTTGATCTGCTTGATTGGCTATCTGCTCAGAGGCTTCTACTAATTGCGTGCGTCGTGCTAATAAGTCTTGATCTTGTCGTTGTAAATGCCTGACTGATCCACGCGCATAATTGGCAATTGCCGTCAGCGGCTGATTCAGTTCATGCGCCAATCCTGCAGCCAACTCTCCCATTAAAGTAAAGCGCGAAGCATGGCGCAGCTCATCTTGATGATGCAGTGCTATCTGCTCGGCTTCGCGTTGACACTGCTGTGACCATTCAAGCTCTTGAGTACGTTTTCTGACCAGATATTCTGCACGAATATTATGTAATACCAATAGGATCAATAAAGCGAAAGCACCATAAAACCAGTGACGATGCATTATTAGCCAATGCATTATTGGATTATGAGGAAATGCCGCAAACGGACCTATACGCAGACGTTCAAACACTTCATAGACTGATTGATAGGAGACCGGTGGCTGCCAGTACATGACATCCTGGTCTATTAAAATCGAGTCAGATTTCATTAAAGCCGCTAACACTTGTCGAGCCAGAGTGTCATTGACTTTAGCGGTCCTTAATAATGGCCAACCGGGGTAAACTGCGCTAGAGATCATGCAGGGATAAGTATCGATTGCTTGAGTGCCGATCAGACGCAAGGAAGATAAATCCACACTACCTTCCAATGCCAATACCTCGGCAAGACAACTGCGCAAGACAATCGCATCAAACTCATCATTGAGTAACTTCTCTACCAATTGATCCATTGGAAAACCAGTGAAGTTCCAGTGAATATCCCAACTCTTAATATCACTGTAACGAAGATGCAATGTATCTAGCATCAATTGATAACCACCAAAGGATTCTGGACTGACTGCACCGATGGTTAATCCTTTCAAATCTGTAAACTCGTTTAGATCCTGCCTACCTTGATGTGTTAAAACCACTGAGCCTACATGATTCAATGGTAACCCCGCTTTCAGATGTTGCAACTGCGCCAACGGAGCAACCCTATACTCTGAGGACAAGGCAACATAATGACCCGGGTTGGTGATCAAAAAATCCAATTGATTATCAGCTACGCCTTTATTGAGCTCATTTAACGTCATCGGATGCAATACGATGCGGTGAGCCGGCATCTCTTTTTCTAAACTTTGCAGTGAAGGCAGCCAGTGCTGTTCAAAATCCTCAAGGGTTCTCCAGTCTAAAATACCAATATGTATCTCTTCAGCTGCAACTTCTGAGCAAATAATGCACAGCAGAAGTATAAACAGTAAGGATGAACGGACTTTCTTAGCCAAAATCATGGTTGATCCAACCAGCGGTAAAGCGTTCTCCGACCTATTCCCAGCAATGCCGCGGCTCGGCGTTTATTCCCCTGTACCTCATCCAGCACCATCTGCACATAGCGTTTTTGTAGCTCATCAAGCGTGGGTAGTTTATTACCGGCTAACAAGCGCTGTTCCTGCATACTGGAGTGAGATGATTCAATGTCAGCGGCTTCAGGACCAGATGATTCAAGAGTAGAAACATCAACAGCAGAGGATGGAGCAGGCGTTGGTTCGACTAATCGCGTGGGAAGATGCCGAGGTTCTATCCAATCAGATTCACAAAAGGCGACCGCTCTTTCCACGACATTTTGTAATTCTCGCACATTTCCGGGAAAGCCATAGCTGCGAATAAGCTTTAACGCTGCCTCATCGAATCCTTGAATCTGCTGCCCTTGCCCTATGGCATGTTGTCGCACAAACTGCTGCGCTAACAATTCCAGGTCATCCTCTCTATCCCGCAGGAGGTATTTGGATCGCAAAGGTTTCCAGGCGGTAGTAAAAATCTTCTCGAAAGCTGCCTTCAGCCACTTTTTGCTTTAAGTCACGATGGGTCGCGGCAATAATTCTGACATCGACCTGAACTTCCGTATCTTGTCCAACGGGCCGAACAGAACCATCCTGTAACGCCCTAAGCAATTTAGCTTGCAGTGCAAGTGGCATCTCACCTATCTCATCCAGTAGCAAGCTACCGCCTTGTGCTTCTTGCAACAGGCCTTTTCGTGCTTTTTGCGCTCCCGTAAAAGCACCAGCGGCATGTCCGAAAAACTCACTCTCTAACAACTCTGAAGGGATGCCTGCGCAGTTGACTGCCAAAAATGGCCCTTCTTGTCGGTCACTTTCTGCGTGCAGTGCGCGAGCTACCAGTTCTTTGCCAGTACCACTTTCACCATTGATCAATACAGGTCCTTGTGCACGTGCCACCACTCGGATCTGGTCAAACAGATGTCGCATCACCCGGCTGGAGCCAACAATCCCATGAAAACAATGTTCTTTTTTAGATAACTGACGAAAAGCGCTTAACTCATGGCGAACACGCCGATGCTCCAACACCTTGGTCACACTGAGTATAAAATGATCCAAATCTAAAGGTTTGGTGAGAAAGTCATCCGCTCCCGCTTGCAAGGCCTCAACCGCTTGGCGAACACTACCAAACGCCGTAATCACAATAATCGAAGGTCGCTGAGACTCATCCAACTGCATGATTTGCTCAACTAACTGCATTCCATGACCATCGGGTAAGCGTAAATCGGTAATGACCAGACTCGGTTTCAGACTCTCTAGCTGTTGCTTTGCTTGCTGCACACTGTCGGTGGCATGAAGCGTAAATCCTTCTGTTTCAAGTTCATCCACAATCAACGCGGCTAAGGATTGATCATCTTCGACCAATAAAATCGGTGCAGCTTTTTTATCACGTTGATTCATATATCAGCCTTTTGTTTTGGGAAGATCAGTTCAAACCGTGCACCACCCAAGTGACTTTGCCGCACATTTATAGTCCCTTGATGTTCTTCCACAATTCTTTTTACGATTGCCAAGCCTAAACCACTCCCCTGCCCAGGCGTCTTAGTGGTCACAAAGGTTCAAAGAGTTGTTCTTTAATCGCCGGATCGATGCCAGGCCCTGCATCTTCAATAATAATATGAATCTGATCATCGACTGACCAATGCATTTTCACAGGCCCTTCAGGGCAGGCCTGGCAGGCATTTCTTAATAAATTGACGAATGCTTGTTCAAGACTTAACGAATCACCCAGCAGCATCGCTTTTTCACCAGGAATCAGTTCTACTTGAAAACCTTCAGTTTCAATTAACGACTCTGCTCTCGAAACTAGCGCATAAAGATCCAACTGCCGAAGCTTAGCTCGGGATGAGCGCCCGTAGGATAATAACTGTTGAATAATTGAGGTCATGCGTGCCGTTTGATGACGAATGTCTTCTAGCTCTTTTACATCCTTGCTATCGGTTAAACGTCGTTGAAGTCGACTCGCTCGACCATCAACCACACTTAAGGGCGCACCTAATTCATGTGCCACGCCTGCTGAAAGTTGTCCTAATGCCGCCAGCGTTTCCGTCTGACGTAAACGCTCTGCAATCATTTCTCGCTCAAGGCGTTGCTGTTCTTCACGGGCTTCTGCTTGCTGGATGGCGTCTAGCATACCATTGAGACCAGAAGCCAACTTGCGCATTTCGCTAGGGCCTTCTTCAGCCGCACGATGATGATGTTCACCCGCCTCCACACGCTGAATACTGCGAAGAATACGTTCCAGAGGCTTACCGATAGCACGCTGATGGGTCAGCACTAAAATACCTAAAATAAGTAAACTGGTCAGCAAAAAGCCCCCCCAGGAACCATAGGCCAGTCGCCTTAGCTGTTGATCAATATCGCTATGACGACGGGTCACCTGAAGTAACCCATTGGGTTGACCTACTTCATCAAACATCGGCATAAAGAAGGAGTACACATCTCGTCCACGTATCTGTTCATATTGATCAAATTCGCCAGACAGCGTTTTTAACAGCGCATCTTCAGCTTGGGCCTGAGTCGGATTAACCACACCAAAACTGATCAACGGCTGACCGTCCGCATCAAAAAGATAAGCGCCATAGACTTCGGTAATCCCAAACAGTGATGCCATATTGTTTTGCATCTGCTCTAAATCATTGCGCGCCATCGCCTGGCTAATGGGTAAATATACCGCACGGGCGACTAGTCTGAGATCTCGTTGCATACGCTCTTCAATAAAATGGCTGACCAAAGCCTGTCCGGCTGACAAAATCAACGCCAGGATCAGCAACACCGGCAACGCCACTCTGACCAGCAACACACGACGCAAACTCGCCGATGAAAATAACCTTTTCACAACAAACCTCAACTCCTGGGCTTAATGACACATGCGCCATAATGACACATACTATGGCACACTTTTGGATAATGAAAAAGTCACCAGCCTGGTAACAAAACCCAAGATAAAAGAATATTTTTATTTAAAATCAATAAATTAAATTTAAAAATACAAAACTGGCATAGTTTTGGCTTTAGGTTAATTGAATTCAATCAAAGGAGTTACCTAGATGAAGAAGACATTACTCGCTGCCGCACTGTCCAGCCTGATCGCACTCGGCTTCACCGCCACAGCAACCGCTAACGAAGGCGAAGCTGGCATGCAGACACAACAGGCACCCATGGAGTTTGCTCAGACTGATCTGCAAACCTTTGCATCGGTTCAGGGTGATCTGGATACCATTCGTGCTGATTATTCCGCTCGCCTTGAAGCTGCCAATGATCAGGAACAGGCTGCCCAGCTACAACAGGAAGCCAGCCAGCTAATGGTTGAAGCTGTACAAGAAGCAGGTATGGATATTGAAACTTACAACAACATCGCCCTGGCACTGCAGAGTGATCCAGAACTGCGCGATAAAGTATCTGCCATGCTTAATTGATTGCTCTGATCGCCCGGAGACCGGGCTCCTACAAAGGCAGACCATACCCTGTAGGAGCTCACTCTGTGAGCGATGTTTTTATTCGCCCGGAGACCGGGCTCCCACAGACCTAGCTCCCACAAACCGAGTTCCTACACACCCAATCCACTACTAGCTGCTGCTGTTCCGGACTCACCAGCGTGGGGGCATGGCCTACGTCGGCCAGGGTTACACATTGCGCTGTGGGCTGCGACTTTTGCATAGCCTCCAGCAAACTGGCTGAAAGCAGATCCGACTCAGCACCACGAACAACCATCAGCGGGCAGCGAATCGCCTGCCATTGCGGCCAAAGTGTTTGCTCATCGTCATCAACGTTTTGAAACGCCTTTCCCAGCGCCGGATCATAATGCAGGGTATAACGCCCATCAGGCAGACGGCGACTCGAGGTGAGCGCCATGCGCCGCCAGAATTCGGCTGTATTCTTGCCAAAGGTTACATAGACTGTTTTCAGCCACTGCTCCAATTCAGTCAGTGAATCAAACACCGGTTGCATACTGATATAGTCACGAATGCGTTGCAGCGCTTTGGCTGGCAACTCCGGTCCGACATCATTAACCAACAGAGCGCTAACTGGCGTATCGGCTTCTGCAGCCAGCAATATCCCGATCAACCCTCCCATAGAGGTACCAATCCAGATGCATTGATCGATCTTAAAGGCATCCAGCAGCTGATGAGCCACCTCAACATAACGCGGCAACACATAATCCACTTCGGGTGATGCACTCCACTGTGAGTGTCCGCGACCCGGCGTGTCAGGGCAGAGCACAAAGAAGTCTTTGGCAAGTGTCTGCGCTAATTCATCAAAATCCCGACCTGTACGGGTCAAACCATGCCACAGCACTACAGCTGGAGCACTCTGATCTCCCCAGCAGGTCAGGTGCACTTCTAACTGATCGCATTGAACAAAATGATGCTGTACTTGCATATCAACTCCTTTTTATACACTGACAGGTCAGAAACGTTGCACCCAATCAGTAGACAGGCGTGCGGCCCAATCTCCAAACCAGCGATCCAGGGGGCGTGCCAAAAACTGCTGGTAAGCACGACAGCAGTCATTTAAACGCTCTCTGTCAGCCGCAAGTTGCTCCACCTCAACCCAATCATTCCAGGCCTTGAATAACCCCCAGCCTGGCTGATCTATTTCACAGTTTGGCAGACGGTAGTGCCAGGTAGGCCGCGCCTTAATCAATACATCCTGGGTTTTGCGTGCCACACGCGGTGCATCCAGGTACTTGAATAAGGGCAACAGATCCAGAGCACGGTTACGCGTTGGATTAAACTTCAGGTAATCCTCAATCAGTTGATCCTGATCTGGCCAGTATTCAGGATCAACCACTTTCAGCACATAGTCTTTGGGAAAGGGTTCAGCAAACAAGGTTACTCGTCTGGCCAGGTCTATCCGTGCGCGTTTGAACAACCACTCGTACAGGCACAAGAAAGACTTAAGTACAGCCGTCAGTAGCGCAACATCCCGCGAGGGTATTTCCGGATTGAATTGCATCCCAAAGGCATTGGTGAGCGTATCAGAGGTACCCCGTGCACCCGCTTGACGCAACCGGACAATTAACTGTTCCACTTCATCAAGACGATCCAGCGGCAACGGAGGCTAATCACCTCCAACGGCACCAGCGGCAAAGACACAGTTTTTAATAATTCTTCAGCGGAACCGCTCAACTCCCCCGACAAGGTATCAGCCACATGCTCCTGACGCCCCATTTTTTTCAGCAAATCAAAATCCAGTTCAACAACCCAGTCACCCGCCGGATCCCCTGTCAGACGGCGTTCATAGCGGCCATCCTGTTCCACGCTAAGTGCCATAAACTCACTAACCAGATCACTGACAAGATCCAGCGTAACGCCATTCATCTCAATCTCAACACCACAGCGACGCATATCACCCTGAGCATTGTTCTGCCAGGGTGTTTTGCGCAATCTTGAAAATTCAGCCATAAACCTTCCTTTGGGTGTCAGTCGGTTGCTGATTAGGGTGTTTGCAGTCTACGATAAACCCAGGCCTGACTGCCATCATCCAGGGTCATTTTTACCCGCTCGTAACGCACGCCCAAACGCTCATAACGATCCAGTCTTGCCAATTGACGGCCATTCACTTCAAACACCAAACCCGGCGTTTGCGCCGAAGGGTCGGCAATAATATTCAACCCCTCCCGACGCTTTCCCGGTAACACAGCGTCTTTTGTTTCACCGGCGTGCCCGGTCACTATAAACCTTACCCAGGGTTGTTTTAGTGTACCGAAAGCAAACACCCGGTGCATGCGATCCTCCACAGCAGGTAGATAATCAGGAGGGGTATAAAAAAAAGGACTTAGTAATATCAGCCAAAGATAAACCGGTAACAGCAATATAGCACCAGAGATTAGCAAAATCAGTCGATTACGCCACCACCTGGGCCTCTGTTGATGACATTCAGAACGCATAGCACCTCAGATATTTATACTCTGTGTCTCCACATTATAGATAAGGTGGGGTACATGCGCTGATAATCACACACTCTACATTGCCGACATTACGAAAACGGTGTGGCTGACGGCTATCAAACAGATAAGCATCACCGGCTTTAAGAATCTGCTTACGATCACCCACGGTCAGTTCGATGCTGCCAGAAATCACTACTCCACCCTCTTCAGATTCATGCTGCAACATGCTGCGCCCTGTATCGGCTCCGGGAGCATAACGCTCGTGCAAAACCTGCAACTGATGGTGACGCATATCACCCACCTGGCGAAAATCCACCGGGCCAGATGTTAAAGGCATCAATTCATTCGCCTTGAAGAATACCCGGTTTTCTTCGGGAGGCTCCAATGCAAAAAAATCAGTCAAGGACAGAGGAATCACTTCCAGAATTTTTTTTAATGAAGAAACTGAAGGGCTACTCTGATTATTTTCTATCAACGAAATGGCGGCATTGGTTACTCCTGCACGCTTCGCCAGCTCACGCTGCGATAAACCGGCGTTCTGGCGCACAAAGCGCAATCGCGCACCTAACTCGAAATCATCCTGTGTACTTGCCTGCTCACTCATACCAAAAACTCCAAACTGCACCATAAGTTACCCCGAACACTAACTTGAGCACTATAACGGGGCATAAAATTACACTTGCGTTAACTGGTTTAAATATGCGATAACTAAACTTAACACACGGGCCACGCGATGTCCGATAAGGTTAACCCTGAACTGGCACAAATTGTGCAGATCTAACTAGCTATAAGGTCTACATACGTGTCAGGCATTGCCAGCAAGGGCGTTACCCTTAGGGAATAATAACTATAATACCCACCTACTTGAAAGTGGAGTGTTATTTTTCGCCCTTGCTGTCAATTTTAATTAACAAGTCAGTTCATCTGACGCAGGAGGAGAAAGATATGCTAGAAGGCACGGCCAATGAGCCTTTGGTGCGCTTTACCGGTGTGCAGAAAACCTACGATGGTGAGTCTCTCGTCGTCAAGGACCTCAATCTCAACATCCAGAAAGGTGAATTTGTCACGCTATTGGGCCCATCCGGCTCAGGTAAAACCACCTGCCTGATGATGCTGGCCGGTTTTGAAACCCCGACCAGCGGCGATATATTTCTCGGCGAGCAGCGTCTGAATACCCAACCTCCGCACAAGCGCAATATCGGCATGGTGTTTCAGAACTACGCCTTATTTCCACATATGACCGTAGAAGAAAACCTCTACTACCCGCTGAAAACGCGCAAAATGCCCAAAGCTGAGGCCAAGGCCAAAGTAGATAAAATTTTGCAGACCATTCAACTGGAGTCATTTGCCAAGCGCCGCCCAGCTCAACTGTCGGGTGGACAACAGCAGCGTGTTGCACTGGCACGGGCACTGGTGTTTGAACCGCAACTGGTACTGATGGATGAGCCGCTCGGGGCACTGGATAAACAGCTGCGTGAACAAATGCAACTGGAAATTAAACATCTGCATGAAAACCTGGGACTAACAGTCGTCTTTGTTACGCATGACCAAAGCGAAGCCCTGACCATGTCGGATCGTGTAGCCGTGTTTAACGATGGTGTTATCCAGCAGATAGATACGCCACAGGCGCTTTATGAATACCCGGCCAACTCGTTCGTAGCCCAGTTTATCGGCGAAAACAATACGCTGATGGGTAAAGTGCAGTCGGCTGAGGGTGATTTCTGTCAGGTGAGCTTTGGTGATGGCCTGGGCACCCGTGCATCAAAAAGCCAGGTGCTGGCAGCCGGAGACACAACCCGTCTGTCGATTCGTCCTGAGCGTATTCACCTGAACAGCGGCAGCGTTGAACTGCCCAACCGTTACAAAGTAAAGCTGCATGAATTCATCTACCTGGGTGACCACTTACGCCTGCGTTGTGGACTCGCTGGCAATGACAATTTTTATGTCAAGGTGCCGGTCAGTGAACTCTGTCCATCTCTATCCATCGGCGATTTCATTGATATCGGCTGGCGTGATGAAGATGTCAGAGCACTGGACGCTTCTTGATTTTTTTGCTGCAACACACCTGAAAACCCATCCGAAAATAGCGGAGATCACAATGAAACTGAAAAATAAAATAGCTAAACATCTACTAACTGGCGGTCTGTTGACTGCAAGCCTGGCCGTGGCCGGCAGTGCGCAAGCCTTTACCGTTATCTCCTTCGGTGGAGCCAATGGTGATGCGCTACAGGAAGCCTATTATGCACCTTTCGCCAGCAGCACCGGTACCGACCTTACACCGGGTGACTACAACGGCGAATTCGCACGTATTCGCGCCATGGTTGAAACCGGCAATGTTAGTTGGGATCTGGTAGAAGTTGAATCACCAGAGCTTGTGCGTGGTTGTTTTGAAGGCTTGTTCGAGCCGATTGACTGGGAAAAACTGGGCATCAAAGATCAGTTGATTGAGCCAGCTGTAACGGAGTGTGGCGTGGGCATGTTTGTATGGTCCACCGTGCTTGCCTATGATGCCGACCGCCTGGACAAGGCACCACAAAGCTGGGCCGATTTCTGGAATGTTGAAGAGTTTCCAGGTAAGCGCGGCCTGCGTCGTGGCGCCAAATTCACACTTGAGTTTGCACTGATGGCAGATGGCGTTCCAGCTAATGAAGTTTACGATGTGCTGGCTACACCAGCCGGTGTTGATCGTGCCTTCGCTAAACTGGAAGAGATTCAGGATCACATTCAGTGGTGGGAAGCCGGTGCACAACCGCCACAGTGGCTGGTTGCCGGTGATGTTGTTATGTCCTCAGCTTACAATGGCCGTATTGCTGTTGCTCAGGAAGAAGGCCGCAACCTGGCCATCAACTGGTCAGGCAGCGTATACGATCTGGACTACTGGGCTATCGTACAGGGTAGCAACCACACTGATACAGCCTATGATTTCCTCCGCTTTTCCAGCCAGCCAGATACTCAGGCTGAGTACTCTAAACGCATCCCTTACGGTCCGGTAAACCCAGAAGCCTTGGCGAAGTTACCTGAAGAACAGGCCGTACGCATGCCTACCAATGCAGCCAACCTTGAAGGTGCCTTGGCCGTTAACACAGAGTTCTGGGTTGATTATGGCGAAGAACTGGAACAGCGCTTTAACTCCTGGGCGTCACAGTAAGTTACCCGTACCGGTCAGGGATGACCGGTTTCATGTTTAATTAACGGGTCTGCGAAAGACCGGAGGAGATAATGACCAGCATTACGGCCACTCAGACACTCGACGGAGACGAACCGGTTTCCGGCCTTAAAGCGCAATTGCGCCGTGCTGAACGCTTAAAAAAAATAAAGGCCATGTTGCTCGTCGCACCACTGGCCCTATTTCTGATAGTTGCCTTTGTGCTGCCAATCAGCAGCATGTTATGGCGCAGCATCGACAACTCTGAAATCAACCAGGTTATGCCCAAAACAGCCGCCCAGATTCTCAAATGGGATGGTACCGGGATTCCAGACGAAGCCGTGTTTGCTGCACTGGCTGAAGAACTACGTACATCCAGAGAAGATGGTGGACTCGGCCGCATCGGTCGGCGACTGAACTATGAAGACCCCAGTTTTCGTTCACTGTTAACTCGCACTATACGCAAACTGCCAGCCACCACCGAAGTTAGCTGGACAGATGAACTCACCGGTATAGATGCTCGCTGGAATGACACCGAAACCTGGCATGTATTGCTACGCGCCGCACCCACGACAACAGACCGTTATCTGTTAGCTTCCCTGGATATGGAACGCGGTGATGATGGCAAAATTACCCGGGTTGAGCCCAATCAACAGTTGTATGTGCAGGTATTCAAACGCACGCTGGTGATTGCTGGTGGCGTTACACTCATCTGTCTGTTTTTGGGGTTTCCGCTGGCTTATTTACTGGCAACACTGCCACCTGCCAAAAGTAATATCCTGCTGATTTTTGTTTTACTGCCTTTCTGGACCTCGTTACTGGTTCGAACAGCGGCCTGGATCGTGCTGCTGCAATCCGGTGGTCTGGTCAATACAGGTCTAATGTGGACAGGACTGATTGATTCACCTATGCAATTGGTGTTCAACCGTATCGGGGTATTTTTTGCCATGGTACATGTTTTACTACCCTTTATGATCCTGCCACTTTACAGCGTTATGAAAGGTGTATCACCCACCTATCAGCGTGCGGCTGTCTCGTTGGGTGCGCATCCTTTTGCCGCGTTTTGGCAGGTTTATGTGCCTCAGACTATTTCCGGTATCGCTGCGGGCACCATTCTGGTGTTCATTATGGCGCTGGGCTATTACATCACTCCCGCGCTGGTGGGTGGACCATCAGACCAGATGGTTAGCTATTACGTTGCCTATTACACCAACACTACCAATAACTGGGGTATGGCTGCCGCATTGGGTGCACTGTTGCTAATTGTTACTCTGTTGCTGTATCTGGTGTACCACAAGCTGGTCAATAAAAGACAACTGGTCCGGAGCTAATACTATGAGCCTACAACCTTACGCCTCCACAGTTGAACATGTCTGGTTTTGGACCTTCAGAATATTCTGCGGGTTGATCCTGGCATTTCTGATGCTGCCGGTGCTAGTGATTATTCCACTGTCATTTAATGCCGATAGTTTTTTAACCTATCCCATTAATGACTTTTCGCTACGCTGGTACCGGGAAATATTTAGTGATGGCCCTTGGGTAGCTTCACTCAAAAACAGTTTAATTGTCGCGCCAATGGCTACCGTGCTGGCGATGTTCTTCGGAACACTTGCCGCCGTCGGATTAAACCGCGCGGAGTTCCCCGGTAAAGGGATGATTTTGGCACTGCTGATTTCACCCATGGTCGTACCGCTGGTTATTGTTGCGGTCGGTATGTATTTCTTTTTTGCTGATCTTGGTTTGCTAAACAGCTACACCGGGTTAGTGATTGCACATGCCGTTTTAGGTGTACCTTTTGTAGTCATTACCGTGAACGCGACTTTGCAGGGTTTTGACTACAATCAGATGCGAGCTGGCGCCAGTCTGGGTGCCAGTCCACTGCGGGTATTTTTTACCGTGGTCCTGCCACAGATAGTTCCCGGTGTGGCTTCAGGTGGTTTGTTTGCCTTCGCTACCTCGTTTGATGAGGTGGTGGTAGCCCTGTTCATTGCCAGCCCGACTGAACGCACCCTGCCGATTCAGATGTTCTCCGGTATTCGGGAAAACATCAGTCCGGCCATTGCCGCTATGGCAACGATTTTGATTTTAATGTCTGTAGTGCTTCTGTTGGTTATGGAGCTACTGAGGCGTCGCAGTGAAAAGCTGCGTGGTCATGCCTGATAAACAACCGCGGGAAAAATAAACCCGCGGATTTGATTGGAGAAAGCTATGTTACAAGCGATGCAGCTGTTTAAACAGCAGGCGTATATCAATGGCCAATGGGTGAATGCTGACTCGGGCAAAACCTATGCCATTCACAATCCGGCTACCGGAGAAAAACTGGGCGAGGTGCCAACTATGGGCGCCGCCGAAACCCAGGCAGCCGTAGATGCCGCCGAAGCCGCACTACCGGCCTGGCGTGCCAAAACAGCGAAAGAGCGTGCTGTGATTCTGCGCCGCTGGTTTGATCTGATGATGCAACATCAGGATGATCTGGCCGTCTGATGACCCTGGAACAGGGCAAACCCCTGGCCGAAGCCAAGGGCGAAATTGCCTATGCAGCATCCTTTGTTGAGTGGTTTGCCGAAGAAGCCAAGCGCGTGTATGGCGAAACCATCCCAGGCCATCAGGCTGACAAGCGTATTCTGGTGATCCGTCAGCCCATTGGCGTTGCAGCAGCGATCACGCCCTGGAACTTCCCATCGGCGATGATTACCCGTAAAGCGGCGCCAGCACTGGCCGCCGGTTGCACCATGGTACTCAAGCCTGCACCGCAAACACCCTTTTCTGCACTGCACTGGCTCAACTGGCTGAAGAAGCCGGTATTCCACCGGCGTACTTAGCGTCGTCACAGCCACGGCTGAAGACTCCATTGCTGTAGGCAATGTATTCTGTAACAGTGATGTGGTGCGCAAACTCTCCTTCACCGGTTCCACCGGGGTAGGCATCAAACTGATGCAACAGTGTGCACCGACACTGAAAAAACTGTCTTTGGAACTCGGCGGTAACGCTCCATTTGTGGTATTTGATGATGCCGATCTGGATGCCGCCGTAGAAGGCGCGATGATCTCCAAATACCGCAACGCCGGTCAAACCTGCGTGTGTGCTAACCGTATCTATGTGCAAAAAGGTGTGTATGACGCCTTTGCTGAAAAATTTGCCGCCGCTGTTGCCAAACTGCAGGTCGGCAACGGTCTGGAAGATGGCATTACCACCGGTCCCCTGATCGATGCCAATGCGGTGAAAAAAGTGCAAAGCCACCTGGAAGACGCCCTCAGCAAAGGTGCCAAGCTGATCACTGGCGGCAACCCTCATGCACTGGGGGAACCTTTTTTGAACCAACCATCATCACCGGTGCAACCCCTGATATGTTGATTGCGCGCGAAGAAACCTTCGGCCCACTGGCACCACTCTTCGCATTTGAAGACGAAGCCGATGTGATTCGTATGGCTAATGACACGGAATATGGTCTGGCAGCTTACTTCTATGCCCGTGACCTGGGTCGTGTCTGGCGCGTCGCTGAAGCACTCGAATATGGCATGGTCGGCATCAATACCGGCGTCATTTCCACCGAAGTGGCCCCCTTCGGTGGGGTTAAATCTTCAGGTCTGGGTCGTGAAGGTTCACGCCATGGCATTGAAGAGTATCTGGAAATGAAATACCTCTGCATCAATATCTAAATATAGAATCTGGAGAAAAACGATCATGAGTAAAACCAATGCTGGCATGATAGAGCGGAAAAACCAGGCAGTAGCCAGAGGCGTTGGCCTCGCCCATCCGCTGTTTATCGATTCGGCAAAAAACGCCACCCTGACCGATGTAGAGGGACGCGAGTTTATCGATTTTGCTGGTGGTATTGCGGTATTGAATACCGGTCATCTGCACGATACGGTTAAAAAAGCTGTTGCCGACCAGTTGGAAAAGTTGTCACACACCTGTTTTATGGTAATGGGTTACGAGCCCTACGTTGCCGTGTGCGAAAAAATCAATGCCCTGGCTACCGGCCCTTCCCCCAAGAAAAGTGCGCTGTTCACCACAGGGGCTGAAGCGGTTGAAAACGCGCTCAAAGTTGCGCGTGCACATACCGGTCGTACTGGTGTGATCGCCTTTGGCGCCGGTTATCATGGCCGCACCATGGCAACCCTGGCACTGACAGGCAAAATTGCGCCTTACTCCAGCGGTATGGGTTTGATGCCGGGTGATGTTTACCGTGCCCTCTACCCCTGTGAAATGCATGGCATCAGCACTGAAGATGCTATTGCCTCTATTGAGCGTATCTTCAAGTTTGATGCTGAAGCCTGCAACATTGCCGCCATTATTCTCGAACCTGTGCAGGGCGAAGGCGGTTTCTATGTCGCACCCAAAGCCTTTATGGCCGCACTGCGTGAGATTTGTGACAAGCACGGCATCCTGCTGATTGCCGATGAAGTTCAGACAGGTGCTGGCCGTACCGGAACCTTCTTTGCCATGGAACAAATGGGTGTTGAACCGGATATCACTACCTTTGCCAAATCCATTGCCGGCGGTTTCCCACTGTCCGGTATTGTCGGTAAAGCCGACATTATGGACAGCATTGCCCCTGGTGGCCTGGGTGGCACCTATGGAGGTAGCCCAACCGCCTGTGCCGCCGCTCTGGGTGTACTGCAGGTATTTGAACAAGAGAAACTGCTGGATCGTGCCATGGTTGTCGGAGAAAAATTGCGCAGCTATCTGACTGCCATGTCGAAGCAGCATAAAGTGATTGCTGATGTACGTGGCCTGGGTGCCATGATTGCAATGGAGCTGATCGATGAACAGGGCCAACCACAGCCTGAGCTCACCGCCAAGGTTGTTGCTAAAGCACGTGATAAAGGCCTGATCCTGATCTCCTGTGGTCTTTATGGCAACGTTGTACGGATATTGGTACCACTGACAGTACCTGATGCTCAGTTACAGCAAGGCCTGGATATCATCAGCGAGTGCTTTGCTGAACTTGCCTGATTATTAACGAACTCGGACCAGAACCAAAAGCCAGGGTGTTGACAACAAACACCTTGGCTTTTTTTTATGAAAAATTTTGATAAACCAATTTTTTCTGCCCTATCTCTAAACGATTCCAGTCCCTTAAGCTATACTAATGTCGAATAGTTACCCCAAGCCCTAGCCAAAAGAGAGTGGCATTATGACCGTTGAGAAATTTAAGACACTAGCCGAAATGGGTATTGAAGACGTCTCTGAAATAGAGAAGTTTTCAACACGTCAGGAAGGCGATATGGATATCCTGAAAATCTACTTTCACCGCGATCCCGGCGAATGGTTTGCCAAAAGCAAAAAATTCAAATTTAAACGCCAGGTCAAAACGGTTAGGGTGAATGAAGGCAAGGTGTCCTATCGTGAAACCTCAGAGTCATCGCCTTACTTCCTGCGTGCGCTGACTGAGCTGGAAAAACTGGCTGATGAAATGCACACCGCCAAGGGCCGTAAAGAAATATTGCTGGATGATATCGATCATCTTGAAAAAGTGATGGAGCGTAAAATCGCCGACATTCGTCGGCAGATTGAAGAGCTCTGATAAACTCCCTGTAGGAGCTCGCTCTGCGAGCGAACCCTTCGCCCGGGGACCGGGCTCCTACAATCAAATAACCTGTCAGATCTTGCTTAGTTAGAAACAATATTCCGCAAGCTCTTCACCAGCATTTCAGGCTCCTGAGCACCGGATATCAAGTACTGATTATTGATAATAAACGCAGGAACAGAGGTGATACCCATCTGCTCCCAGCGGGCTTCCTCATCACGAACGCTCTGCACATACTGATCTGATGCCAATACCTGTTGAGCGGCTTGACCATCCAGACCAATACTTTCCACCCAATGAAGCAAAACATTCGGATCACTGACCTCAGCGTCATGGCCAAAGTAGGCTTCAAATAGCGCTTTTTTCATCTCGGTTTGCTTGCCCTGCTCCGCCGCCCACTGCACCAGTCGATGCGCATCAAAGGTATTGCGGGTATGACGCTGCTGAAGTGCTGAAAAATTCAGCCCCAGACCCTCGGCAATCTCCTGCATCTGTGCCTGAGCTTGCTGCATCTCTTCTACACTGCGACCATACTTGCGACTTAGCGCCTGGAGGATGGGTTCACCACCTGCGTCAGGATCCGGGTTTAACTCAAAGGCATGCCATTGTACTGTAAAAGCCATTTCATCTTTCAGTTGCAACATGGCCTGTTCCAGTCGGGCATAACCTATGGCACACCAGGGACAGGCGATGTCTGAAACAATATCGATGGTGACGGATTGCATAGAACCTCTCCATAGTCGGTTAGATTATTTTACGGATAGAATAGCGAAACAGATTGTCAAATCGCGAATACGCTGACCCATGCTCACAGGAGCCTTCACCATGAACCGCATAATGCTATTGATAACCGCCCTTCTGATCGGTGGATGTGCTTCGCTTCCGTCTGAACTGCGTACGCCACCGGAACAAACATTACTGCCTTTTTCAGCAACAGTCACTACTGAAGCTTCCGGTCAAACCGCACGCTGGGGCGGCGAGATTGCCAAAGTAAGTAACCTGCAACAGGGCAGCCTGCTGGAAGTGGTTGAGTTTTCACTGAATACCAGAGGCCGACCCGTAAAGGCAGATACCAGCGGAGGACGCTTCAGAATACTGCTATCCGGTTTTATCGACCCGGCCATCTATACCCCCGGACGCATGGTCACAGCCCTGGGCAACTTTACAGCCATCGAAGAGGGTAAGGTGGAGGAACAAGCCTATCGGTTTCCGCTACTCCATTCCGAGCAACTACACCTCTGGCCCGAGGTTAAGGAGCCCTCAACCCACCAGCATCATTACGATCCCTTTTTCTTTCACCGAAGCTTTATGATGCGACCTATTATTATAGTGCCAGCCAATTAAAACTAAATGAACCCTATTCATAGAGGTGGACTGATGCATTTTTGTTCCAGCTATACAGGCATGGAAGCACGGAGTATAACGACACTATCCGAGCAAGACTTATCTGAACTGCACCGTGGTGAGTGAATAATGAATATGGACAGAGCCGATTACCAGATCATCAAAGAGCTGCAACAAAACTCCCGGATAACCATAACCGAGCTGGCATTGCGTGTGGGATTATCGAAGACACCCTGCCAGGTGCGCATGCGCAGACTTGAGGAGCAAGGATATATCACCGGCTATACAGCACTTGTGGATCATAGCAAGCTCGACTTGAACCATATTGCGTTCATTCAAGTCACTTTAAACGATACCAGCAGCAAGTCCCTGGCCGCCTTTAATCAAGCTGTATTACAAATCACCGAGGTAGAACAGTGTCATATGATCGCAGGCGGGCACGATTATCTGCTAAAGGTTCGCACGAAAGACATGACAGCCTATAGGATGGTACTGGGAGAAAAAATCTCCGCCTTGCCACACGTACTGCAGACCAGCACCTTTGTTGCCATGGAAAGTATCAAGGATGTAGGAATTTAGCTGATTAGATAATGGCGACCTTATCTAGGAGGCTATCCGAGCAAGTATTTCAGTGAGCCATCAGGTCAATTTGACCATTTTCAGCTTAATACATTTACGAAAGTTATTTTTTTACCCCCTAAAAAAGAGATAAAACAAAGCCAAACCGGCAATAAAAGGCAACATTTCCTTTGCTGATACGCTAGAGTTTTAACGACTTACACGCCGTCATAGGGATGCGAATATAACTACACGGATCCTCCGCCAAGCCGACGCCAAGACAACACACATACATTGTTAATAACAATAAATAACCTAATCAGAGATGTGCAATGAGCACTCAAAACCATATACATTTATTACAGCAATATAACGAATACGAGCACACAATTCAGAGCCTTATGGAGTCGATGATGACTAGTCTTAATGCTCAGGAATTGCTGCGTGATCGCAAAGCGCAGCAGCAGACAGTAAATCACCTCAGTCGCGCATTTCCCTTTGTCGAGCTGATTTACAGCCTGGATTCCCAAGGTGTGCAGTTAATGGACTCAGCCTATAGCCCAACAGTTAGCGACCGCCGCTTCCGCCCACTCGGCAAGGGTAGTGACCGCAGCAAGAGACCCTATATGATTGCAGCTCGCGATCAAGTTGACAGGGTAGTGGTAACACGGCCTTATCTCTCCAGTGCGACCCATAAACTATCTATTTCAGTGGTTCAGCATGTGTTGGATGAGGATGGACAGGACATTGGCTACCTTGTTTTGAATTTCAACATACAGAGGCTGGTAGCCTACCTCAACGGTGATGGGATGCGTTCTCGCTTCCATCCCTGGTTTCAAGGGGTTTATTGCCTGATTGGTTCCATGCTGGTTATAGTATCAACACTACTGCTGTATTCGTCAGTTGAGTCAATGCTGCATATGTTTCAGGACGGTGAGAATATCGCTACAGGTGCCTTCAGTATTGTCATTATGCTTACACTGGGCATGTCTATTTTCGATCTTGGCAAAACCATTCTTGAAGAGGAGGTACTGGTTAGCAAAGATATCCGCCATCACGATACAACTCGTCGGACCATCTCACGATTTGTAGCGGCTATCATCATTGCCGTTTCAATTGAAGCACTACTACTGATGTTCAAGTCGCTGATCAATGAAGTTAATGACGCTCAACTATTAGATGCCATATTAATGCTGTTATCGGCGGTATCAATGATGGTCGGGCTAGGCGTTTACCTTAAACTCAGCCGTGAGAACAAATGCGAAAATGCCTGAATTCCACCCTGCTAAAGACTGATACCTGATATCAAACCTGCAACCCTGTGAGCCTGAGCCACTGCAGCCAGGCTTCCATATCGTGCCGATCAGACAATCGACTCAGATTTATCAATTTAGAGAACATATTTTCAAACACAATAACAAGCCTGGGCTGAGTCAATAGCATTAAGACTGATCACGCGACCTGCTGTTTTACAACACAATTGACCCACACTTCCTGTAAGTGTAAATTATTTAGTTACACACAAATTAAACAAAAGCCTGCTAATCTGACTGCACAAGGCAGGATCCCTTAATCAGGGTGTTTAGAAAAATACAGGTAGCACGTTTGATGCGGCAAACTCTAAATAACCCACAACTTCAACTGCTCCGGCAGTCTCTACAACAGTCAATGATCAAGCTATTGACGCTTTTGGGACTGTGCATCACACCCTGGGTATCGGCGAGTGAGCCTTTACGCATTGCCAGTCTGCCAATGGAAAGTCGTGAACTAACCCTGGCAGCATTTGAGCCTGTTGCCGACTATCTGGAGAAGCAACTGCAACAGCCTGTACAACTGGTTTTTCTGGAATCTAACCAAGAAGTGATTGATGCACTGGATGCGGGGCACCTGGATATAGCCATGCTAGGCCCTCTGCCATTTATCACCCTGAATGCAAAGAACTCACAGATCCATCCCCTGGTATTTTTTCGTGAATCATCGGGTAAGGCGCGCTATCGCTGCAAGCTGGTTGCCTTCGCGGGAGACAAGATTGACATCACTCAACTGCGTAACCGGCGTGTAGCCCTGACGCAGCCCTTATCAACCTGTGGCTATCTGGGCACTAACGCCATACTGCGTTCCCAGGCAGGCCATGATCTGGAACAAACAAACTATGCGTATTACAACACGCATGAAGCGGCTGCCCTTGCCGTGATTGCCGGTCATGCCGATGTGGCCGGTATAAAAGATGCATTTGCCTTCAATTATGCATCACTGGGACTGGAGGTTTTAGCGGCATCTGACTGGGTACCAGCCGTTGGACTGTTTGCTAATGCCGATCAGCTAAGCGATGAGCAAATCGTCAGAATTCGAGACATTCTACTCACAGCACCTGAGCGTGAGTATATTAACTGGGGACATTTTATGCGTTACGGTATGCAGGAGGCTTCCTACACTGACTTCGAGTCCTTGAAGCGCTTTGGTGATCCGGCACTCATTCCACTGAGTTCAGGGTCTGACTAAAGATGCGGATATCACCCTTGTCGCGTATTCGGGTACATGCCGCATTGGCAACACTGGTGGCCATGGTGTTATTCGGCCTGTTCCTGTTTAAGCAACACACTATACAAATACAGCTGTTGGGGGAGCAGCAGGAAATTGCGCTGGATACAGCCTATCGGGCCACGCTGGAAACAACCCGCCGGGACATAGAGTCCCGCTTTCGCTTTCAGGTGATGCAAGCGGATGTACTTGGTCTGGTAGCAAGGGCTCAACACGCTTCTGCACAAGAGCTGCCCATGTTGAGAGGTCAACTCTACCGGCTGCTGGAACCTGTTTATCAGGAGATGCAAGATATAGGGCTGTTACAATTTCAGTTTCACCTTGCAGATGATCGCGTACTGCTTAGATTCCATCAACCGCACAGGTCAGGTGACACCCTTTTCTCCTTACGCCCTTCTATTCGAATCGCAAATACCGAACAGCGTTCAGTGCATGGTTTGGAAATAGGCCGTACAGCGTCTGGATTTCGGTATGTTTTTCCACTTCATCAGGATAATAAACACCTGGGCAGTGTTGAACTGTCGATGCCCTTCAATCACTTGCAAACGCAGATGAACCGATTGCTTGGCAGTGGTGAATTCGCACTGGTATTTGATCAGGATCGGGTATTTTCTACGGTTGATGCAGCCAATCGTGTGTATTATTCCGCATCCATCATACACCCTGGTTTTCTAGTGGAAAATCCGCTATTGGCAACTGCGCAACAAGCGTTCGGCCAATCCGATGCTGCTGTACGTTTACAGCATCAATTACGTGATAACGCCAAGGTACAAAGACTCATGTCCGGTCATAAATCCTTTGCCATCAGCGCAAAAGACGGCGACCAACACTATATGGTCAGCTTTCTGCCAGTGCCTGATTTAACTAATAAAGCTGTAGCTTATGTTATTCGTTTTGAGCCAAGCAATGCCCCCGTACACTTGTTTAACACCCTGGTGAGTAGCTTGTTTGTTGCCGGTTTATTGATACTGCTATTGGGCATTCTGTATTTTTATAATTTACGCCAGCGTCTGCAACTACAAGATGATATTCGCCAACGTCAGGAGACTGAGGCTGAACTGTCGCTTTATGCCAATATTTTTAAAAGCAGCGGTGAGGCGATCATGGTAACCAATCACGAAAACTGCATCACTGAAATCAACCCTTCTTTTTCTCGCCTCACCGGCTATACAGAGAAAGATGTTCTGGGTCGAAGCCCAAGCTTGCTTGCCTCTGGTCATACATCAACCGAAACCTATAAAACGATGTGGGCAGCATTAGGTGAGCAGGATTTTTGGCAAGGAGAGCTGTGGGACAGGCGTAAAGACGGTAGTGTCTACCCCAAATGGACCACTATTTCTGCCATGCGCACTCAAGGCGTTGTCAGTCATTACATAGCCAGCTTCACCAACATCAGTGATCGTAAGGCCGCTGAAGAAAAAATAGAACGCCTGGCCCATCATGATGCACTTACTGGTTTGTTAAACCGCTACAGCCTGGAGTTACGTCTTGAGCAGTCATTACTGATCGCACGGCGGGAGAAACTATTGACTGCGGTTGTTTTTATAGACCTGGATCGTTTCAAAACCATCAATGACTCCCTTGGTCATCAGGTGGGTGACAAATTATTGATTAAAGTAGCCAACAGACTCAAGCAACGTACCCGTGACAGTGATATTGTTTCACGTCAAGGCGGTGATGAATTTGTAGTGGTTCTTACTGGGTTACGCCAAACAAACGATGTTCCCCATGTCATCAACGCTATGCTACTCACGCTGTCTCAACCCTATGTAATTGATCAATACAGTCTTAATTGCACACCCAGCATGGGCGTATCAATCTTCCCTGTCGATGGGGTGGATATGGAAACACTGTTGAAAAACGCCGACACAGCCATGTATCACGCCAAGGAGCAGGGGCGTAATAATGTACAGTACTTTACTGCTGAAATGACCCAAACAGCCAGTGAACGTTTAGCTATCGAGCAGGATTTGCGCCATGCGATCCAAAACAAGGAGTTTGAGCTTTATTACCAGCCACAGGTATGTGCACGCTCACGAACAATAGTCGCGTCGAAGCACTGATACGCTGGCACCATCCTGAACAAGGGTTGATACCCCCTGTACGCTTTATTCCAGTTGCTGAAGAAAGTGGCCTGATTGAAACCATTGGTGCCTGGGTGCTTGAAGAAGCCTGTCGTCAATTAGCCCATTGGCGTGATGAGGGGATCAACAATATTCGCATAGCCATCAATCTCTCATCGCATCAATTGCGTTCAGCCAGTTTAGTTACACTGGTAACCGAGTGTATGCAGCGCTACGCCATTAACACTGATGAACTGGAACTGGAGATTACCGAATCGGTTGCAATGGAAGATCCGGAACACTGTATTAGCCAACTAATAGCACTACGTAATCTGGGAGTCAGCCTGGCCATTGATGACTTTGGCACTGGCTACTCATCCCTGGCCTATCTCAAGCGCCTGCCAATAGATACCCTTAAACTGGACCGTAGTTTTGTCCGTGATATTGAAACCGATCCAAATGATGCCGCCATTAGCAAGGCAACAATTTCTATGGCACACGCGCTGGGGTTAAAAGTTGTCGGTGAGGGCGTAGAGACACAAGGACAAGCCCATTTCCTCGCCAGCATTCATGATTGTGATCTGTTACAGGGTTACCTTTTCGGCAAGCCGGAACCTGCCGATGTCATCATAAAGCGACTAAGGTCTCCAATCTGCTCACTCTAGCCTTTATACCTTTCCCAACCACAAACACTTCTCGCGAGCGCGAGCGCGAGGCGTCAGGTTTACGGATCACCACCGTATCGAAATGCTCGCGCAGCGATTTGATATAGGCATCATAGCCTTCACCATGAAATACCTTGGCGACAAAACTACCTTTTGGTTTCAATACCTGGCAAGCCATATCCAGTGCCAATTCAACCAAATACATGGATGCTGCCTGGTCTGCCGAGGATACGCCACTGATATTCGGCGCCATATCGGAGATCACCACATCTACCGGATCACCGTTTACAGCGGCCATTATCTGATCAAAGACGACCTGCTCAGTGAAGTCACCCTGAATAAACTCCACATCGGCCATGGCATCCATGGGTAGAATATCGGAAGCAATCACTTTCCCTTTTGGCGCCACCAGTTTCGATGCCACCTGTGACCAGCCACCCGGTGCTGAGCCAAGATCCAGCACCAGCATACCGGGCTTGATGAGTTTATCTTTCTCATTGATCCCCAGCAGTTTGTAACTGGCGCGAGAACGATAGCCATCGACCTGCGCCTGTTTTACATAAGGGTCATTGACGTGTTCATCTAACCAACGGTTACTGCTTTTCGAACGGGCCATAGTGCAACTCAAACCAACTGTGGAATTAAAAACCCTATTGTACGTTTCCAGCCTGTCCGCGCCAACGTATCTACAGCAAAAGCCGGACTGACTTTGATGCTGCTGGCAGGTATAATCCGCCTTACATTCGACGCTCAATCTGACCCACCGTCCGGAAACCTGCCATGATTCGCCTTACTGAACTGTCGCTGCCCCTTGATCACCCTGAACCGGCACTGCGCCAGGCAATTGTTGCGCGCCTGCAGCTAAAAGATTCCGAACTTATCGATTTCAGCGTGTTTAAACGCAGCTATGATGCGCGCAAGAAAAATACTGAAATCACCTTCGTGTATATTATTCATCTGACCACCACAGATGACGCCGCTGTGCTGGCTCGATTTAGTAATGATCCACAGGTAAAGGTAGCACCGGATACCCGGTATTACCCGGTTGCCATGGCTCCCGCCAGCCTGACTGAACGACCGGTAGTGATAGGTTTTGGACCTTGTGGTTTATTTGCCGCACTGCTATTGGCGCAAATGGGCTTTAAACCTATCGTGCTGGAACGGGGTCGCAATGTGCGTCAGCGAACCCAGGACACCTGGGCTTTGTGGCGCAAACATCAACTCTCGCCCGAATCCAATGTGCAGTATGGTGAAGGCGGTGCGGGGCTGTTTTCCGACGGTAAACTTTACAGTCAGGTGAAGGACCCCAAGTTTTATGGCCGCAAGGTGATGCAGGAATTCGTCAAGGCAGGTGCACCAGACAATATTCTCTATGTCAGCAAACCGCATATCGGCACTTTCCGTCTGACCAGTGTGGTAGCAAAAATGCGTGCGGAGATCATCGAACTGGGTGGTGAGATACGTTTTGAATCCAGAGTCACTGATATGATCATCGATGCCGGACAAATTCGGGGAGTGGAACTTGCCGATGGCACTCAGATTCCCAGTAATCATGTCGTACTGGCTCTGGGTCATAGTGCCCGTGACACTTTCAGAATGTTGCACCGCAAGCAGGTATTTATAGAACCTAAGCCCTTTGCCATAGGCTTTCGTATCGAACATCCACAATCCATGATCGACAAAGCCCGTCTGGGCAAATACGCCGGTCACGAATCTCTCGGTGCCGCTGACTATAAGCTGATACACCATGCTAAAAATGGCCGTGCTGTGTACAGCTTTTGCATGTGCCCAGGCGGTCAGGTTGTCGCCGCCACCTCGGAAGAAGGCCGAGTGGTGACCAATGGTATGAGTCAATACTCGCGCAAAGAGCGTAATGCCAATGCGGGCATCGTGGTTGGCATTGAACCAGAAAAGGATTTTCCCGGCAGTCCTTTAGCTGGTATTGAGCTGCAGGAAAAGCTCGAAGCCATCGCCTATCAGTTGGGCGGCTGTGATTACAGCGCACCGGCACAACTGGTCGGAGACTTTATCAAAGGCCGCCCATCATCGGCTCTCGGCGAAGTGATCCCCTCTTATCAACCGGGGGTCAAACTCTGTGACCTGGCTGAAGCCCTGCCTGATTATGTGATTGAAGCGATACGTGAAGCCCTGCCTGCGTTTGGCAAAAAAATCCGGGGGTTTGACCGTGAGGATGCAGTACTCACCGGGATAGAATCACGCACCTCCTCCCCCATCCGGATTACGCGGGATGCAAGCAGCCTGCAAAGCCTGAACGTGCGTGGACTCTATCCGGCAGGTGAAGGGGCCGGTTATGCTGGCGGCATTCTATCCGCGGGTATTGATGGTATTAAGGTCGCTGAAGCGCTGGCGCTGGATATCATGTCGCAATCAGAGGCTTGAAGCATGAAACTGGATGCGATCAAAAAATTGCAGCAGAAGAAGTATCGTCAGGAATTTGGCCAGTGCCTGGTGGAGGGTGAACACCTGGTATTGGAGCTGGAAAAAGCGGCTAAAAAGCAAACAGAATTACAAGCCAGTACCCTGCTAGTAACCGAAGACTATGCTGAATGGCCTAGCCTGTTCAACAAGCAGGTCATTAGTAGCAAGCAGATGGCGAGTATTTCAGATACCAAATCTCCCCAAGGCATTCTGGCAATAGTACCCAGCCAAGCGATACAGCCAGTTTATGCAGAAACAGATATCGCTATCTACCTCTATCAGATACAGGATCCAGGCAATCTGGGGACTATTTTGCGTACTTTAGGCTGGTTTGGCGGCTTTCGCTGCCTGCTAAGTCCAGGCAGCGTCGATCCCTTTAATCCCAAGGTGATTCGCGCCAGTATGGGGGCTATTTTTCATGTACCGTTGGAGTTGGATGTTGCACTTGAATCATTGACTGGACGCTTCAATCAAATTGCCTGCCTGGATATGCACGGAGACGCCATAACCTCAGCGGCCTTTCGACACAGCGACTGCTATCTGTTTGGTAATGAGGCCCGGGGTGTACCACGTGAACAGTTAGCGGCACTGCAGGCAAAAGCCTTTACCATTCCAGGTGCCGGACTGATTGAATCACTGAACCTGGCCAGCGCGGTGAACCTCTGTGTTTATGAGCGGCAGCGCTGAGTCCTGATCATTGCAGATAACGTTGTACAAACTGCTGTAGCTGCTCATCATGCAGCTCGCCAGTGTGCTCATTAACCATGCGCCCCTGAGCATCAAAAAACTGTGTAGTTGGCAACCCGCGAACCTGCATGGCCTGTAAAGCCGCTTGTCGTGGATCCAGTAACAAGTGCTCAAAACTCAACCCAGCGTCATCCAGATAGTCACTGATAACATCTACTGTCTCACCCTGATTGATCAGCACCAGCGTTAATCCCTCCTTTTCAGCATAACTTGCCAAAAGCGGCATCTCACGGATACAGGGTGGACACCAGGTCGCCCAAAAATTAATCACCAGGGGTTGCCCCTGAAAATCATGCAGATCCACAGGTTGCCCCTGCAGGTTGGACAGCACCAGTGATTCGGGAAGACTGCGAGACAGATTGGACTGCTGTAACCCCCAGACGACTGCCACACCAAACAACAGCACTGCCGCCACTAATAAAGGTTTAAAATAACGCCGCACAATCCCCCTCACATTGCTGAATGCGCCCGCGGCATATCGCGCTATGGACGGCGCTTATGCAGAAAACGCAGGAGCGGTTTTCTGTCCGTACATCCTGTACATGCGCCGCTCCTGCGCATCCATGCGCTCGCGGCATACCGTACATCCTGTACATAATAAGGCTCTGGTTGAGATTACTCAAACCAGAGCCTTATTGTGCCATAAAACATCCCTTACGGGCGCCGATATAATTCAGGCTGATACAAAACTCGGAGCAACTCCTAAATCCCACAGCACCACAGTAGAGGCCAGCATACTCACCAGCACCACCATACCCACAGTGAGGATCGAAGTGGAAAACATAAAGCCCCTGTCAGCGGGAATATTCATCAACTCGGGTACACCGGAGTAAAGAATATAAACCGTGTAGGCCAGTGCCGCCAGGCCAACACCGACCACAAACCAAAGCATCGGCCACAAGCCGGTAATACCCGCAAGCAGTAACGGCGTGGCCGTACAGGTAGCCAATACCATGCAATGTTCCAGATCAGAATCAGCACCGTAGGTTTTTTCCATCCAGTGAATCACATGGGCGATAAAGGCCACACCTGCCAACAGGGCGATATAAAACACCACAGCAATCATAAAGGCACTGCCCGTTGTCAGTTTGACATACTCGCCTGTACCTATACTCCAGCCCACCTGTGTTGTCCCGATAAAGAAGGATACCGGCGCTATAGCACAGAGCCACAAGAGTGCATGGGTATAGCACTCAATGAAGGTGTAGTTACGCTCGCGAATATTCGTCCAGATACTTTGTTGGTGAAACATAACACCACTGATTTGATGTAGTAACATAGTGTATCTCCTTGGTGGCCAGGCCACCCTTGTTAATCAGATCAAGGATCTGGTTATTATTATTTTTAACAGCATGAACACCTAATTTCTTAGAACACTAATAAGACGTAATGATCCAGTAACAACCAACCAAACAGATATAAAATGTAGCGTATTGAAAACCAGAAGGCAGAAAGAGGCGCCTTGGGATCATTTCCACGCCAAATTTTCCAATTCCAGTACATAAATCGACTATTCAGTAACAGGATACCGAAAAGGTATATCCAGCCACTCATGCCGGTAGCAAATGGCAAGAGTGTCGCCACTACCGTCAGCCAGCCATATAGCCAGATCTGCAAGCGAGTGAAATCAAGACCGTGAGTCACAGGCAGCATGGGCACCCCGGCCTTGGCGTACTCATCACGCTTATGAATAGCCAGTGCCAGAAATGCGGGGGTGTCCATGCAAAAATAATCAAAACCAGCAATAAGGCATCCGGGTTGAGCTGTCCGGTCATGGCGGTCCAGCCCAATAAAGGCGGTGCAGCACCTGCTAACCCACCGATGGTGATATTTTGTGGCGTGGCATATTTAAGAAAAGCCGTGTAAATCACTGCATAACCCAAGAGTGCCATAGCTGTCAGCATGGCTGTCAGTGGATTCACCTCCACCCATAGCAGCATTAATCCGGCCAGGGACAACAGTGAGGCATACACAGCCGCCTGCCAGCCACGAATCCGCCCTTCAGCCACAGGTCGCCGGGAGGTTCTCAACATCAGTTTATCCAGACGCTGATCTAACAAGTGATTGAATGCCGCCGCACCCATCGCTGCCAAACCTATGCCCAGTAAACCTGTCAGTACCAGCAGCATATCGGGTATTCCCTGAACGGCCAGAGCCATACCCACAGCTGCACATACCAGCATTACCAACACAACGCGCGGCTTGCCCAGTTCAAAATAATCCCTGGCGAGGCTCAGGTAGGAGGCCAATTCCTGCTTTGGATGTATAATCAGTTCTGTATTACGCATGAACCACCTTCCTGTAAGAATAAGCCTGAGATGTAGATTCACTAATGCCTAGCGACAAACCGCTACGTAGCAACAGCAACATAAGTAACGCGGCACCGGCGGTATGTAACAGAGCCACCGATAGCGGCAGGGCACTCAGTACCAGAATAATGCCTAATGACACTTGCAGCAGATATGTAACTACAGCAGCCAGCAGCCAGGGACGAGCGCTGGTATGGCGTTTATAGTGCAGCAGCAACACAAACAACCCCAATCCCAGCGCCAGCGCACCCAAACGGTGTGTGTAATGAATTGCAGTGCGGGCACCGGCATGCAACTGGCCATAGAGATAATTGGGACCCACCTCCTGCGTTAAATGAAAACCTTCGTCAAAGTCCATATAGTCAGGCCACCATTCATTGTTACAGGTAGGAAACCCGGTACAGGCGATACCGGCATAGTTGCTTGATGTCCAGCCACCCAAAGCAACCTGAACCACTAATAACAAACCCACCAGACACCAAAGCCCTGGCAGACGTATAGGCCGTTTATCTGCCTGGCGACAGGCTTTAACTCGGTAATGCAGCCAGAAAAATGTCGCCAGCACAGTAAAGCCGCCCAACAGATGCAGGGTGACAACCTGTGGCCAGAGTTGCAGAGTAACCGTCCAGGCACCAAAGGCTCCCTGCAGGCAGATAATTCCCAGTAATACCCAACTGACAATAACGGGGTAGCCCGGGATTTTGCGATTTTTCCACGCCATCCAGACCAGAGCCAATGCCACCAGACCAAGCCCGGAGGCAATATAGCGATGAAACATCTCCATCCAGGCTTTGAAGGGATCAAGGGGTAGATCGGGAGCGAAACCAGCTGCACGTTGTGCATCCGGAACCACCAAGCACCATAACAACCTGGCCA
>NZ_JRLB01000062.1 GCF_000764495.1 Nitrincola sp. A-D6
CTGACTCGCCGTGAACCCATCCATGGGGGCTCCGGTGCGCCATCCTTGGCGCACAGGGTCAGCCAAATCCGATCCCATCAACCCTCACCAACTTGGGTGCCGACATCACTCTATTAAAGAGCAGACATCACTAGGTGATGTGCAAACTGTGATCCTGCGGTAACTTTCAACCCATCTCTCAATTGATCCTGTTCAGGGGGGGCGTGTGGAGACCTCATCTGACTTGGCTCGGGGGGAGCGGCGAGATGGTTGGAATCATCTAATCTAGTGCATGGGATTCTGCGTGGTAGTTAGCATTATCTGATTTGGCACAGAGTTTCGGCGGGGTGGTGGTATTGCTTTGGTGTGACCGTCTGGCGCCATGGATGGCGCCAGTCGAGCGGTCATGGATGACGAACAGCGTGTCACAACAAAGCAATACCACCACCCCAGCAAGGCACCACCCCAGCAAGGCACAAAACCAGCAATGCACAAAACAATCCAGCAAGAGCAAACATGACAAGCCAGGCAACCTGGCTTATGCTCTAACCTATCAACCGGAGACACACATGACACACCCGACACACCCAGAAAACCTGCTGAAACAAGTTCGTTCAGATCAGCCATTACCGCCTTTGGAACAATGGAATCCCGAGTTTTGTGGTGATATTCCCATGCGCATCAGTCGTGATGGTCGCTGGTTTTATCAAGGCGGTGAGATCAAGCGTACCGCCATGGTGAAAATGTTTTCACGTATCCTGTGGAAGGAGGGCGAGCGCTACTACCTCAAAACACCGGTGGAAAAAGTCGGCATTGAAGTGGAAGACGTACCCTTTCAGGTCATCAGTGTTCATCGCCTGGAACAGAGCCCCCCGGTGCTGGTATTTGAGACCGCTACAGGTGAGCAAATAGAGGCCGGTGCAGAGCATCCGTTACGGGTAGAAACCGATCCGGTAACAGGCGAGCCATCACCCTATCTGATGATTCGACTGGGTATGGAAGGACGCATTCAGCGTACAGTTTATTATCAGTTGGCCGAATGGGCTGAATTAGATAATACAGCTGGAGTGGAACGCTGGGTTATTGATAGTCAGGGAGAGCGCTTCGTTCTGGGCGAAAACTAAAGCTTTCGCCGTGTCGGCCGATACCCTGTGCAGATAATATGAGGGTAGCGTTATGTCTAATATTTCGTCTTTCCAGCCTGGGTTTGTGCGTTCTGGTGAAGCACGACAGTCGCAAGTGACGGCTAATAAATCCGACTCCGGTCCTGCGCTGAATCAACTACAAAGTAAAATTCTGGAAAGTATGCTGCAGCATATTCCAGGTATGAATCTGGAAGGGCTGAAAAAACTGGATGCGAGTAATTTCACCCCTGAAAAAGTATCTGACCGCATCAGTAACTTCGTTGCTCAAGGCATGGAAATGGCTCGGGCACGTGGAGACTCGGAAGAAAAAGTTCAGGCGATGTATGACCGTGCGATGAAAGGCGTAGAGAAAGGCTTTGAAGAAGCCAAAGACATTCTTTCAGGGTTAAAGATGCTGGAGGGTAAAATTGCCGATGATGTAGCCCGTACTGAAGAGCTTACTTTTGACAAACTTCGGGCACTATCGCCGGAACAGAATACAGCTATGGGACTGGTGTCCATGTCGGCGGCTCAGCGTTTTGAGCGGGCTGATAGCTTTGAGCTGAATATTACCACTCGCGAAGGTGATCAGGTGAATATTCGCTTTGATCGTAGTGAAGCCTTTCAGTCAGGCATGGCAGCGGCTGTTGATGGAGAAGGTAACAGTGCGATGGTGTTTGATATGAGTCGTACACAAAGTTCTGGCTTCTCATTTGCTATCGAAGGTGACCTCAATGTGGATGAAATCGATTCTATTCAGAACCTGATTCGTGATGTTGGTCAGTTAGCTGATGAGTTTTATCACGGTGATGTACAGAAAGCGTTTGAACAAGTGGGTGGCTTGTCCCTGGATGCCAGTCAATTAAATGCATTTGATCTTAGTATGACGCGTACCGAAGTACGTAGTATGGCTAGTCAATACCAACAAACCCAGCAGCTTTCGGATGCTGAGGAGCAATCGCGTCCAGAGCGTCGTTTGGGGCAGTTGATGCAGCAATTGAAAGAACAGATCAACAACCCAATGTTGGAGTTCATGCAGCAGCAACAAGACTTTGCCAAGTCACTGATGCAGTCTTTGGTGGAGCAGGATGTACGCTTCAAACAGGCTGATACTGAACAACAAGGCCGATACCGTGATAATCTGAGCAGTTTGCTGCAGACGCAGGAAGGCTAAGTTCTGTCACCTTATTACCACGGGCTTATTTTACTAATCTAA
>NZ_JRLB01000063.1 GCF_000764495.1 Nitrincola sp. A-D6
CACCCCTGCCACCACTACCGCCATCACCACCGCTGCCGCCGTCGCCACCCTTGCCGCCCGTACCTCCCATACCGCCCGCGCCGCCGAAACCGCCGTCACCACCCACAATCGTGCCAGAAATGTTAATGGTCAGGGTGAACCCTGTTCCAGACACAGCTATATTGCCGTCACCGCCATCGCCACCGCTACTGCCCAAGCCACCGGCACCCCCTGCATCACCCGCTCCACCATTGCCACCTACTCCACCATCAGTACCATCGGTGCCATCGATACCGTTACCATAGAGACAGTTACCGCTAAAAACATCAAAGTTAATACAGTTGATACCGCCATCGGTACCTCTGATACCATCGCTGCCTGCGCTGCCATTACTGCCAGTGACGCTAGAGTTGTAGCCGATACCACCAGCACCACCCTGACCGCCGGTACCGCCATAACCGCCGCGAATGGTACCGTTTAACAAGTATGCATCGGCGTCTGGGAACTGGTAGCCAAGACCACCATTGGTGCCGTCACCACCGCTGCTACCGTTGCCACCGGTCGGGATGGTATCCGTGCCTACAGATCCAGTGCTTCCAACCGTTCCATCGGTGCCGTCTGTGCCCGATGAGTTGACAAGTGTTGTCACCGCCCAGGCTGTTGGGGCGGCGCAGGCGAGTGTAGCGGCCAGTGCCGCACTCTTAACGAGGCTCCGACCCTTGCCATGTGAACGTGCAATTTCGGGTGCAACCTGGACAACACCAGATACGCGGTTCTTTATTAGTCGGTATACTTTGTTCATTCTTATTTTACCCGCAATAATACTTGGCGTTTTTGGCATTGATATTTCTAATCAGACCGTATTTACTTTATCCGTATAAAACCCAACTGACGTGAAAGTGGTTCGAAGATCACGCTCAAATAGCAGGAGGTATACCGCTCGTAAGCACAACCGAACATTCAGGCGCGAGGCTGCTGTTCGTGCTGAAAACACAGAAAAAAATCACCGAAAAAATTCAGAAATAAAACCGGTATGAAATAAAACCTTGTTAAATAACATGTCCTGAATTTAAATCTCAGCTATTAAATACGCGATACAGAGTTGAGTTCAACACTCAATCATAAAGAGGAAGTGGATATGTGCGTGATGTGGATAAAGGTGCGCAAAATGGATATGTAAGATGGGTTCTCGAAAGGCTTACGGAATCAGAAACGGCTAATCAAAAGAATATAACCCTGTTGCTAAAGGAACCCAGCAGCTGTCTGTGCGAAGCCGCCAAACAGGATGGTGTGTTGTTTGTCTGAAAAGAGTTGATTCGCCCGGGGACCGGGCTCCTACAACAAACCGCGAACCCTTTCGCCCGGGGACCGGGCTCCTACAACATACTTGTCCAGGCTACTCATTTCTGTACAAATAAACTGTCAGATCCTACCTAGTCGACTAGTTCCAGATGATCTATGAGGGTATGAATTTCTTTGTTTCAATGTATCTGATGGCAATTCACCAAACTGCTTCCTGTACATACAGGCCAGCCGTCCCATATGAACAAATCCCCACTGGTTAGCTATTTCTGTCACCGTTCTTTGTTTGTCACCTGCATTGAGCAGTTCGTTCCGAATTCCCTCCAGGCGAACACTCCTGAGGTACTCCATGGGTGACGTGCCTAATACCTTGCCGAAGATGTTTTGAAGTGATCGGTAGCTGCAGCCCGCATAAGTCGCCAACTCTTCCAGAGTGATTTTTTCATGAGCATGGGCATGAATATAATCTCGCGCACGCTTGAGATTACGAGGCATGACCACGGGATTTGAAGCTGATTCGGCAATATCCGCAAAGCTATTCGGATGCAGGGTAATAAATTGCGTCAGCAGATAATTTTCAAGGTTGACAAGGCTGATGGGGTTCCTCAAGACCCCAAGCGGTCCATTCATTTCGCTCATTGCGTAAGTCATGGCATTCTTTAGTGCGAGACCGGCGGGCTTGGCAAGATCAACGTTTTTGGCCAGTTGAAAATTAATATCTCCTGCCTTTTCTCCAAATAAGCCGCGAGCATGTTGCCGAAGTGCATCATGGCTAAATATCAGTGCATCACCAGCATACCCCTGCAGATCCAGCTTGTAGGGCCTATCCATGTTAATGACCAGTCCCTGATTCGCTGAAATATCACTGGATTCGCCATGTTGCTGTAATCTACCGGAACCTGAAGTTAGAAAATTAAGTGAAATAACCTCGGAACATTGGTCTTCTTTTACTGCAGCTTCTATCGGTGCACCCTCGCCGTATGAGAACGACGATAATCCAAGTCTGTTAACGGCGCAGCTGCAAACAGAAGAATTCAGGCGGGCTCTTTTTTTCGTGATGTTTAACTCATGTGGCGTGAACTGTTTTCCCAGCACATGACGAATTTCATCAATATCCGTTGAAGAAAAAACATGATGATTGAATAGGTTCATGACGAGTTCTTGAGCCATAACACACCTACTGTCTGATCTATCAGGTAGATAGCGGCGTGTTCGTTTGCTTGTGAGTTACGAAGCGTTCGCCCAAATGAATAATACCGCGCCATCGATAATAATATAGCTATTGAATTCTCGGGTCGAGAAGTACTTGACAGGGCGTTTATTTTCAACCAGTCGATGGCGAGGCGCTAAGTGTGCCTGTAGCCACACACTGCGAGGTATAGGCTTAGTTTGCAGGATGAGTCACCACATCATCCGGAAGGTCGCAGCGATGGCGTGCTGTCGGTCGGAGTCGGCAAATTCTCCACGGTACTCCAGATCCAGCTGCGAATACTTGCTCAAGTGTGCACTAACACCCAGCAGGGTCCGCGCACGGTTGCGATCCGTGGCTGGCCCCTTGATATTGAACGGAACGTCGCCACTCACAGCAAAGGCTGGGTTGAGTGAAGCCTCGCGATACAGGTGTTCATGTACCCAGGACAGGCCCAGCGTGGTGTCGAACTGCATACCACCGGAACTTTTTAGCTCGCTGCTCATACGTGCCCCTAATACCGAGCGCAGCGAATTCATGCGGTCGTTACCATAGGTCAGATTGGCATCAACAGCACCGGTTTCGGTAAAGCCATTCTGGCGATAATGACCGTACTCCAATCCAGCATACGGTGTCACCCGTTGGTTATCGGACAAGGTGTAATGCCTGCCCACTTCAAGCGACAAGCCAAGCGCATCGATGTTGTATTCGGCCTTTGCAGCACCGGAGAAACCAGTGAACTGCACCTCTCGTGTACTGTTGACATTGTGGTGACCTATGCCAAAGATGGTATTGAGATAGTTATCGGTCCACTGCTTGCGGCTATAGGCGGCCAACTGGTAACTGTCGATACCAGTGCCACCCGCGTGCATGTCGACATTGCTGTAGGTGTAGCCGAAAGCCACCCCGGCCAGTAGACCATCCTGCATTTCACTATCGTAACCCAGCACCACGCCATGGCTTTTATGCTTTGCCTTCGATGCTTTGCCATCGCTATCGATGTCACCCAATCCGCTTATTCCTCGCAGCCAAACAGTCCGGCTCGGCTTGGTCAACTGCTCGCCAATGATCCGAGTGAACTGATGGGACGCACGCGCCACTTGTGGCAGGGTGTGGGTATGCTGCTCCCCAGAGAGGCTTCCGTAGGCGTCAGGTAGCTGTTCCGCAGGAAGCATATTGAGCGCATCGAAGAGGTCTACAGCCTGAACCGAGGTAGCGAAACTGTCGAGGTTGAGCGCAAGGCTCTGCTGGTTCGGCGTCAGTAGGTCACTGACTACCGCTTCAAAGCTCAGCTGTTCGATCAGCATGCCGTACTCAGTACCCGTAATCACTGGGGTGAGCTGCAGGCTGGCACCGAGATTGTTGCTGATATTGTCGATAATGGGATTGAAGCCGTTCTGCGGATCGCCCGCCAGTACCAGGCTGCCTGCATTGATTAGATTGTATTTAGTACCAGCAATTGGCGCATGGCTGAACTGCAGGTCGAGCGTGCCATCCAGCGTTGCGGTGCCACTGACGTTGATCTGGTCATACTGGGTACCGGTGTGGGGCCGTCAATTTCCATGACGGTAGTGCTGCCCGGGCTCAATGTGAGGTCGCCGGTAATGTTCAGGAGGCCAGGACTGTTGCCCGGTGACAGTATACCGCCACTGTTGACAACAAGGTTGCCCACTGTGCCGGAGCCACCCAGGATGGCGCCACTGTTGACGAAGGTATTCCCTGCGATGCTGCCGTTGACGAGAAGCTTACCCGCAGAAATGATGGTGTCACCACTGTAGGTATTGGCACCGACCAGCGTGAGAGTCCCAACTCCCTGCTGGATCAATGATCCAGAACCGCTGATTTCACCCGCAAAACTCAAGGCATCCGAGCGGTTAAAGATTAGCGCCCCATTGTTAGTGACATTACCGTCAATCGAACCGTTCACCCCGCCATCACCAATCTGCAAGGTGCCGCCAGAGATGGTGGTACTTCCAGTGTAGCTGTTGCTACCGGTCAGCGTCAGGATGCCACCACCTTGTTGGGTCAACGAACCAGAACCACTGATCTCGTCCACAAAGTCCAGATCATCCGAACGGTTGAAGATCAGGGCCCCGCTGTTAGTGACGTTACCGTCAATTGAACCGCTCACCCCGCCATCACCAATCTGCAAGGTGCCATCAGAGATCGTGGTACCGCCAGTGTAGCTGTTGCTGCCGGTCAGCGTCAGAGTGCCAGCGCCTTGCTGAGTCAACGATCCAGAGCCACTGATCTCGCCCGCAAAGCTCAAGGCATCCGAACGATTGAAGAACAGGGCCGCATTGTTGGTGACATCGCCAGTAATAGAGCCGGCAGTGCCGCCATGGCCGATCACCAAGGTGCCAGCAGAAATTGTGGTGCCGCCCGCATAGGTGTTGGCGCCGGTCAGCGTCGTGTGGCCGGTCCCGGCAAAGTTCATGCCCCCCATACCACTGATAACGCCAGACAGGATATTGCTGTTGCCACCGTTATCGAAATTATTGTTACCAGCAAGAATCATGTTCTGATTCAGCATGGTCGCTCTTGCCGTGCGCAAGGTGCCGCCGTCGAAGTTGATTGTGGAGTCGCCCAACTCGCTGCCGGTGGAGTAGGTGACAAGGAGAGCAAAACCGTTTTCGGTAGTGTAGGGATCTATCGCGAAGACAGACTCTTCAAAACTCGGGAAGGTGGAAGAGATCAACAGCGTCCCACCCTTCAGGTTCCAGCCCAGGCTGCTGGTGTTGCTCCCCGTCACGGTCCAGGTACCGCTACCGGTCATATCCAACGTTTGAAAACCCTGGTATTGCTGGCCGGAGCCAAGGTTGTCGACGTTAAAGCTGCTGTTCCCGGTTCCCCCCAGTACGAGGGTATCGCCGCCATTGGTGGTGCCGCTGCTGCTGACGACCCTACCACTGATTGACCAACCGGCCTCGAGGATCAGCGTATTACCGCCGCCGGATAGATTGATGGCGTTGGCCTGGGGGCCGCTGATGAGGCTGGTGCCGTGGGCGCCCCCAGCGATGGAACCGCTGTTAGTAATGGTTGAGGTACCGAGGGCCGAAATGCCAACGCCGCCGTTACCGCCACTACCGGTAACACCACCGGCGCTACCGCCAATGCCGCCGACGATCGTGCCGGAGTTGGTAAAAACAGAATGATCAAGGCTGACAGCAGCGCCACCGTTACCACCATCACCACCACTGATAATAAAACCGCCACTACCGTCACTGCCGCCATTACCGCCCGCACCGCCATAAATGTTACCGGAGTTGGTCAGGGTAGAATCAATGACATCTACGCCATATGCACCGTCACCGCCGTGACCACCGTGGCCACCGTTGCCACCAGTGCCACCACTACCTCCAGTACCGCCGTTACCGCCATATCCGCCAGCCCATAGTGTACCCGTGCCGCCGGTGCTGCCAGAGCTGCCGCTGCTGCCAGCGACACCGCCCGCCCCGCCCGCCCCG
>NZ_JRLB01000064.1 GCF_000764495.1 Nitrincola sp. A-D6
GGGGCGCACGAAACCGGTTTTCACCTCGGATTCAGCCAGAATCATCTGATTTCGTTGGCTGAAGTGCTGGGGATGTATTTGCTTGTTTGGTCCCCGGAAAGCTGGGATTGGTTGCTAAGTGAACAGGGCTGGTCTGTACCTTCACATTTAACGGCCAAGCAGCAAACTGATTTTCTTGAACAGCAAGGTGTCATTCAAGCGTTTGTTCAAGGGCTGCCACAAGTACGCCGGGCTTTGGCTCATCTTCCGGTGGCGATGATCTTTGATGACCATGATGTTACCGATGACTGGAATCTTACTGCCGCTTGGGAACAAGCCGCCTATAACCATGATTTTTCATCGAGGATCATTGGCAATGCTCTGCTAGGTTATTTAATCTGCCAGGGCTGGGGTAACTGCCCTGAGGATTTCTCAAAAGAGCTTATGCAGGATGTCCAGTTAGTATTAGCAAAGCCTGGATGTGAGGAACATGATGATTTGCTGCGTCGGCTTCTGCATTTTTCTAAATGGCATTATGTCTGGCCGACAGAGCCCGCTCTGGTTGTTTTGGATACCCGCACTCATCGCTGGCGTTCAGAAGTATCGCTTGAAAAACCCTCTGGCTTATGGATTGGGAAGCGTTAACCGATCTGCAACAGCAACTTATGCATCTGGATGCTGTTGTGCTGGTATCGCCTGCGCCAATGTTTGGGGTCAAGTTAATCGAAACGGTGCAACGAACCTTTGCCTGGTTTGGTAAACCACTCATTGTGGATGCTGAAAACTGGATGGCTCATCCAGGATCAGCCTCTACCTTGATCAACATGTTTCGACATCCCAGAACGCCTCAACACTTCATTATTCTTTCCGGAGACGTGCATTACTCATTTGTGTATGAAATCCAGTTACGTGGTAACCAGCGTGGACCTGATTTATGGCAAATAACCAGTAGTGGCATCAAAAATGAGTTTCCCAAACGGTTGCTGGATGTATTTGACCGCCTAAACCGTTGGCTATATTCACCTAAATCACCGCTTAATTGGTTCACGCGGCGTCGTAGTATGAAGGTCATTCCACACAAACCAGAAACGGCAGATCATGGTGAGCGACTGCTGAATGCAGCTGGCATAGGCCTGGTGCAGCTTAATCCGGATGGATCGCCCAAAGCCGTTATTCAGATGCGTGCAGATGGCAAGGATGTGAGGTTTGTGCTGTCAGAAGCTGAGGCCCGGTGGGAGTAGACGTCTGCTAGCTCAGGTTGCCCAGATCCGCGGTAGACAAGCTGGGCGTCCCATCACTGTCGGTCTCACTGCCTGCCAGATGGCAATCATCTGCTGTAACAGGGGTTCGGTTTGATGGCCCAGCAGGCGCACCACGATCAGACTGTCGAGTCGGGTGGCTCCGGCAAGGATATTGGTGGCGGCTGACTGGGTAATTACCTCCCTGACTTGTTGCAATAACGCGTCATCGGCGGGGTTGATCAGCAGGGTGGCCTGCATGGGATAGCCTCTGAGACCTGCAGAGGCCTGCTGTAACTGATCCGCATTGCAGTTGAAGTGCTCAATCAGCAGAGGCTTTTGGTCGATACTCAGGCTTAGTGATGAACGCACCTGGCCCCGGTCAAAACGTTCATTGATCACCGGGCGTCCGAGACATTGCATTTCCCAGCCGATAAAGCGTGAGCGGCTGTGCAGTTCAATCTGCGTCTGCATGGACAGACGGCTGTCCGGAAAAAAGATATTTTCCTGCGGTAGCCACTCAAGTGCGGCCTGTTCGGCAACCTGAAAATGCTGGCGATAATGCGCCAGGCGTCCCCCGGAGCGATAAAACTTGGTGGCACCGGGGGTGGTGATCAAGGTATGGGCTTCTGGCTGTATCTGTACCGCGACTTCCAGTCGGTCACCACCGACTACGCCACCGGGTGGGTGTAGCAGGTAGCTGTGGCATACCGACCCTTCCGGGTAGAAGGCGCGCTGCACCGATAACGGACCGATACGCTGGCAGTGGATCAGCCGGGTGCGCTCACGCCGTGGGCTGTAGGCCAGTGCGATGCGTGCACGCCAGCCGTCCTGGGTATCCGGGGCTATACTGGCAGGCTCAGATCAGTCATACAGCGGTATCCTTGTCAGGCAGCATCCAGCATGCCCTGTTTGATGACGAAATCGATAATCACATCCAGGCCGATACCCGTTTTCAGGTTGGTGAATACATAAGGACGGTTCGGGCGCATGCGCTGGGTATCGGCTCCATCACTTCAAGGCTGGCGCGACATAGGGTGCCAGGTCAATCTTGTTGATCACTAACAGGTCAGATTTGGTGATACCGGGGCCACCTTTACGCGGGATTTTTTCACCTTCGGCGACATCGATAACATAGATGGTCAGGTCAGCCAGTTCCGGGCTGAAGGTGGCGCTGAGGTTATCGCCGCCACTCTCGACAAACACGACATCCAGGTCTTTGTGCAGTTTGGCCAGTTCTTCAACGGCGGCCAGGTTCATGGAAGCATCTTCACGAATCGCGGTATGCGGGCAGCCGCCGGTTTCAACCCCGACAATACGATCGGCGGGCAGGGCTTCGGCGCGGGTCAGGATTTTGGCGTCTTCCTGAGTATAGATATCATTGGTTACCACCGCGATGCTGTAACGGTCGCGGATTGCCTTGCACAGCACTTCTAACAGTGCAGTTTTACCGGAACCCACCGGGCCACCGACGCCGATACGTAAAGGGGATTTGTAGTCACTCATGGGTGCGTGTCCTGTTAACAGATTAAGAGCGAAATAAACGCGTGTATTGGGTTTCATGACAGGCGCTGGCGATGGCCAATGCCGGGGTGCAACCGGCCACCGCCTCATCGGCAATAGCCAGTGCCTGTTGTTGTAATTCAGGCAGGGTTTCAGACAGGCTGAGGAGTAATTGCTGGCCGCTGGTTTGCCCTAATGGCACCAGTTTGACCCCAGCCATTACGCTGTTTTCCAGCCAGCTCCACAAGTAGCCACTGCAGAGCTCATCCAGTGGAATCTGCCAATGCTGGGCGGCCAGCGCCATGCCAGCCAGTTGTGTCGATTTAACCGCGTCGATGCTGGCGGGTGGAATTTCTATGCCCAGCGAAGGTAGCAATACCGCTAGCGCCTTACCGCGTTGTGACTCTTCGGCACGCAGTTCGGCGGTTTCCCGGCTGGCGCAGAGATACTGACACCAGTAATCGACCTGCTGGCTATCGGCCTGTGCAAAGCCCTGATACAGCCGGATTAATACCGGCAACTCCAGGGTGCTGACACTGTGTTTGAGTACACTGTCCAGCCAGGCATACAGACTGGGCTGATCTGCGACCCAGCCCACTTCTATGGCCCACTCCAGGCCCTGCGAATAGGTGAACGCACCGATAGGCAGGGATGGACTGATGAGCTGATAGAGGCGCAGGCTTGGTAGCATGATTTTAGCCCAGCAACGTGATCAACAATGCAGCAGCGCCACTGCCAGCACCCAGCCATTTTGGCTGAAAGGTTTTACCCAGGGCGAAACCTGCTGCATGATCAGTGCGGCCATGATCAGCATGCCGGGCATAAAGGTGAATACGCCGCCAGCAGGCATTTCCAGACCATGCGCCCAGCCATGGAACATCACCAGTGCCAGCGCAGCGATCATCGGCAGCAGACCGCGGGCGGCAAAGAACAGAGCGACGGCAATGATAAACATTGAAGCTATAATCAGTGTTTCAATACCTGTACCGACTTGTGTTAGCAGGCCGATTACCGCTCCGGCGAATAGAATACCCAAGGTGCCAGTGTATAGCTGGATGCGCTGTTTTGCCGTTTGCCAGGCACCTAAGGCACCCACTCCAAGTAACATGGCTAAGTGGTCAAGGCCCGTGAGAGGGTGCAACAGACCGGAAATAAAGCTGCTTTGGCTGTGGTCATGACCGGAGTGGGCCAGCAACATAGGTGAGACCAGCATCAGAGCGGCCGTGATAGCGAATGTATAGGTGGTTTTCATGGGGCTTTCCTTTATCAATCAGATTAATGCGTATGTGTGTGGTCGTGATCATGGTTGTGGCCATGATGCTGGCCATTTTCACTGCTATAGGCACCGGCTTCGGGTTCAAAAGGTTGTTGTTCACAGACCACCTTAACGCCTAAGCCCTCGACCATGGCATCCAGCACGTGATCATGCTGGTAGCGTACAAACCCAGGCGCTATCTGCAGGGTACATGGCGGTTGCCAGGTGGTAACTAACCCGGGCCAGCAGCAAAGGATCATCGCAACGGACTGTTGAGACAGTTTCTGCTGAGGCTTTGATTTCAACCACCTGCCACACTCACTGCGCAGGCAATCACCGCCACGCAGGATCAGACCACGAGGCAGAAACAATCCGGCATCTCGGCCATCATCCAGGGTAACCTTCAGGCGGCTGCGAATACGCTGATCGATACTCAGGCTGAGGCTGATATCGGTCGGTTGAGGGCTATCCAGTTTTTCAGTGAGTCGAATCATGCTTTAGTCCGTTGCGTTTCTGTGATGCGATTAAAAAAGAAAGTAGCGCTGTGCCATCGGCAGTCTCAGTGGCTGGCTCACAAGTCAGCAGTTGCCCGTCCGCCAATACCTCATAGGTTTGTGGGTCGACGCTGATCTCCGGCTGGTAGCTGTTGTGAATCATCTTGTCTTTTGTGGCCGTTCGACAATCACGCACTTCACCGATCAGGCTTTTCAGTTCCAACTGCTGAGGTATACCCGCGGCAATAGCCGCCTTCGACATAAACAGCATAGAGGTACGTTGGCAGGCTTTACCGTAGTTGCCGAACATGGGGCGATAATGCACCGGCTGAGGTGTGGGAATAGAGGCGTTAGGATCGCCCATTGGCGCCATGGCAATAAAGCCGCCTTTAACGATCAGGCTGGGCTTGGTACCGAAAAAGGCGGGCTTCCATAACACCAAATCGGCGAGTTTACCGGCTTCGATCGAACCGACTTCATGGCTGATACCATGCGCAATAGCCGGATTAATGGTGTATTTGGCGATATAGCGTTTAATGCGGAAGTTATCGTTTTCCCCCGTATCCTCAGCAAGCGCCCCGCGTTGTACTTTCATTTTGTGGGCGGTCTGCCAGGTACGAGTAATGACTTCACCCACACGGCCCATGGCTTGGGAATCAGAGGCAATCATCGAAAAAGCCCCCAGATCATGCAGAATATCTTCAGAGGCGATGGTTTCACGACGTATACGCGATTCAGCAAAAGCGACATCTTCAGCAATGGATGGGTCCAGATGATGGCAAACCATCAGCATATCCAGATGTTCATCCACGGTATTCACCGTGTAAGGGCGGGTTGGATTGGTCGATGAGGCAGTACATTGCTTTCGCCACAAGCCTTGATGATATCCGGTGCGTGGCCACCACCGGCACCCTCGGTATGGTAGGTATGAATCACCCGCCATTGATGGCGGCCAGGGTTGATTCGACAAAACCGGATTCATTCAGGGTATCGGTATGAATGGCGACCTGCACATCCATTTCATCGGCAACACTCAGGCAGCAATCAATTGCTGCAGGTGTGGTGCCCCAGTCTTCATGAAGTTTAAGGCCCATGGCACCTGCTGCAACCTGTTCGCGCAGTGCTTCCGGTAAACTGGCATTACCTTTACCCATAAAACCGAGGTTCATCGGGAATTCATCGGCGGCTTCAAGCATGCGATGGATATTCCAGGGCCCTGGCGTACAGGTAGTGGCGTTGGTGCCCGTGGCGGGGCCTGTTCCACCCCCCAGCATGGTGGTGATACCCGAGCAGAGGGCTTCTTCAATCTGTTGTGGGCAAACAAAGTGGATATGCGCATCAATACCACCAGCGGTGAGTATCTGACCCTCGCCAGCAATCACTTCAGTGCCTGGGCCTATGATGATATCCACTCCCGGCTGGGTATCCGGATTTCCGGCTTTGCCAACCTTCAGAATGCGGCCCTCTTTAATACCTACATCGGCTTTGATAATCCCCCAGTGGTCGATAATTAGTGCATTGGTGATCACCAGGTCTGCGGTTTTGGCGCTGGGACACTGCGATTGTCCCATGCCATCACGGATTACCTTGCCGCCACCAAATTTAACTTCATCACCATAGATCGTCAGGTCGTCTTCAACTTCCAACCAGAGTTCGGTATCGGCCAGGCGCAAACGGTCACCTTTGGTGGGACCAAACATTTCGGCATAAGCCTGTCGTGAAATCGTTGCCATGTGCTACTCCTGACTTGGTTAAAGATCGCCCTGGATTTTGCCCTGAAAGCCAAACACCCGGCGTTCACCGGTATAGGCTACCAGCTCAACGGTGCGGCTCTGACCCGGCTCAAAACGCACCGCTGTGCCGGCAGCGATATTGAGCCGGAAACCCCGCGTCTTTTCCCGATCAAAACTCAAGGCTTCATTGGCTTCAAAAAAATGGTAATGCGAGCCAATTTGCACCGGGCGATCCCCGGTATTTGCAACAGTGACCTGGCAGGTTTCCCGCCCGGCATTGAGTGTGATGTCACCGGGGGTAACGCGCATTTCTCCAGGTATCATGACAGACTCCTTTAAACGATGGGGTCGTGAATAGTGACCAGCTTGGTGCCGTCCGGAAAGGTCGCTTCGATCTGTACTTCTGGCAGCATATCGGGGATGCCGTCCATAACATCGTCACTGGTGAGTAGTGTGCGGCCGAAGTCCATCAGTTCAGCCACGGTGCGCCCATCACGCGCACCTTCCATAATGGCGGCGCTGATATAGGCAACAGCTTCGGGGTAGTTGAGCTTTACACCGCGATCTTTGCGTCGCTCGGCAACCAGCGCGGCGGTGAAAAGTAGCAGTTTGTCTTTTTCGCGGGGTGACAGTTCCATAATCAGTGTCTCTTGTTGGAATGGCGTCGCAATCGCTGTCGCGCCAAGGGTATACAACAATAATTGAACAGCTTTGTTGATGGGGAAGCAGCAAAGAGTGTGCCATTCCTTGGTAATCCCTTGTATTACGGGGCGCTCGCTCGTTAACTGTGCATCAGATGCATTATTTTGGTGCATTCCGTGCATAAAAGCTTCTTGCTGGTGCAGTTGCACAGTCAAATGTTGTTTATTCAACGCTCTATTTAACCCTTCCAGCCCCTGTTGCCATTATCCAGTTCATAGATTGGAATATCACGCATTGGAGGAACCGAAGCGCTAATGCTTGTTTTTATCTCATTACTCCTCCAATCCGTCTGGATTTTTAATCGCTTTCTTTTCTGTTGATGCTAAGCGGCGTTCTACCTTTTTCACATCTTCAGCGGGTGGCAGGTTTTCTGGACGAATGCCGCGACTCAGTAATGTTTGGCGCACGGCTTGGTTATTGATGACATGCTCTTGTGAAATTTGTGGCTCATTTTGCATTGTCTGCTCACGAGCATTGTGAATGGTGATTTCGGTAGCAAAGTCTTTAGCTTTAAGAATGATGGTGGGGGCAAAGTCAGCCAATGGGCGGGTGTCCGGCACTTGCCACTGTGCTTTCATCGCTTGGGTACTTTTACCAAACAGTGCTGCATCGCCTTTGCTGCGGATCAAGGCAAAATTCTGGTTGCCGCCAGTTTGTTCGTAAATTACATCAGATAGCTCTTTTTCCGTGCAGGATAATTTCTTGCGCGCAGAAACCCTTTCTGCTTCCAGTAAGCGCTGTTCAATTAACTCTGCTTTGCGAGTCTGCATGGCAAAATAGGTTTGAGCAAAGGCAATTTCCTGCTTCCTGGGATCACCGTTCTGGGCAATAAGATAACAGCCGTAACGCGTCAGCATGATGTCACTGATTTCGCGCTGGCTGCCAGAGCCGAGTTCAACCATTTTGTTGACG
>NZ_JRLB01000065.1 GCF_000764495.1 Nitrincola sp. A-D6
CCCCTTTTAGGGTATGAAAATGCTAAAGCACTGGAGTAGAAGGGTGGGGTGGGCAGTATTTCTGGTTGTGATGGCTACAGTGGTTCTGTTGGTTTTGCGCCAACCTACGCATCAAGGGCCTTGGTTACTTGGTCAAACGTATTTGCCTGAAGTAACAGTCGTGGATAGTCGCTATTTTCATGTCAATCATCTACGCGATTTTCGCTACGATTCCAGCGGAGAAATACGCTCGGCAGACTATCGACAATCTAGTTATGATATTGAGCAACTGCAGGATGTCTGGTTAGGCGTATCGCATTTTTCCGGTATGGGTTTAGCACATGCCTTCGTCAGTTTTGGTTTTGCAGATGATCAATATCTGGCAGTTTCGTTTGAGGCACGTTTGCGGCCGGAGCAAAGCTATAGTCCGGTGAAAGGATTACTGAATCAGTACCCCAAAATGCTGGTGCTGGGCACAGAAGCTGACATTATCGGTCTGCGCAGTCATATACGTGGCGAACGCGTTTTACTCTATCGTTTGCAACTGGATGAAGCACAGCAGGCTTATCTATTACGTGGTTTGATGGAAGATGTCACCGATATTCTCGAAAAACCGCGTTTCTACAATACACTGCTGGACAACTGCGTCACCAGTCTGCTTCGCCATGATCCTGAACATTCAACCTGGGCAGGTTTACTCGATTATCGGGTGTTATTGCCCGGATTTGGAGATGGCTTTGCACAGAAAAAAGGCTGGATCAGCGATGCACTGACTCTGGAACAACTGCGTGCACAGGCAAGAGTCGATGGGACGATCAGTCCTGAAAACCCGGATTATTCACAACTAATTCGTGTCAGTAAGTAAAAACAAAAAGGGATCAGCAAAAGG
>NZ_JRLB01000066.1 GCF_000764495.1 Nitrincola sp. A-D6
ATTATCTGCGGACGTTTATCACCGATTTTATGACCAACCCGGACCCTCAATGGCTGAATCAGCTGGGACCTAAGCGTAAACCCAAGTATGTGCTGTGGATGGATTACTTCTTTTACAACATTGCCCGTTTGCAGCTACTGCCACAGTTTGCATTCAAGAAGCGTAAAACTGAAAAGGCGATTGAAGCGTTTATGCAGAATCCACGTACGGAGTTGTACACCAAGGATATGCCCTACTGATGGCGTTACCTCCAATTCAACTGATTCCCAATCCCACTGAAAACCCAGATGTGGTTGAAGCGATCAATCTCTCCATTACCCGGATTGATCAGGATACAATTGAGGTCCCCTCCATGGCCGCAATGGGAATCAATGTCTGGCTTAAAATTATCTTTTTTGCCATTTTTTTTGGTTCTATTGCGAATTATGATCCTGGCTGGTTTACCAAGGATGGTGAGCCAGGTATTGCTTATGAAAAAATTCATTACATGCTGTTTCGTGAGGAGTATATTATTTCTTCTTTTGAGTTTTATGAAGATATAAATAATCCTGGATTTACTAAAACTGGACGTTCATATGATGAATTTAAAAGGGATAGTCTTGAACGACACGGTCGAGGTATAGGCTGGGGGCTATTTGTCATAGGTTTTCTAGTGGTGCCTTGGATTTTATTCAATATCAGCGTTCAAAACCCCGTCCGTTTTGATCGTAAGCGTCGCATCGTGTATACCTGGTCGCGAGGGTGTTTTATGTGCATTCAGTTGCCGGAAAATACAGGTGATCCACTAGCACAGATCCGTGCCCATATCCCACATGCGCCCAAAGTAAAAGACCCTCATAATCCCGATGGAGCTCTGGTGTTT
>NZ_JRLB01000067.1 GCF_000764495.1 Nitrincola sp. A-D6
AAGCGGCGACGTGGAGCAAATCTCAGAAAACCGGTCGTAGTCCGGATCGCAGTCTGCAACTCGACTGCGTGAAGTCGGAATCGCTAGTAATCGCGAATCAGAATGTCGCGGTGAATACGTTCCCGGGCCTTGTACACACCGCCCGTCACACCATGGGAGTGGGTTGCACCAGAAGTAGCTAGTCTAACCGCAAGGGGGACGGTTACCACGGTGTGATTCATGACTGGGGTGAAGTCGTAACAAGGTAGCCCTAGGGGAACCTGGGGCTGGATCACCTCCTTAAACGATAGCTTGGCCTGTTCAAGTGTCCACACGCATTACCTGGTTGATAAGTAAAGAGAGCGAGATGTTTACATCGGAGCTGCTTGATCGGATTTTTTGATCAGATCAAGGCGCTTTTTGAATGAGCGAAGGCATGTAGATAGCTACATAACTGAGCGAAAGAGAAAAGCAACGCAGAGCTGATCAAAAAAGACATCAAGATATAGGCTTGTAGCTCAGGTGGTTAGAGCGCACCCCTGATAAGGGTGAGGTCGGTGGTTCGAGTCCACTCAGGCCTACCAAATTTTAACGAATACGGCGTTAAAATGTGACTCGCATACAAGTGTATGCTTCGCCACATTTTGCCTTGTCTTCGCTAAAATTCTGCGGTTCCATATACCGTGTAAAAATATGGGCTATAGCTCAGCTGGGAGAGCGCCTGCTTTGCACGCAGGAGGTCTGCGGTTCGATCCCGCATAGCTCCACCATTCCTTGGAATGGAAAGGAAAAATACCGTATTACCTGATGGAAACAAAAAAAACATAGTAACAGTAAGTTTTAAATTATCGGTTTTATTTGAGCCTGCGCTCAAAAAAAACTGAATCGATAATTTAACGCTTAGGCGTTATTACGCTCTTTAACAATTCGAACTGAAAGAAATAGATTATCTTGTAGCAATACAAGCGCCAACCGGCGTAATCGATCGTTACCAGCAAACATCAATTGAACAGACGCCTTCGGGTTATATGGTCAAGTGAATAAGCGTGCACGGTGGATGCTTGGCAGTCTCAGGCGATGAAGGACGTTGTAGCCTGCGAAAAGGTACGGGGAGCTGGCAAACGAGCTTTGATCCGTACATGTCCGAATGGGGAAACCCACCTAATTTATTAGGTATCTCTTGTCTGAATACATAGGACTTGAGAGGCGAACCCGGGGAACTGAAACATCTAAGTACCCGGAGGAAAAGAAATCAACCGAGATTCCCTAAGTAGCGGCGAGCGAACGGGGAGCAGCCCTTAAGCTGCGTTATGGTTAAAAGAACGCTCTGGAAAGTGCGACCGTAGAGGGTGAAAGTCCCGTATTTGAAAACCTAAACGTAGTGAAAACGAGTAAGGCGGGACACGTGATATCCTGTCTGAAGATGGGGGGACCATCCTCCAAGGCTAAATACTCCTGACTGACCGATAGTGAACCAGTACCGTGAGGGAAAGGCGAAAAGAACCCCTGTGAGGGGAGTGAAATAGACCCTGAAACCGTGTACGTACAAGCAGTGGGAGCCGTTTTAATACGGTGACTGCGTACCTTTTGTATAATGGGTCAGCGACTTACTTTCAGTGGCAAGCTTAACCGAATAGGGGAGGCGTAGGGAAACCGAGTCTTAATAGGGCGTTTAGTCGCTGGGAGTAGACCCGAAACCGGGCGATCTATCCATGGGCAGGTTGAAGGTTGAGTAACATCAACTGGAGGACCGAACCGACTACCGTTGAAAAGTTAGCGGATGACCTGTGGATCGGAGTGAAAGGCTAATCAAGCCCGGAGATAGCTGGTTCTCCTCGAAAGCTATTTAGGTAGCGCCTCATGTCTCACTCTGGGGGGTAGAGCACTGTTTCGGCTAGGGGGTCATCCCGACTTACCAACCCGATGCAAACTCCGAATACCCAGAAGTGCAATCATGGGAGACACACGGCGGGTGCTAACGTCCGTCGTGAAAAGGGAAACAACCCAGACCGCCAGCTAAGGTCCCAAAATCTAAGTTAAGTGGGAAACGATGTGGGAAGGCTCAGACAGCTAGGAGGTTGGCTTAGAAGCAGCCACCCTTTAAAGAAAGCGTAATAGCTCACTAGTCGAGTCGGCCTGCGCGGAAGATTTAACGGGGCTCAAACTTAGTACCGAAGCTGCGGATGCGTGCATTTTCGAATGTGCGCATGGTAGAGGAGCGTTGTGTAAGCCGTTGAAGCGAAAGCCGGGAGGCATCGTGGAGGTATCACAAGTGCGAATGCTGACATAAGTAACGATAAGACGAGTGAAAAACTCGTCCGCCGGAAGACCAAGGTTTCC
>NZ_JRLB01000068.1 GCF_000764495.1 Nitrincola sp. A-D6
CCACCTGGCCACCACGTTCTTTACGTCGCTGTGCCTGGGCTTTATTGAAGGTTACGGATTCAGCAAAGCGTGGATCGCGTTTGCGGAACTGGTTATCGGCAATGTAACCATCGATACCCAAGCGATAGATCAGCTTCATATTAGCGTCACTGTGGAAGCCACTATCAGCCGTGATCTTGGCTTTGCGCAGAATCGAGGAGTCCGGTTCGATCTGCCGGAACTGGCGATGAATGCCCATTAACATGGGCTCCAAGGTGTGTTGTTCCTGACCGGCGCCATAGGCGTGCGCATGGACAATGATCTGGTGTTTGTTATCAACAGCAGCGACACCGTTGTAGCCCTGTATCACGCCCCGTGAAGTATTGTTCGTCTCATCCATGAGACTCACCCTGCGGGCTACGCGCCAAATGGCTCCCGGCCATTTGGTCATTTTTGCACTATCGGGATCAGTGATATTTCCCTTTACCGGAGTACCACGCTGACCGAGCCGTTCAGGCGCGGTCACTAAGTGCTTTTTTATCTTGGCAGAGACCTTTTCCAGTTTCTCAATCTGAGCCTTTTCTCGGGCGAGGATTTCAGGGGGCTGATCCTCACGGTCACCTTGCTGATGCGCGGTCATCATGCGTGAAACAGCACGGTCTATCTTGGCTTGTTTGCGGTTTAATTCAGCGCGTGTACCGCTCCACTCTTTGGCGGCATTAGAGGGTAGCTTGCAGCCATCGATGGCAAACATCTCCCGACCAATCAGGTTGAGCCCATCACAGACCATCAGAACATGCGTAAACAGCGGTGCGATCACTTCATCCATGCGGGAGATAAAATCGGCTATCGTGCTGTGATGGGGCTGGCTGTCAGCCGACAGTGCCATGAAAATCACATTCTCACGACATGCCTGCGCAATCTTGCGGCTACTGGTAATGCCTCGGGAGTAAGCAAATAACACCACCTTCAGCAGAATCGCCGGATCATAGGCCGGAGCACCGTTGACGTCATTGCGTTAGCGGGATTCAAACACGCTGAGATCGAGATCATTATCCACTACATGGTTCAGCGTATACTCAAAGGTGCCAGGTTGGATTTGATCCGCGAAACGTAGCGGAATCATCTTGGTCTGGTTGTAATCGTAGTGCTTATACCGCGCCATCCCTTGCCACCTCTGATCTCAAATTCGTTTCAACGATTTTAGCGGATCAATGTGCCACCAGCCAAGGGCTGGGGGACTTATCCGACAGTCTCAACGCCTGCATAAACGGCGGCCTGACAAGGCCGTCCGGTGGAGGCCCTTCAGGGCCGGAACGAATTTGATGCACTTGTTATGTGTTTGTACGCACCAGTTTATTGGCATACGGCTTGCTACCTAATTTATAGCCATCAATATTAGGAGTTAACTATGCAAATTGGAAACTCAACAAGCGCATCATCTATAACGCCAACACAGAAAAGCGGCAATAATTTGCCTCTCAATACGCCCGTTACCGGCAATATGCAGCCGGAAAAGCGGTTTATTCGTGAGCTTGCTGAATCAGTTGACCCTAAGAATATGAGCTACAAAGAATCCATGGATCTTGCCAATGCTTTAATGAAAGCTGGAGAAGGTGATTTAAGCTCAGCATTTTTACCTCCACCACTTTTAAGAGTTAATAGCGATGGAAGTGTAAGCGACATGAGAGGAACACCTGAAGGTGACGCCAAAATGAATGCCAAATTCAATATGTTTGATTTACTTGAAGCCAGGATTTCCTTCAATAAAAGTATGAATATGCCAACAAACTTACTTGAAGACTCTTATTCTTTTTTAGAAAAAATCCAAGTAGCTCGAAATACGCCGAGCATCAATGAGTACACATAACGCTTTGATCTGCGACCGAAGCGAAGCGGAGGTCCGGTGTAGGCAACGCAGTTGCCGGAACGAACAGCATCAACTTGTTATATTTCTCAACGCTATAAATTATTCATATTTAAGCTCGCCGAATAAACTGAACATTAGATCATCTTTTAACATTTCGAATGGAAGCTCAACGTATTCGTCTTTATGCCTTGGCAAAGCCCTACCATCGTGCGGTGAATTTTTAGTATGACCAAGCACGTGGCTACCATCTTCTTTAATATAGGGAAGCACTACGATTCTTCCATGATTTTTTGAAAGTATCGTACCTTCTAACCAAAGAGTTCGATTTGTATCGCTAGATGAAGATTCGCTGAGTTCTTTAACACTCCAACCCACATTGCTCTTGCTTTCGAACCAAAAAACAAAGCCACCCAAAACCACAACTTTTAAACCACGTGATTTAGCCTCATCCAATATTCTCTTTACACTTGCTAGCTGCAGAAGCTTGTTTGCCCTAGGCAAAAGCATTGATCTAATAGCAGCCTTAGTTTTACCCCAGTGTGTGCACCCTGAATAGCCAAACCCCCTAGCTATACGTTCTCTATAACAGTATGTTGCTGTCTTTTTGGTATGTTCTGCACGCACCCACTTTCGATCATCTTTTAGCAGAGTTATGCCATATCTCGTGAGCCTAACCAACTGTACATATGGAGTTTTCTTTAAAACTCCAATAAGTGCCGATCTCAGATTTTCGTCATCGTCCGGAACGACTACGCTTTCTGGTTCAACTAAATTGTTTTCAATATTTCGTTTTATTGCCTCTGATAGCATTAGATGCTCTTCCAGAAGGCGCCTTTTTCTTACTGTTACAGCTTTTTCAACTTTCAGGCATATAGAAGATTTCGAAGCACTAGAGATACTAAGAGTATCCACCTCCCTGCTCAATGATTCGTTCGACTCTTCTGCCGCTTTCACCGCTTCATCAAGAGTGTTGTAAAAATCAGCTTTAAAGTGCTCATCTTCTTTGAGATAGCGTTTATACCATCCCAAGCTTCCATCTTTTTTTAGCTTACACTCGTACATCAGATAACCAAACCCTTTCTCAAACCAAGGCTCTGGAAAAACGGCAAGTGTAGGTAAACCATAGCCAGGTAATTGTGATTCTTTAATCATATCTGGATATTTCCTAGATCAAGATGGACCTGATTGTCGTAAAAATATAACTGTTGCCAACAGTGGCCGAGCGAAGCGAGGTCCAGCGCCTGAAAGGCGCGATGCTGCTTGGCCTTGTTATATTTTTGCTCAGCTTCTAGAGGGAGCATATTTTTCTGCCCATTCTAGGAATGGAACTACCGCTTTATCTAGTGAACCAAAGCTTTTCGTTGTTTCTTTCTTGGCTCGGACAGTCCAAGGGCGTTTCCTTTCCCCGATTATCTTCGGCTCTGCTCTATATATTCCGAATCTGACTCCCAATCTGAACTGGTCTAATGGATCCGGACACTTTAATTAGCGACAATATGAGTCAGCTATTGAGGTGTCATTATGAGTCAGAAACGAACCTACAAACAATACTCGGCAGAGTTCAAAGA
>NZ_JRLB01000069.1 GCF_000764495.1 Nitrincola sp. A-D6
TAAATAGAAACATAGAACGATGAATTAGTTAGGAGTTAAACCTCACCACGATTGCGTGGCACTTTGATTGATGGCGAACAGGTCGAACCGGCACTGAAAAAACCCTGAAAAAGCGAAGAGCTTCAAGCTCGTTGACACGATTGGGAGTCAGTGCGCGAATAGCCCATCAGGGTCCGATGCCTAATAGCGGCATCATTAATGAGACCGGATACACGTAGGCAGTCGTACCTTGGCTTCGATCAAACAAAGTGCTTGCAAAAGAGGAGGAGTCCATACACGCTTTACGTCATCCCTGACCGCTCGACAGCCGCCCTGACCGCCATGGATGGCGGGAATGCCGAAAATGCAGGAGCATTTTTCGGCCCTGGCGGCTGACGGTCACACAGAGGTGATAGCAACCCCCTTCTATAGCCAATGCCAACCCCATCAGCTTCCCCCAGACATAGCAATCGCCGCTGGTACTGAGCTAAAAAGATGTTGTACAGAGATGGTAGTAACCGTTTCTATAGCCAAATGCCAGCCACAACTACTATCTTTGAGGGGTTGATGGGATCGGGTCTGGCTGACCCTGCGCGCCAAGGATGGCGCGCCGGAGCCATCAGGGATGATTTCACGGCGAGTCAGACAGATTCGATCCCATCAAACCCACCCACCCACGAACCATACCCTGCTATTCGTTGTTGCTACGATTTGGATTCTGACTGGCGGTCTGGTTGAGTTGCTGTTCCATGCGATTAAGCTGTTCAGCCATGGCTTCCATATGTTCACGCATCCAGTGGATTTCCGCAGCTTCACCTTCACCCGACTCCAGTTGTTCTGCGGCACTTTCTTTCTGCATCACATCCAGCACGATACCGATCATCATATTCAAAAAGATAAACGCGTTCAGGAAAATGAAGGTGAGGAAGAAAATCCAGCTGTAGGGGTATTGTTCCATGGTGGGGTAAAGTACGGCGGTGGCCCAGCTTTCAAAGGTGGCTACCTGAAACAGCGTGAGCATCGCTACAGAAATATTGCCCCAAAGTTTTTCATCCACACTTTCAAACAGGAAGCTGCCGACAGCGGCATAGATATAAAAAATGATAAACATTAACAGGACGACATAACCCATACGCGGAATGGATTTCAACAGGGCAGCCAGCAACATGCGCAGTTCCGGAATCATTGAGACCAGACGCAGTACGCGGAAGATTCGCAGTAAGCGTGCAATCAGCACCATTTCCGAATCATCAATGGGAATCAGGCTGGCGGTGACAATCAGAAAATCAAAGACGTTCCAGCCTTTCTTGAAAAAATCGAGGGTTCTTTTTTCAGCCGCCAGGCGGATGCAGAGTTCAAACAGGAAGAACAGCGTGATACCAAGATCCAGCCAGCGCATGACGATGTCAAAGCGGGAGGTTTCTTCATAGGTTTTAGCACCAATCAACAAAGCTGATGCGATGATCACGAAGATGACAAAGGTTTCAAAAAGCTTGTTAGCGCGTAGCCGTTCCAGTTTATCCTGAACACGACCCCAATAGATTTTCATAGCACTACACACTCCGCAAGTAAACATCAGCCGTATCAGACCGGGCATTATCGCTGATACGGCGGATACACTAAAGCGGTGTGTTAAGGAAAGCTGTAAAAATTCAGCTTTTCAGACTGTGGATGACGCTGGTTTCCAGGCGGGTGTTATCGTGCAGTGGGCAGCGTTCACAGATTTCATCCAAAAAAACTTTTTTCTCTGCATCGGTCATGTCAGCATCGATTTCAGCTTCGATACGGATCTGTTGAAAACCGGTGCGGTCTTCAGAGGGTTTGCCCAGCAGTCCGGCCGGGTTGTAATCACCTGCAACAGCGATTTTCATACCACGTAATTCAATTTTCTGTTGCATCGCTGCAATACGGCCAATGGTGCCAATGCAGCCGGCAATCGCAAATAAAAAATACTCCAGAGGTGTTGGGCCTTGATCTGTTCCTCTGGCGGCGACAGGCTGGTCAATCACTACCCGATGCTCTCCAAGTTGAGCTTCAACGGCGAAACCTTCACCCATTTCGGCATTAACACTGATGCATTTGCTCTGACTCATACACGCTCCGAAAGCTTTGGCATTCCGATCAGTTGGCTCTGAAAACGTCAGCTCACTGCCAGAATGACTTGAAATGTTATTGAAGCCTGCGTAAAAGGCTTCATACTTAAGGGTATATCCTTATGCTGTCGCAGTATAGCGCCTTCAAACAGGTTTTTCAGGATAGCGTTACAGAGGGAAGTGAAATGTTCAGATTACTGCTACTTGTATCAGCCTTTTTTATCCTGCCCGGGTGCAGTGATTCCCAGACGGGGCAACAGGCACCCGTGGTCCCGATGGTCAGGTTATTGCAGATCAATAACGCTGACATGACGGCTGAGCGCTATTTTCCAGCCAGGCTGGAGGCCGCGCGGGCGGCCAATATGTCATTTCAGGTGCCGGGAAAACTGGTACATCTGCCTGTGATCAAAGGTGATCAGATTGGTGAGGGAGAGTTGATTGCGCGACTTGATCAGACAGATTATCAACTGTTACTGGAATCTGCACGTGTCGCCTATGCGCAAACTGAACGGGACTTGAGCCGACTGCAGCAGTTACGTAGTCAGAACCACGTTTCCCAGGCGCAACTGGATGAAGCTCGCACGGCTCATGACCGAGCGGCTGTTGAACTCGACCGTGCCCGACAAAATTTGATTTATACCGAAATTTTTGCTCCTTACGATGCGTTGATAGCCGACCGTATGGCCGATAACTTTACCCAATTGGCTGCAGGCACCCCTGTGGTGCGTATTCATGATCTTAGCCGGATTGAGGTTGAGATAGCGGTGCCTGAAATTCTGCTGCCTCAGGTTCAAGACCCCACAGGCTATTCTGTTACTGCAACCCTGCCATCCCTACCGGATCGGCAGTTTGAGCTGAATTTTAAAGAGTATGCAACCGAGCCAGACCTGCGCTCACGTACCTACCGGGTTACCTTTGATATGGAAAACCCCACAGACCTCAGATTGCTACCGGGTATGAGTGCCACAGTTCGCGTGGTGCTCCTGTCAGATAAAGATCAGTTACCTGTGCTGCCCCTGCAAGCGCTGGTGGGTGAAGGGAATCAGACACAAGTATTTATCTATGATCCGGACACCCAGCGGGTCGCTGCCCGCCCCGTGGTTACTGGACGTTTGATGGCTGAAGGCGTTGAAATCCTCGAAGGTATTCAACGTGGTGAACAGGTGGTTGCAGCCGGTGCGGGTTTCCTCAGTGACGGTATGCAGGTGCGTGCAGAGCTGGATCGACAGGAGCAGCGTTGATGGATATTGCACGTGCATCGATTGATAAACCGGTCAACACCTGGCTGTTGATTTTGACCTGTCTGTTGGGCGGTATCTGGGCGGTACTAACCCTGCCACAGCTCGAAGATCCTGAGTTTACCATCAAGGAAGCGATTATTCTGACGCCGTATACGGGCGCATCCGCTAAGGAAGTGGAGCAGGAAGTCACGGATCAATTGGAAATTGCGCTACAAGAGATGCCGCAACTGAAGCGACTGACCTCGCGTTCTATGCCGGGGTTGTCTGAAATTACCGTTGAAATCAAGGATGCTTTTCGCTCTGATGACTTGCCACAGGTCTGGGATGAGCTGCGTCGTAAAGTGCAGGATACGCAGCCAAATCTGCCGCCTGGAGCAGGACCTGCGCGTGTGAATGATAGCTTTGGTGATGTTTTTGGACTGTATTATGCGGTGACAGCACCAGGCTTTGAGGCAGCCGAACTGCGCGATTTTGCCCGTGATTTACGCCGAGTAGCACTGAGGGTGCCGGGTGTTGCCAAGGTGGTAATCAACGGTGAACGCGATGAACGTATTTTCATTGAAATACCGCAAACGGTACTGATTCAGCTGGGTCTGAGTCCGGAGCAGTTGGCCGGGCGCCTGCAGCTACAGAATGCGGTCATAGATGCGGGGCGCCAGACGCTTGACGACCTGGCTGTGCGGATTGTTCCCACCGGTGATTTTGACAGTCTGGAACAGATACGTAACCTGTTTATTACCACACCATCAGGTGATACCTTGCGCTTAGGTGATGTGGCGTTGATCTCACGTGATTACCATGAGCAGCCCCGCCAGTTGATTCGTTTTGCCGGTGAAGATGCCGTTACTCTGGGTGTTGCGGCGACAGGCGACAGTAATATTGTCGAAGTAGGCCATGCGCTTGAGGCTGCGCTTACCCAGCATATGGCCGAACTGCCATTGGGTGTCTCCTTGCAACCTATCTACCAGCAGCATCATATAGTCGAACGCTCTCTGAATGCGTTTCTGATCAATTTGCTCTTGTCCGTGTCGATAGTGATTCTGGTGCTGTGTCTGTTTTTGGGCTGGCGAGCCGGATTGGTTGTTGGCAGTGCGCTGCTGTTGACAGTCACCGGCTCGCTGTTTCTGATGAAAGTCACCGGATTACAGATGCAGCGCGTGTCTTTAGGGGCGTTGATTATTGCCATGGGCATGCTGGTGGACAATGCTATTGTCATAGCCGAAGGTATGTTGGTGCGGATGCAGCAGGGGCGCAGTGCGCGTGAAGCGGCTACAGGTATTACCGGGCAGACGCAGATGCCACTGTTGGCAGCGACCGTTATCGGTATTCTGGCATTTTCGGGCATAGGCTTATCGCAGGATGTTACCGGTGAGTATACCTTATCCCTGTTTGTGGTGATCGGTTTGTCACTACTGCTGAGCTGGATTCTGGCGATTACCGTTGTGCCCTTACTGGCCAGTCTGTTGTTCATCAGTCAAACTGAGGGTGCTGCAACGACAACTCCGGCTGCTGGCGCGGCAGGATACCGCGGGCTATTGCTGCGGGTACTGCATCATCGTCGTGCTACGCTGCTTGGATTACTGGTATTCACCGGTATCAGTGTGTTCGCTTTTGCTCAGGTACCGCAAATATTTTTTCCTAATGCGCAAACAGATGTTTTTTATCTCAATTATTGGCGTGAGCAGGGCACAGATATCCGTGCGACGGATCGGGATCTGGCCGAATTGAGTGCCTTTGTCAGTGAGCTTGAGGGCGTAGAGCAGGTGACCAGTGTTGCTGGGATGGGGGCAGCGCGGATGATGCTGGTGTATCAGCCTGAACGCACCAATCCCGCTTATGGGCAGTTGATTATCACCGCCAGTTCAGAGGCACAAATTGAACCTCTGTCTCAGCAGATAGAAGCAGAATTGGAAAACTATCCGCAGGCCCAAGCCTGGGTGGAACGGGTACGTCTGGGGCCAGGAAAGGGCGCACCTATTCAAGCACGCTTTAAAGGCGAGGATCCGGAGGTGCTGCGCCAACTGGCAGAAGCGGCCAAACAGGTGTTTCGTGACAGTCAGCGTTTGACCCATCTGCGTATCGACTGGCGTCAGCCCGAACGTGTAATCGTGCCGCATTTGGCTGAGGACCGAGCCAGTGTGCTAGGTGTGAGCCGTCAGGATTTAGCTAAATCCCTGTCAATCATTACTACAGGTCAGATGCTTGGACTCTACCGTGAAGACGATCGTCTGATTCCATTGTTGTTACGTGCTCCTGCCAATGAGCGTGGTCGAGCCACCCAGCTACAGGATCGTATGATATGGAGCCAGGCCACAGAACACTTTATTCCAGCCAGTGAAGTGGTGGATCGCTTTGAAACGCGTCAGGAAGAAGCATTAATCCTGCGACGTAATATGCAGCGCACCCTGACCGTGAGTGCTGATCCCAGGGCCGGTGTAAACGTAGCGGCGGTATTTGCTGAACTGCGAGGCGATATCGAGGCCCTGACGTTACCCCCGGGTTATCAGTTGGAGTGGGGCGGCGAGCATGAAAGTTCGGGTGATGCACAGCGCGCCTTGGCGCGTCAGCTGCCCTTGAGTTTGCTGGCGATGATGGTGATTTCAGTGCTCCTGTTTGCACGCTTGAAACAGCCGTTGATTATCTGGCTCTGTGTGCCTATGGCTATTTGTGGGGTAACCTGGGGCTGTTATTGACAGGAATGTCATTTGGTTTTATGGCGCTGTTGGGCATGCTCAGCCTGTCAGGCATGTTGATTAAAAATGCCATCGTCCTGGTTGATGAGATTGATCAGCGTATTGCCCAGGGTGATTCCCCTGCCGAGGCCTTGGTGGAGGGCAGTGTGTCGCGTCTGCGACCGGTGGTCCTGGCGGCAGTCACTACCATTATGGGGATGCTGCCCTTGGCCTTTGATGTGTTCTTTGCCGATATGGCTGTGACCATTATGAGTGGTCTGGCCTTTGCGACACTGCTGACGTTGCTGGCGATACCCGCCTTGTACAGCCTGTTTTTCAGCATCCGTCAACCAGTGACGGATACATGAGTCAGTTGATTCAACGCTTCAGAACCTTGGCGCCCAATAACAGCATGCAGGGGGTCAGCAGTAGCGTCAGTAGTGTGGCAAACGCGAGGCCCCCCGCGATGGCGCTGGACAGTTGAGTCCACCATTGTGTTGAAGGTGCACCGAAGCCCAGGCTGGGTTCCAGCAGGTTAACATTCACACCCAGCACCATCGGCATCAGGCCGAGAATGGTGGTGATGGCTGTCAGTAATACCGGGCGAAGACGCAGTACGCCGGTTTCCAGTGCGGCTGTATAAGCACTCATACCTTCCTGACGCAGGGTATTATAGGTGTCGATAAGGATAATGTTGTTATTTACCACAATGCCAGCCAGGGCGATAATACCCATGCCGACCATGACGATACCAAAGGATTGGCCATTGATCAGTAATCCCAGTAATACCCCGGCCGTAGAGAAGACCACCGCTGACAAGATCAGAGCCGTCTGGTAAAAGCTGTTGAACTGTACCAGCAGAATCAGCAGCATCAGCAAAATGGCCACAATGAAGGCTGAGATAAGAAACTGTGAGGCCTCTTGTTGGTCAGCATCTTCCCCGCCAGTGCGTATCTGCACTCCGTCAGGTAGCTGTTCAAAATGACTGTTGAGTGCTTCCAGTCGTTCATCCAGTCGGAAACCTTCGGCCAGATCGGCCTGGAGTGTCAGGGTTCTCACGCCGTCTACCCGGTGCAGATTGCCGATACGCGGTGCTGGTTCCAGATCGACAAAGTGAATCAGCGGTACCTGCCCGCGGCTGGTATTGATGGTTAAACGTGAAAGTTGGTCAATTGAGCGCCAGTCTGCCGGAAGTCTAACGCGGATATCAACTTCATCCGTAGCATCTTCCGGGCGATAGGTGGCCAGCATCAGGCCGTTGGTGACCAGTTGTACGGCATTACCCACGCTCAACACATCGGCACCCATTCGGGCAGCCGCTTCGCGATCCACCTGCAGGCGCCATTCAATACCCGGCAGGGTGCGGTCATCTTCTACATCGACAAAGCCACCGAGTTCCTGCATTAGCGCTCTGATTTGAATCACGGCCTGTTCAGCCAGTTGCGGATCATGGGCGCTGATCAGCAGTTCCAATGGCTTGCCTTCTCCTGGCCCCATATCCTGCTTACGAAATTCCAGCTCGATACCATGAATATCCTGAGTCAGTTTTCGCAAAGATTGAATGACTTCCTCTGAGGCGCGGCGCTGGTGCCAGTCAATCAGGCGGAACTGCAGAATACCTATAACATCCGTACCCATCTGCATGGACGGCATGGCGAAGCTGCGGGCATAAACAGACTCGACCTCCGGGTAGTGGTTCAGACGCGCTTCCACCCGCTTCAATAAGATATCTTTTTCGTACACGGAAAGGTCGCCGCGCGCCCTGACTTGCAGTTGCAGAGTTTCCGGTTCGATATCCGGAAAAAACTCAACACCGTGATTGAAACGACCATAAGCGGTATAAATTAATGCAATCAGCAAGAGCATGCCCAGCAGCGTCAGCCAGGGGGCTTTCAGCAAGGTGGATAATAAACTTCGGTAGGCGCAGGTGAAAAAGCCAGCTTGTGACTCCTGCTTGGCTATACGGCCAGACAGTACGCCACCCATGGTCGGAAGGAAGACCAGTGCCATAGCTAGCGAAGCCAGCAGGCACAAAATTACGGTGGCGGGGAGGTATTTCATGAACTCTCCGACCACGCCTGGCCAGAAGAGTAGAGGAAAAAATACGGATAGGGTCGTGGCTGTGGAGGCTATAATTGGCCAGCTCATCCGGCTGGCGGCACTTATCCAGGCTTCTTTTGGTGCTTGACCTTCACGTAGATTACGGTCTGCCAGCTCACTGACCACTATAGCTCCATCGACCAGCATGCCCGCCACCAGAATCAGTGAGAAGAGCACAATAATGTTCATTGTGTAGCCGACGGCCCAGACCATCAGAATACCGGTTAAAAATGCTCCCGGGATGGTTAATCCCACCATTATTGCTGATTTCAAACCTATGGTGGCAATAATCAGCATCAACACCAGCACTACGGCGGTCAAGACGTTGTTGAGTAACTCATCCAGCATCATCCGGACCTCATCGGACTGGTCCATGATGTAATCGATGCTGATATCGTCGGACATCTGCGCACGCGCCTGTTCAACCAGTGTGCGTACTTTGGTATTGGTATCGATGATGTTGGCACCGGCACGCTTGCTGATTTCCAGCACAATGCCCGGCTGACCATTGATACGCGCAAAACCCGAGGGATCTTTAAAGGTGCGTTGTAACACGGCAATATCGGCAAAAGTGATGACGGTATCACCCTCAACTTTTACCGGCATGCTGAGAACATCATCCAGATTCTCGATAATACCGGGTACTTTCATCGCCATGCGCCCGGCCCCTGTATCGAGGCTGCCTGCCGCCACCAGGCGGTTGTTACGGGAGACCAGGTTAAATAACTGGGTGTAATCTATCTGATAGCTATCAAGCACCTGGGGATCAACAATGATCTCCAGCAGATCTTCGCGGTCACCGCCGATATCCACTTCCAAGACTTCGGGAATGCCTTCGATCTCTTCTTTCAGACGCCGGGCCATGTAGACCAACTCAGCTTCAGATACCGGGCCAGACAAGGCTACTGAAAGTACCGGAAACAGGGCTACATTGATTTCGTGAACACTGGGTTCATCGGCCTCTGAAGGTAAATTGGATCGCGCTGTATCCACTTTTTCACGAACATTCTGCAGCGCACTCTGAGGATCGAAACCTGCATCAAACTCAAGCATCACCGATGCATGACCTTCACTGCTGGTTGAGGTCATTTTTTTGACCCCTTCGAGTGAGCGCAACTCCTGCTCCATCGGGCGGATCAACAGTCGCTCGCCATCCTCCGGACTGATGCCTTCAAGACTCATCGAGACATACATCATCGGAATGACGACATCCGGGTTGGCTTCTTTAGGAATGGCCTGATAGGCCGCCAGCCCGCCCAGCATCAAAAAAATAAACAGGGTCAGGGTAGCGCGGCTACGAAGCAGTGCTGCACGGATCAGTGCCTCCATATCAGTTTGACTCCACTGGAACGGCTCTAACCTGCTCGCCTTCACTGACAAAGCCTGCACCCTGGGTGATCAGAGTAATCTCGGATGGCAAGCCACTGACCCAGACGCCATCTGTATCCAAACTGAGAATGCTCACTGGTCTAAACTGCATAATCTCCGCATCGTTGACGAGGTAGACGCCTGTCTGGCCCTTGCTGTCCAGCGTCAGCAGCGCTGGTGAGAATCTGTGTGCTGTTTGGCTGGGCAACAGAATACTTATGCTGGCACTGGCGCCCGCTACTCGGTGTAATTGCGGATTGTTAATCTGTGCTTCAATGCGATAACTGCGCGTGGCGCTGTCGGCTACATTAGCGACAAAACTGATTTCTCCCGTCAGCTGGGCACCATCAAGCAGCCTGGCTTCAGTGCTCAATCCCTCGGATAACTGGCTGACCTTCTGCTGTGGAATATGCGCGGTCAGCTTCAGGGTGCGGGTATCGGCCAGGCTTGCCAGGGCATCACCTGGCCGGACGCTGTTACCCACCTCAATCGGCAGGGATTCAATAAAGCCATCGAAAGGCGCCAGGATTTGTGTATGCTGCAGTTCCATACTTACTCGGTCACGTTCAGCACGGGCGCTGGCAACCAATGCCTGCTGATTTAACAGCGCAGTTTCAGAGGACAGGTTCTGGTTTTTCAAGCGCTCAGTCGCGCGTAGGTTGGCTTCAGCAACCCGCAAGTCAGCTTCGGCGCGTTGGAGTTGTGCCTGACGATCTTCCTGATCGAGTGAAATAATCAAATCACCTTTTTTCACAGCCTGACCCTGGCTGACATGCCAGGTTTCAACCTGACTATTGATGCGACTTGTCAGGGTGCTCTGCCGGTAGGGTTCCAACTGACCTTGCACCTGAATACGGGGATGGTAGGCGCTGGCTTGTAATTGCTGAATTTCTACAACCGGCCGTTCAGTTTCCTGGAGGCTGGGTGTAAATTCAGGTTCATCCGTGGCAAGCGAATACACTGAGCCGCTGAGTAACCAAATCACCAGCAAGGCCGCTAATAGCAATGCTAATGCAAGTGAGAAATGTGACGAACGTATTTTGATCAAAGATGATAAAAAAGCCATGGGAAAGTGTCCCTATATCCGGTCAGGCAGTAGCCCACAGCATAGCAAGTTGCTACAAGGTACGAAACGCTTTAAAAGCGAGTTTATTAGGTATAACGGTTCCTATTTCACAGGTTTGCAGGTATGTTTTAAGCAAAATAGAAGATTAATTGCCTGGAGGTCAAAATTTCCATGACAGCTCAAAAGTTTCGCCTGGTCACCCGCAGTGATTTTGATGGTCTGGTCTGTGCCGTATTGTTGAAGCATCTGGATCTGATTGACGATATCAAATTTGTGCATCCCAAGGATATGCAGGATGGTAGCGTGGACATTTCCGCTACAGACATCTCAACCAACCTGCCGTATGTTGAGGGTGTGTATCTGGCGTTTGACCATCATTCCTCTGAAGCCCTGCGAAATGAGCAGCGCGATAATCATATCATCGATCCTGATGCACCTTCCGCCGCACGTGTGGTATGGAAATACTATGGTGCCCACGAAGCTTTCCCGCCAGAGTGGGATGAGATGATGGATGCCGTGGATAAAGGCGATTCAGCACAGTTTGAACCAGAAGAAGTGCTGAATCCGCAAGGCTGGCCTTTATTGAATTTTCTTATGGATGCGCGCACCGGACTGGGGCGTTTTCGTGAGTTCCGTATCTCCAATTACAATCTGATGATGGATCTGATCGATTATTGTAAAAATCACAATATCGATGAAATCATTTCCCTGCCGGATGTGAAAGAGCGCGTTGATCTGTATTTTGAGCATGAAGAAAAGTTTAAAGACCAGATCAAGCGCTGCGCGACAGTTCATAGCAATTTGGTGGTGCTCGATCTGCGTAATGAAGAGACGATTTATGCCGGTAACCGCTTTATGATTTATGCACTCTTCCCGCAGTGCAATATCTCCATCCATGTTCTTTGGGGCCTGAAGCAGCAGAACACGGTATTTGCTACAGGTAAATCTATTTTCGATCGCAGCTCCAAAACCAATGTCGGTGAACTGATGCTGAAAAACGGCGGTGGTGGTCATCAGGCGGCGGGTACCTGCCAGGTTGCCAACGACCGGGCTGAAGCCGTTCTTAATGAGCTGATTGCTCAGATTAATCAGGACGGTTGAGATCTTAGCTATTGAGCTCTCCAGCTATCGGGCTAATGGGCCGTATCTGTCTGACTCGCCGTAAACCCATCCCTGGGGGCTCCGGTGCGCCATCCATGGCGCACAGGGTCAGTCAGATCCGATCCCATCAGCCTCATCAACTTGGGTGCCAGCATAAAGTTGTTTTAAAATCGGTATTTACGGAAGATTTTTGCCAGACTGAGAGCTTGAATCTTAATTCAACGATCTACGTCATAGCCATACTGCCTGCACTGCTCCAAACGATAGTTGGACTGGCACAGGACTTTGGGCGGGGTGGGGGTATCACTTTGATGTGACCGTCTGGCGCCATGGCCGAAAAATGCTCCTGCATTTTCGGCATTCCCGCCATCCATGGCGGTCAGGGCGACAGCCGAGCGGCCAGGACGGCGAAAAGCGTGTATGGACTCCTCCTCTTTTGCAAGCACTTTGTTTGATCGAAGCCAAGGTACGACTGCCTACGTGTATCCGGTCTCATTAATGATGCCGCTATTAGGCATCGGACCCTGATGGGCTATTCGCGCACTGACTCCCAATCGTGTCAACGAGCTTGAAGCTCTTCGCTTTTTCAGGGTTTTTTCAGTGCCGGTTCGACCTGTTCGCCATCAATCAAAGTGCCACGCAATCGTGGTGAGGTTTAACTCCTAACTAATTCATCGTTCTATGTTTCTATTTACTCAGTCGAATGCTCAGGCAGCAGCTAAGCTTTCGTTGTAA
>NZ_JRLB01000007.1 GCF_000764495.1 Nitrincola sp. A-D6
TCCATTTAAGTCGAAGAACTTCTTTGATTTTACGCATGGATAACCTCTTTGCTGGCATCTGACCCATCTCCGAATGAAAAGGGACAGAATACCGTTAAGTTATCCCGCGTCGTGCAGCTTGGATGAAGTGATTCAGACAGCCTGCCAGGGTGGCAGCTTTGCTGTGGAATCAGTGGCAGCTTTCGCGTGGAATGGATGGCAGGCTTCGTCTGGAATCAGTGGCAACCTTGGTCTGGAATACGCAACTTAGTATGCATGGTGTACTGATAGGCTACCTTGCAGGCTTCGGGAATGGCCGCAATGTGTTGAGTCTTGCGGATAGCTTTAAAAATAATCCTGAGCGCCCGGCATTCAGCTTGATGACACACCCCAAATTTCCGAATGCGGATAAAGTTATCGCTCAGCCATGGGTAAGGAATCAAAGACTACACCCTGTGCTTTCAAACCTGCTGCCAGAGGGCTCTTTACGTGAGTTGATTGCGCAAGGCTTGAAAGTGCATGTTGATAATGAATTTCATCTCTTCTCGTATCTTGGTGAAGATTTGCCGGGCGCTATTGAAGCCAGGCCCATGGAGCCTGAACAGGTTCCTGACTTTTTACTCGATAGGGTGCTCAGCACCGACGGAAAGGTCAAGGCAGTTAAGTTCGATAAGGTCGCTCAGGCAAACAAGTTTTCTTTGGCTGGTGTGCAGATGAAATTTTCCATGAAGGCCAAGGATGGACGCTATCATTTATCCAAAGGTGGTGTGTTGGGTGACTGGATCATCAAAACACCACCGACCCGGCACAAGTTTGTACCACTGAACGAGTTCACCGCCATGTCATTGGCAGGGCTGGCGGGTGTTGATATTCCAGATATCAAATTGGTTGAACTGGATAAGCTCGATCATCTGCCGCAAATCAACTTACCCGACGAGAAGCTGGCTTTCGCGATCAAGCGCTTTGACCGCGCAGATGATCAGCGTATCCACATGGAAGACTTTGCCCAGATCCTGGTGAAGTATCCCCACGAAAAATACACTTCCGCTAATTACGAGAATATCGGCAAGGTTATTTATGGTTTTTCTGGCGAGGGTCTGGCCGACGCTCAGCAGTTCGCAAGGCGACTACTGGTAAATGTTCTGTTGGCGAATGGCGATGCACATCTGAAGAATTGGAGCTTTGTATACCCCGATAAGATCACGCCACGGCTCTCTCCCGCCTACGATATCCTGACAACAAACGTTTATATCGACAATGAAACCCAGTTCGCGCTCAACCTGGGCAAAACGAAGCAGTGGTATGCCGTATCAATGGTGCATTTCCAGTCCTGGGCAGATAAATCAGGTATTCCATGGCGAGCCATTAAACCGCATTTGGATGACACGCTGAGACGTGAGCAAGGACGTTATGGCCTGAAGCACTTAAACAGCTGCCCATGCATGATGTGCATAAAGCGGGATTGAGAGCGCATTGGAGCAGGCTTCACGAAGATTTTAAAATCCATAGTGCAGGATAAAAACCCATACCCACGTGTTTCCGGCATAACTAAGCAACACCGCCTAGCCAGGCTTGCTTTGCAAACGCATGGCGCAGTAACTGGCAATGACTCCTCCGAGACCCAGCGTCGCAAAGGCCATTCCCCAGGTGACAGCAGGCGAGGCGTGCTGGAGCAGATCGAGTACACCGCCAAATGCCAGCGGCGCCAGTGCGCCTGCAATAAAGCCGAGTAAGGATCGCCACGCCAGTACACGTCCCAGGTAGCCAGGCCGCACAGCTTCGGACAGGGCGGTGGTAAGGATGGGTGAATCACCCAGGCAGGTAAAGGCATAGGCCAGTACCAGCAGCATCAGTAACACCAAGGTAAATGGATTAGCCAGCCGATACTGAAGGATAACAGCATACTGCTGGCGGCCAGCAGCAACAGCAGTTTTTGACGCCCCAGCCGATCCGATAACCGCCCCATACTCAGTGCGGCAACCGCGCCAAACAGATGCATAATACCTGACAGGTAGGCACCCCCCATACTGGCTTGTGCACTGTCCAGCCCTTTCAGCGCAAAGCCTGCGGCTAAAAAACCGGGTATCCAGGCCCACATCCCCAGCAGCTCCCAGTTATGCGCAATGTAGCCGATATTCAGCAAGCGTGAACGCCGGTTACGCAACAGCTCGTCAGTGATGCGCAGGTCAACTTGAGGGGGATGGATTCGGTTGGCGAGTGGGGCGAGTGTCCAGATCAACAGCAGGGCACCGAAGATCGGCAGTATGCCGGTCAGTATAAAGGCCATTTGCCAGCCTCCCAGTGCAATGCCTACACCACATAGCGCCAGGGAAGCGGCATAGCCTATGGAGGTAGATGCTATCAGCATACCCATGGCGTGACCGCGCTTATCCGGGTCGATTTCGTCTGAAATTAACACGATGAGCGGCGTATAGATCCCACCCTGACACAGACCGATCAGGCCGTAGAGCCAAAAGGCACTGTTCCAGTCGCGGGCCAGAAACGCAAACAGCAAACTGCTGATACCTGCCGCCAGTGCCGAGGTGGCCACCACCCGTTTGGCACCCAGATGGTCGGATGCCCAGGCAAACAGAAACAGTGACAAGGCATAGCCGAGCGTAAAGGCCGTGATCAGTGCTCCGGCGGCGGTGGCACTGAGCGACCAGTCCCGGATCAACAAGGGTAAGGTGGCGGCCACCGTCATAAAGGTGGCAAACAGTAGCACACGTGCAAGGCAGACAACCCGAATACGGGTCTCTGTCAGGGTCGAGGCGGTTGGCATATTGAACTCTTGTTGTCTGGTTGAGTGCGTCACAGCAGACTATAGCCTGCCAGTGCACCTAAGGGTACCAGCAGCCAGACGGGCACCCGTCCTGTGGCCAGCAGGCCGAGCAATACCAGTGCCAGCAGGGCATCCTGCCACTGGCGGATACCGGCGGTGATCACCGGATCATACAGCGCCGCCGCCAGTAAGCCGACTACCGCGGCATTGATACCACCCAGGACCTGCCGGAGCCAGTGATGTTGCCGAAGCTTTTGCCAGATTGGCAAGATTGCGATTAACAACAGGCATCCAGGCAGGAAGATTGCTACTAATGCCACTAGCGCCATTAGAACACCACCACTATGGGCACCAATAAAGGCGGCAAAGCTGAACAGAGGGCCTGGCATGGCCTGGGCGACGCCGTAACCGGCGAGAAAGTCATCGGCACTGATCAGGCCGGTGTTGACGGTTTCAGCATGGAGCAGGGGTAACACCACATGCCCGCCACCGAAAACCAGCGCACCCGCACGGTACATGGCATCACTAATCAGCACTGAGCTGTTCTGGGTGTAGATTGCCAGCAGCGGCAAGAGCAGCAGAGTCGTGCTGAAGAGCATGGCAGCTGTCAGCGCCAGGCGGGTTGAAATCGGCACCTGTAAACCGGCCTGATCACTGGTAAGACGGGTGGTTTTAACCAGCCAGGGTGCCAGGAGTGCTCCCAGTAGCAATCCACCCAATTGGCCGAATATACCCGGAAGCAATAGCGCAATCCCCGCAGCGACTAGTGCGATGCTGCGGCGTTGGTAGTCCGGGGTCAGGCTCTTGGCCATACTCCAGAGTGCCCAGCACACGACCGCTACAGCGGTAATTTTCAGGCCTTGAAGCAAGCCCTGATAGGCGGACAGCTCCAGATTAACCAGGGTGACACCGAGTAGCAGCATTAGCAGGGCCGAAGGCAGGGTAAAACCCAACCAGGCGGCTACTGCCCCGGCTATTCCGGCACGCTGTAGTCCTATACCAAAACCCACCTGGCTACTGGCTGGTCCAGGAATAAACTGACACAGCGCCACCAGTTCGGCATAGGCTTCGGCGCTGATCCAGCGTTTTTGTTGCACAAATACGGTTTGAAAATATCCCAGGTGCGCAACCGGACCGCCAAACGAAGTGAAACCCAGTTGTAAAAAGGTGATGAATACTATGAATGAGGATTGATCAGGTTTAACTGGCTTGTGTTTCATATAAAGGCTCTTCGCCGCTGCAGGTTTCAGAATACAGGCCGATATTGTGCATTAACTGATCCAGAATAGGTTTGGGTCGGTAATCAGCATAGCGGGCAATAGCCGCATTTTGTATTATTTTTTGCTGTAGGGTCGGTAGCTGCAGATAATGCATCGCCTGATCTGCCATTTGCTCGGCGGTGTCACACAGAAAGCCTTCCTGATTATGACGAATAATATCCGCAGGCCCTTTGCTGGCATAGGCAATAACGGGCAGGCCGGTCGCCAGGGCTTCCAGTACCACGCAGCCAAAGGTATCAAAGCGTGAGGGCAATAACAGCACGTCAGCCCGCAAATAGAGTTCGGCCATCTGTTCAGCAGCAATCCACCCGGTATATTCGGCATCAGGCATTTTCTTGCGTAATTTCTTTAATGCAGGTCCATCACCCGCAACGATCATACGGATATCAGGTAACTGAGTACGGATTTTACTCAGAACCTCGGGTAGATCCAGTACACCCTTTTCACGGCTAATGCGTCCGGCATACAGCAGTATGGGTCGTGAGCCGGGTAAACTGCGCCGATGGCTTATCTGATGGAAGTTGGCATCAACCCAGTGAGCTGTCAGTTGCAGTTTGGATGCATTCATCCCCATAGCGGGCGATGCCAGCCAGTTTTTATGTTCATTATTCAGTACCAGAAGGCCATCAAATTGTGCATAAAAGGCGCGTAAAAAGCGTCGTAATCGATCACTTTGCTGTGTGTTGAGCCCAGCACTGCGGCGGAAAAACTCATTCCAATCAGTATGCATGTAAAACCACACAGGGACAGAAAAGGCGTGCTTGAGGTAGAGCGCAACCGGGCCCATGATCAACTCAGTGGAGCAGATTACGCGGTCGTAACCGCCTTGTTCAAATACGCGCTGTAACTCCAGCATATCGGGCAGATAAAAAGTTTGTTCAAACGGCGGTGGCAAGCTGCCGTGGCTCACTGGACGCAACACCTGCAGGTGGTCCTCAGTCGCCAGGTCTGGATGACAGGTAAGCAGGTCTATTGGCAGGTCTCGCGTTTGTATTTCGGTTAATACGTTTTTGAGAAAGGATGACACGCCATTACTGTCACAGAAACTATCGGTTAACCAGAGAATACGTTGGGAGTGGTGCCCGGTATTCAGGTTGTCGGCTAGCTGATTCAGTAGCGGTCGGTTGGCGAAAAGCACCTGGCTAGCGGTAAAGGAAGCACCACCAATCACCAGCGCGGCGAGTGCCGGAAACGTCAGTTCATCCATCACTTTGAACACTTGTACATGGCTCATGTGTGAGACTGTGGCCGTTTTGCTGGCGGCAAGCTGTCTGAAACTGGTGGGAATTTCAAATTGACTGATCAGGGTGTTCAGGTTGACCTTAGTAAAACGCTGTCCTTTTAAACCTTCCAGTTCACGCTCAAGGCGACGAAAGAAGATGCCGGTCAGTTCGCGGTAAAGTTCTGGAATGCTATCCCGCAGGGTAAGAGAAAACTGGTCTGGCTGCTTGCGCCGTGCCTTTGCCAGTTGCTTGACGATTTTCAGTGTTGGCTTGAACTCTTTGGGTACGCCAAGATTGGCCAGCAGGGCAGGAGACTTACCTCCCAGTGCTTGGTGAAAGGTTTTCAAAAAAGTCAGGGTATACTTGTGCCGTTGCAATTCCTGCATGGCGTTACTGACACCTAGACACAGCAGCTTATCCTTCAGGCTACCCTTATGCAGCATCAGCCGCAGTAACCCCGGATCTTTCATATGGATGGCTACTTGGGAAAAATAATCCAGGAAGGTGGTAGTCAGTCGCTCTTCTTCGCCAGGTTCACCGTAAGGGGCAATATAGCCAGCACGCAGTGCTTCCAGCGCTAATGCCGATAATGGCTCTGTTTTACGGCGTTCCTCAAGGTTATCCACAAACAGAAAGCTGCCACATTCACCGGCAAAAATGCCATTATGATCGTCAGAACCACCGGTCACACATTTGTTAAAAGGATGGGCACAAAAATCCAGAGGGTTGATTTTGTGTTTTAGGGCTAATTGATGCAGCTTTTCTTCGGTCAGGCTATCGACCCATAACTGCGTCATACGGTTTTGCCAGAAGCCACGCTGGCCATTGAGTACTTCATAACGTTCAAACAGCAGTGCCAGCTTCTCCAGCGCTTCAATGCCCAGGCTGTTTTTAGCACTGTAGAAAAATAGCGGATGAGGTAACACTGTGGGCAGATCTTGCTCCAGCGCATAGGCGGCAAAGTGATAGATATTCTGCCGCAGCCGGTTAAGGCGACTTTCCTGCTGCGGATTAAAGCCATAAACCAGCACATGGACACTAAGGCTGCCATCCGGAAAGTGGCAGGTGAACTCGGCGGCTGGTAACACATCCAGTCCCTGCTCCAGCAGTTCCCAGCAGGAGCGGGCATTGTTGTGATTGGTAATGGTTACCAAGTCAGTGCCGGCTTGCTGTAACCGCTCTACCAGCTTGTGTGTGGGTAACCAGGTTTCCGGCAATTTCAGCAAGCGCCCCCAGAGTTCATCAGGTATATCACTATTGTGATCATGGCAATGCAGATCAATGCGCAGACGATTGGATGCTGGAAAACGCTGTGCCTGATGGGTCAGAAAAGACTGGAATTCTTTGCGGGTACGGGCATGAAAGTCACTGCCGGTCATCGGAGTTCTCCATAGTGGGCCGGTGAGTGTCCATCTTATGCAAACTAGATGACAGAGTTTTGACAAAGCCAGAATTTACATTCATCTAACTGACATGAATTCATCATCAGGGTGACACGCCTTCGTCATATTTCACGACTAAAGTAGCGTGAAGTTAAAATTCATTGATGAGGTTTATGATGCGCATGCTTACAAAAATGACACAACCTTTACGTACTCCGCTTGTTATGGGTCTTTTAGCTGTGACGGCTTCATTTGGTGCAGTTGCCAATGATCTATCATCACGTTTCACCGATACTAACGGTGATCTGGTTGCGGATGCCCCGACTGATCCGAAGGACTGGGTTGATCCGGCTACGCTGGTATTTGCCTATACGCCGGTTGAAGATCCAGCCGTCTATGCGCAGGTTTGGGATGGCTTTCTCAAACATATGGAAAGTGTAACGGGTAAGCGCGTGCAGTTTTTCCCTGTTCAGTCCAATGCCGCGCAGCTTGAAGCCATGCGTGCGGGTCGTCTGCATGTGGCCGGATTCAATACAGGTTCCAATCCCCTGGCTGTCAGCTGTGCTGGTTTTGTGCCTTTCACCATGATGGCGAGTGAAGATGGATCCTTCGGATATGAAATGGAAATTATTACCTATCCGGATTCGGGCATTGAGACTGTAGCGGATATCAAAGGCCGAAGCCTGGCATTTTCAGCGCCAACCTCTAACTCTGGGTTTAAAGCGCCTTCTGCTTTGCTGGAAGCTGAATTTGGTATGATCGCTGAGCGTGATTTTGATCCCTCTTTTTCCGGTGGGCATGACAACTCTATTCTGGGCGTGGTCAATAAGGATTACGATGCGGCTGCCGTCGCTAACTCTGTCTTGAATCGCATGATTTTGCGTGATGTGGTTAAGTCGGATAGCTACACCACGGTATACAAGTCACAGACTTTCCCAACCACAGGGTATGGCTATGTATACAACCTGAAGCCCGAGTTGGCTGAAAAGGTTAAACAAGCCTTTTTCACTTATGACTGGGAAGGCAGCGCTCTGCAGGAAGAGTTTAAAAACTCCGGCGAAGCGCAGTTTATCCCGATCACCTATCAGCAGCACTGGGAAGTGGTACGGACCATCGATAAGGCTATGGATGTGACTTATAACTGCGATTAAGCCGCACTTAGGTATATAGAGTTCAACATACTAGAGTTCGATGTTCAGGGCTCTTTGCCTCTCACGGATGGGAGGCTTTTTTATGTAAAGGCAGAAAACGGGTGGCACTATGCTGATACTTAAGCAATTGACCAAGCGCTATAGCACGGGTGATAAAGCTCTGACGGATGTGACGCTGGAAATACCTGCCGGTCAGGTAACGGCTTTGATCGGCCCATCTGGCGCAGGTAAAAGTACCTTGATCCGCTGTGTTAACCGGTTGGTGGAGCCAACTCAGGGGCAGGTTTTTTTGGGTAATACTGAATTGACCGGTCTGAGTCAGCGCCAGTTGCGCAAGGCACGACGGCGTATGGGGATGATTTTTCAGGAATATGCGCTGATTGATCGCCTTACCGTAATGGAAAACGTACTCTCCGGTTATCTGGGCTATACCGGCTTCTGGCGTAGTTATTTGCGCCGTTACCCAGCGGATGTGATCAAAGAAGCCTTTCGCTTGCTTGAACGGGTGGGTCTTAGTGACTTTATCGATAAGCGTGCTGATGAGCTTTCCGGTGGACAGCGCCAGCGCGTAGGTATTGCCCGGGCCTTACTGCAAAGCCCGGATATTCTGTTGGTTGATGAGCCTACAGCCAGCCTTGATCCAAAAACCTCGCGGCAGATTATGCGCTTGATTAAAGAGCTGTGTGCCGAACGCCAACTCGCCGCAATTATTAATATACATGATGTCCAGCTGGCGCAGTTGTTTGCTGACCGGATTATCGGTCTGCGTGCTGGAGAGCTGGTGTTTGATGGCCTTCCAGATGAACTGGATGCAGAGATGCTGACGCGTATCTATGGTGAAGAGGATTGGAACACCCAGCCTGATGCAGAAAGTGATGCACCAGAAGAGCAACCCAGCGAAACCTCTACGTCCATGTCCAGCCTGATACGGACGGCTGCGCTATGAATACTGATCGCCAAGCCATGGCGGCACAGGGGCAATGGCGCAGGCTGCCACTAATTCCCGATTGGCGCTACCGTTTGGCTTTGATTGCAGCCTGTCTGATTTACCTGATTCTTGGCAGTCTCAGTATCGAGGTGAACTGGGCGCGTGTAGCTGAGGGTGCTTCGCGCGGATTGAATTTTTTTGCAGCGTTTCTTCAACCAGATTTTACCAGCCGCTGGGGTGATATTCAGCAGGGCATTATTGAATCCCTGACGATGACGTTCACTTCAACAGCGATCGGTATTCTGCTGGCAATACCTGTTGGTATAGGGGCCGCCCGTAATATGGCGCCTGTACCGATTTATTTGTTTTGCCGTTCGATTATTGCTATCTCACGCACTTTTCAGGAAGTCATTATCGCCATTTTGTTCGTGGTGATGTTTGGCTTTGGACCGCTGGCGGGAATGATAACCCTGGCATTTGCCACCATCGGCTTTATGGCCAAGTTGCTGGCTGAAGATATTGAAGATATCGATGAACGTCAGGTTGAAGCGATTCGGGCCACGGGCGGCAGTTGGTTGCAACTGATGAATTATGCGGTGCAGCCGCAGGTGATGCCGCGACTCATCGGTTTGTCTATGTACCGGCTGGACATCAACTTTCGTGAATCGGCGGTGATCGGTATTGTGGGTGCGGGGGCATAGGCGCTACATTGAACACCTCTCTGAGCCGTTATGAATATGATACGGCAGCCGCGGTGCTATTAATCATTATTGGTATCGTAATGCTGACTGAATACTTGTCTGGTTATGTGCGTAGGTGGGTTCAATAATGCCGGTTAATTATATACAAACGGATGCAGATACAACCCGTGCCCAGTGGACGCTGCGTACTACACGTCAACAATGGCTGATCTGGCTGGGTTGGTTGGTCGGTGTATCGCTGTTTTTGCTCTGCTGGAAGCAGATTTCTGATAATACCATGTGGGTGTTTGTAGAGGATGCTCCGCGTCAGGGGGCTGACCTTTTAAGCAGGATGATACCGCCTGAATGGAGCTATGCAAGTCACCTTTGGCAGCCGCTGTGGGACACCATCAATATCGCCACCCTGGGGACTTTGCTTGGCATACTGATGGCTTTTCCCTGTGCCTTCCTGGCGGCACGTAACACCACGCCACACCCTTTGATTCGCTCTGTAGCGCTGATGATCATCGTATCGTCCCGGTCGATCAACTCATTGATCTGGGCCATGCTGCTGGTGACTATTTTAGGACCTGGTTTGTTGGCCGGTATTCTGGCTATTGCGTTACGCTCCATCGGCTTTGTGGGCAAATTACTCTATGAAGCGATAGAAGAGATTCATCCAACACCGGTAGAAGCCATAACCGCTACAGGTGCCAGCCGCCTGCAAGTGATGAGCTATGCAGTGTTGCCGCAAGTCATGCCAGCCTTTGCCGGGATCAGTATTTATCGCTGGGATATTAATATCAGGGAGTCGACGGTACTGGGTTTGGTGGGTGCCGGAGGTATCGGCCTGCAGTTGAATGCCGCGATCAATACTCTGGCCTGGGATAAGGTCAGTATTATCTTCATTATGATTTTTGCCACGGTGCTGGTTTCCGAATACATTTCCGCTAAAGTGCGCAAAGCATTTATTTAAGGATAGAACAGGACCATGCGATCAATGGATGCTGTAGTGACAAGGTTTGATTTAATCCGTCATGGTGAACCTGAAGGTGGGCGGAAATTCCGTGGCTCGACGGATGATCCACTCAGTCGTGAAGGCTGGCTACAGATGCGTCAGGCAGTGGGTGATCAGGCGCCCTGGGATGTCATTGTCACCTCGCCACTGCGTCGTTGCCGCGAGTTTGCTGCCTGGTTAGGTGCACAACATCAAATTCCGGTACAGGCGCACGAGAATCTGGCAGAGCTGTTTCTGGGCCAGTGGGAAGGACTGACCCATGCTGAAGCGCGTCAGTCGTTTCCTGCACAGGCTGACAAACCGGATGGCGTGACGGCCTTTTGGACCGATCCTCTGCTTAATCCACCACCACAGGGCGAGACGCTGCACGATTTTGATTTCCGCATTCGTAGTGTCTGGAAAGAATTAGCTGAGACGTATCGCGGCCAGCATTTACTCGTCGTTGCGCACCTGTTTACCTGTAATTTTTTGTTGCGCCAGATACTGCAACAGCCGATTGAAAAGGCCATGTTCTTTGATCTACCTTATGCAGGCTTGACGCGCATCCGTCAGGAAGAGACCCCACACGGCAGTTTTTCACAAGTTGAGTGGGTGGGACTGACCCGGCTCCCTTAAGACCCTCCCACAGCTTCTAGGCGTTTAGTTCACCCATATAACGCTGGCGCTTCTTGGCTTTGATTTGTGCGACCTTCACCATCACCAGGCCATCAATACAATAACCGAAGTCAGCATCGACACTGAAGTCCAGGAAGTGAACTCCCTGCTCTTCGCAGAGCTCTGTGTACTGTTTGTACAGTGTAGGCACAGTGACACCGTAGAGATCCAGACGCTCTTTCAGTGCAATAAAGTCTTCACGTGCATCTTCAAAGCAAAACAGGCGCTGTGCTTCACTAAGCCCTGCATCAGATGGACCGTAAGGTGCATTGGCTTTTGCCAACTGCTCGCGTCCAAAATAGTGACGGTAATAGATTACCAGCAGATCCCGGGCAATTTGTGGCAGCTTGGCTGATATGGATACCGGGCCCAGCATGCGATCAATGTGGGGTCGGCTTTTCAAATAAGCGCCGATTCCGTACCAAAGGTAGTCCAGGCTGCGGCGTCCCCAGTAGCGCGGCTGTACGAAGCTGCGGCCCAATTCGACGGCATTTTGCAGCAGGGGTTCGAGTTCCGGCTGATAGCTGAACAAGCTGGCGGCATAGAGGCCCTGTAAGCCGTTATCCCGGATCACTGAGGCACACTCGGCAATACGGTATGCACCGACCAGCTCCAGTGCTTCATCATCCCAGAGGATCAGGTGCTGATAGTTACGGTCATAGCTGTCCAGATCGTAGCGTTGGCCTGTGCCTTCCCCTACACGTCGGAAGGTTAACTCTCTAAGGCGGCCCAGCTCGCGCATTACCGGCGAGTCAGATGCATACTCGAACAGGTAGATTTGCATACCATCCTGGGTTTTCCCCAGGCATTCCGCTCTACGTAATTCACGTCGCAGCAGTTGACGTTCTTCAGGGTGCGCAATAGGCTTTTCGGTAACAAACAGAGACTTCTTGTTTTTCGGTAGTCTGTATACGTGTTTACGTAACAGTTTTAGCCGGGTTTTTAACGGTAATTCGTTATTATCAAAACGTTCCAGCGGGATGAGTTCACCGATTTTGACCGGCATATCTTCGGCATTTTTCTTGAACATCTCGTTGACCAGCATCAGTCCGCCAATCGGACGGTAGATCATCGATAGTGAGTAGAAAATGGCCGAGTTTTTACTGTTTAGATGAATCGGTAGAATCGGTGCATTGGTCTTGCGTGCAAAATGCACAAAACCACTTTGCCATGGACCATCTTTGATGCCGGTTGCCGTAGCACGGGAGACTTCTCCGGCCGGAAAAATAATCACCGCCTGTTCTTTTTTCAGGCAGTCCGTCACCTCTCTGACCGTTTTGCGATAGCCGCTTTGCGTCAGGTTATCTACAGGTAGCAGCAGTGGTCTTAGTGGTTCAAACTGCCATAGCAGGTCATTGGCCAGGATTTTAATATCGCGCCTGACTTCACCAATCAATTTAAGTAAAACCAGCCCATCCAATGTGCCGAGGGATGATTGGATACGATCACAACGCGACCTTCAGAGGGAATGTTTTCTTTTTCGCGTGCAGAGACTAAATAGCTGATGCGGAAGTGCTCAAGTACCTTATCGATGAACTCAAAAGCACCCAGATCCTGATGGGTTGTTAGAAACTGATTTACTTCATCTTCATGGAAGAGGTGACGCAATAGCTGCATTACAGGTGTTTTCAGCACGGCAGGCTTGTGCGCCAGCGCTGGGTATTTTTCTGACACCAAGGCTTCTATATTCAACATGACCCATCCCCGGAATAGTAGTTTACAAGATCATTACTGATATAGATGACCGGGTAATGACAGACGTATGGCGTTTTTATGACTGGCTGTATTTACACAATCGGCTGCCACATTCTGTTAATAATCGGATAAACTTGCGGCTTTATTTGACGCGGACAGGTTCATGGCAGAACAACCCTTATACCTGCAACTTCGAGATCAGCTAATGCAGCGCATTAGTAGTGGTGACCTACCGGCGGGCTCTCGCTTGCCTGCAGAACGTGTGCTGGCTGAAAGCTTCAACACCACACGAGTTACGCTACGCCAGGCATTGGCTCAACTGGAAAGTGAAGGCACCATTTATCGCAGTAATCGGCGTGGCTGGTTTATATCCTCATCGCGGCTGACCTATGAGCCTGTCAATGATGTTAGTTTTACCCATTATGTTGCTGAGCAGGGGCGAGTGCCGAGAACTGAGGTGCTGGGTATCGAGAAAATGCAGGCGAGTATTTCGGTAGCAACCGCCTTGGCCCTTAGACCCGGAGATGATGTATTTCGTTTGCGCCGCCGGCGCTTCGCAGATGAACGTCTGGTGTTCGTTGAAACTATTTGGTTGAATCCGTGTTTTCTGCCAAGCATTGAGCAGCAGCGGTTTGAATCCTTGTGGAAGTTACTGGCAGATAAGTACGGCATTAAGCTAACCCGCAAACAGATTACCATTACCCCGACAGCCTTGACCGGTAGTGTGGCTGCAGCATTGGGGGTGAACTCAGGCTGTCCCGGACTATACATTACCCGTATCGGTGAAACTGCTGACGGCGACCGCATCGAGTTTGACGAAGAGTTCTGGCTGCATGATGTGCTGACCATCAGTGTGAGCACGCAGCAAAACCATTAAATAAAACCCGCTAAAATCCTCGGTAATATTTTTGTCACATAACCTCGTTACAGTTCCATGTAAAGGGCATCTATATCCTGAGACCCCCGTCTCTAGCGCTGTTGCGGTGCGCCTCCACTGATCTCGCCAGCTAGTATTTGCACAGCAGAAGGCATCTATGAAAGACAGACTACAAGACGAACTTAAGCACATTCTGTGCGATGGGCTGATAACCTCGTTATTTCAGCCCATTATTGATATTGAGAAACAGGAAGTCTTTGGCTATGAGTCACTCAGCCGTGGACCCTCCGACAGTCCATTGCATGCCGCACCGGCTTTGTTTGATATGGCAGAAAAATCAGGTATGTCTGATGATCTGGAAGAGTTGTGTCTGACCGAAGCGGCTAAGAACTGGTCGGCCCATGCACTCGATAGCTATCTGTTTGTCAATATGAGCCCAGCCATGTTGTTACCCTCACGCTTTCGCGGTATTCGGCTGATGGATCTGATTCGGCAATATAATCTGAAGCCTCAGCAGATAGTGATCGAAATTTCAGAGCGCTATCCGGTATTGCAGCTTAAAGAACTGAAGAACGCTATAAACTGGCTTAAATCGCAGGGCTTCAGCATTGCTATTGATGATCTGGGAACCGGGTATTCTGGTCTGAAGCTCTGGTCTGATCTCAAGCCAGACTTCGTTAAAATTGACCGCCACTTTATCCGTGATATCCACGATGACCTGGTCAAGCTGGAATTTGTACGTTCGCTGGTCGACTTATCCAATCGCCTGGGCTGCAGTCTGATCGCTGAAGGTGTCGAAAATCAGGCCGAAATGAATGTAGTTATGGAGCTGGGTATTGTACTGATTCAGGGTTTTCTGGTGGGCCGCCCCAGACCCTACCCAACAGCTGACTTGAGTTGTTTGCTGGGTAAACAACCGACGATACAGAAAACTACAGGAAAGCTGGCCCGTGATTTATGTACTTATATACAGCCAGTCAAACCGGATATTTTGTTGAGTGATGCCTGGGAAATTTTACAAAAAGAGAACAATGTTTTTTCCCTACCCGTTGTTCAGGACGGTCGACCTTTAGGGTTGCTGCATAAGTGGCGGGTTTTGGAAATCTATGGAACTCAGTTTGGCCGGTCATTATATGAAAAGCGCCCAGTTATAAATGTGATCAGTCGTGATTCATTAGTGGTAGATCAGAACTCCACGTTGGATGAAATTAGTCGGAAATTAATAGAAGAAGATTTTCATTATCTAAAACAACATTTTATTGTTGTTAATCAGGGTATTTATACTGGGCTTGGCACAACACGTACCCTGTTGAAACAGATCACTCAGGAACGTATCGAGAAAGCACGTTATGCCAATCCGCTAACACAACTGCCTGGTAATGTACCCATTAATAATGAATTGGATCGTCGCTTGAAACGGCAGCTGCCCTTTTCATTTATTTATATCGATATCAATGATTTTAAGCCTCTCAACGATGTACTTGGCTACCAGATAGGTGATTTGGTGATTACCCGGATAGCGGATCTGCTGTTAAAACACTTCAATTACCGCAGTGATTTCGTCGGGCACATAGGTGGAGACGACTTTGTGGTGATGACTGAAATAGAGGGTGTGGAGCAACTGACTGGCGAAGTACAAAGCGCTTTCAAAGCAGCAGCCCACTCCCTTTACCCTCAGGACATGGTTCAGCAGGGATTTATGAGAGCCCTGGATCGTGACGGGTCGCCGCGTGATTTTCCTTTAACATCGATTGCCTTTGCTATCATCCAGATTGAGTCTCCCAGTAACTACAAGGCTGATCAGATAGCCGACTTTGCCGCCGATGCCAAAAAGCAATCCAAAAAAGCACACGGGTTTTGCTACAGCAGGATTCTGATTTAATCTGAAAATGAGTTTTCCTGTCCGTACCTCCTGTACATGCACCACTCCTGCGCATCCCTGCGCTCGTGGTTTACATAAAAAAGGCCCTCAGTTATCTGAGGGCCTTTTTTATTAAATCAGTTTCTAGTGATTAGAAACGTACGCGGATACCGGTGCTGAATACATCACCATCGCCAAGGTCTTCGTTGGCGTCAGCATAACCTGCGAACAGGTTAACCATTTTGCTCAGGTCGTGTTGAACTTCAACACCAAAGCCTTTTGCGCCTTCTTTGAAATCAGCGTATGCAGCTTTCAATGTAGTGCTTTCGCTTACATTGTAAGTAGCGGCAATATCCCAAGGCTTGTAGTCATCAGCGATGTCATTTTTCACATGTGAGTAGACACCCGCAATGGTGCCGACACCAAAGTCATATTCCAGTGCAATGGCCATTTCACTCTGTTTGTCAGCAAATGCAGCTTCAGAATTATAGTCAATGTAACCCAGGGCACCGTAGAATCCAGCATTGCTGTATTTTACAGCGGCATGGTAAAGATCCAGGTTCTCGTCATCGTTGCCAGAATTGGCCGCTGTTGCCAGGGCAAACTGAAAACCACTGAACTCTGGAGATACATAGGCCAGAGAGTTGTTGATACGTGAAGGTGCCGTACCTGTAGAGTGAGTCACTTCATAAATGCTGGACAGCATGACGTCAGTTGTACCGTTTACCCAGGAATCCTGTGGAGTAGACTGGGTACCAGCTTTCACTGTACCAAAACCACCGGTCAGGCCTACATTCGCCTGGCGGGTTTTCAGTGCCTGTTCACCGTTGGTTTTGTTGACGGCAAACTCATACTGGTAAAGTGCAGTAACACCATCAATACCTGTATCAGCGGTACCGCGCAGGCCAATACGAGAGGTGGAGTTTGCATCGCCGCCAATATTGAGCTTTGTATCTTTAACCTTATCAACCGCGACTGTAACGTGGCCGTACAGTGTGGCGTCAGCCATGGCAATAGCAGGTGCAGAAACACACACGGCTACGGCAACTGCCAAAATTGATTTTTTCATCTAGTTCCCCTTACTGATATCAGAATTTTCAGTTTTTCAAACGTTAAAATGGTAAAGCAGTTACTAGTATGTCGTTGAAGTTTGGACATCCAGCTGTCTCAGGGAGGAATCTAACGCTTAATTGTGACAGGAGGGTTAAGGAAATGTGATATTTAGGGGTATTTTGGAATTCGTCGCATGTTTACATGCGGATAAACGAGGAGGCAGAGCACCTGCCTCCTCGTTTGTTCAGGGTATTACACTTCAGTTAATTAGAAACGTACGCGGATACCCGTGCTGAATACATCACCATCGCCAAGGTCTTCGTTGGCGTCAGCATAACCTGCGAACAGGTTAACCATTTTGCTCAGGTCGTGCTGAACTTCAACACCAAAGCCTTTTGCGCCTTCTTTGAAATCAGCGTATGCAGCTTTCAATGTAGTGCTTTCGCTTACATTGTAAGTGGCGGCAATGTCCCAAGGCTTGTAGTCATCAGCAATGTCATTTTTCACATGTGAGTAGACACCCGCAATGGTACCGACACCAAAGTTATACTCCAGCGCAAGACCCATTTCGCTCTGCTTGTCACCATTCATGGCTTCAGAGTTGTAATCGATATAACCCAGAGCACCGTAGAAACCACCATTGCTATATTTTACTGCGGCATGGTAAAGATCAAAGCTCTCGTCATCGTAAGTTGAGTTTGCTGCTGTTGCCAGACCAAACTGAAGGCCGCTGAACTCTGGTGATACATAAGCCAAAGAATTGCTGATACGTGAAGGCGCTGTACCCGTAGAGTGGGCGACATCCTGAATGCCGGATAACATGACATCAGTAACGCCGTTTATCCAGGAATCCTGTGGGGTAGACTGAGTACCGGCCTTAACAGTACCAAAGTTACCGGTCAGACCTACGTTCGCCTGACGGGTTTTCAGTGCCTGTTCGCCGTTAGTTTTGTTGACGGCAAACTCATACTGGTAAAGTGCAGTAACACCATCAATACCTGTATCAGCGGTACCACGTACACCGATACGAGAGCTGGAGTTAGCTTCTCCACCAATATTGAGCTTTTCATCTTTCACTTTATCAACCGCGACTGTAACGTGGCCGTACAGTGTGGCGTCAGCCATGGCAATAGCAGGTGCAGCAACACACACGGCTACGGCAACTGCCAAAATTGATTTTTTCATCTAGTTCCCCTTGCAGGTATCAGAGTTATAAGTTTTTCAATCGTTTAAAGGGTAAAGCATTTACTAGTATGTCGTTGAATGCGTTATGGTAATAAAACTAAGCATATATGTAAATACAAATCATTCATATTAGACTTGCTATATGTGTTAATTGCCCTTACTAGGAGCCATGTTTGCCATGGTTATCAGCGTTCTTCTCCTAGCCAGAAAAAATTCAATAAACTGTCATTACTTTGAAACAATTGCTCCTTAGTATCTGGTCTATACCAATCAATACTCAGGAGCTACCATGAAAAACGCACCGTTGCATTCCCTGAAAAAAACAGCTGTAGCACTTGCCCTTGGCTCTATCGTGGCAGTGCAGGCTGTTTCAGCAACCGAGTTGACTGTTTATACCGCTGTTGAGTCGGATGACTTGCAGAAATATGCCGAGCGCTTCAATCAGGCACATCCTGAGATCAGCATTCGCTGGGTGAGAGACTCTACAGGTGTTATGACGGCTCGTCTGTTGGCCGAAAAAGACAATCCACGCGCGGATGTGATCTGGGGCCTGGCGGCTACCAGTCTGTTGATGCTGGATAAGGAAGAAATGCTGCAGCCTTATGCGCCAGCCGGTGTTGAAAATCTGGATCCAAAATTTGTAGATGTTAATAACCCACCTGCCTGGGTCGGTATGGATGCCTGGGTCGCGGCGGTTTGCTACAACACGGTTGAAGGCGAAAAACTCGGCGTGCCTATGCCAACTAGTTGGGAAGACCTGACCCGTCCGGAATATCAGGGCCATGTGGTGATGCCAAACCCTAACTCGTCGGGCACAGGTTACCTGGATGTGTCCAGCTGGATCCAGCTCTGGGGTGAAGATAAAGCCTGGGAGTTTATGGATGGTCTGCACAACAATATCAGCCGTTACACCCACTCAGGCTCAGCACCTTGTAACCTGGCGGCATCGGGTGAAGCGGTTGTCGGTGTGTCCTTTGCGTTTCGTGCGGCACGTCTGAAATCCCAGGGGGCACCGGTTGAAGTCGTATTTCCGTCTGAGGCTTAGGCTGGGATATGGAAGCCGCTGCCATTGTTAAGGGTACTCAGAATCTGGAAGCTGCGAAAACACTCATGGACTGGGCGATCAGTCGTGATGCCAATGAGTTGTATAACGAAGGCTATGCTGTCGTAGCCATGCCGGGTGTTGCTCAGCCAATTGAAAATTATCCTGTCGATATAGTGGATCGCATGATCAATAACGATTTCAGCTTCTCGGCCGTGAACCGTGACCGTATTCTGCAGGAATGGCAGCGTCGTTACGATGGTAAGAGCGAAGCGCGTTAATTATCAGCAGGACTGACCACTGCAGGTGTGAGCAGGGATGCTCCACCTGCTTTTTTAATTGGAGCTATCCCTATGCATGCATTGCAGAAATCTTCCATGACGGCGTTTGTGCCGGAAACGTCCACGCTGGCCAGCCGCCATTATGGTTCACCTCAGGTGTGTCTTAAAATTGAGGCACTGAGCAAACAGTTTGGTGATTTCACGGCGCTTGAAACGATAGACCTGGAGATCTTTGAGGGTGAGTTTGTGTGCTTTCTCGGTCCATCCGGGTGCGGTAAGACCACCTTGCTACGCGCTATCGCCGGACTGGAGATGCAAAGCAGTGGGCGGATTTTTCAAATGGATAAAGAGATCAGTACCCTGCCGCCGCAAAAGCGTGATTTTGGCATAGTGTTTCAGTCCTATGCCCTGTTTCCGAATCTCACTATCGCTGACAACATTGCCTACGGCTTGAAAAGTCAGGGCTATTGCAAAACACGTATCCGTGAGCGGGTGCAGGAACTGCTGGCATTGATTGGCCTGGAAGGCTCGGATGCCAAGTATCCGGCACAGTTATCCGGTGGTCAGCAGCAACGCGTAGCCCTGGCACGTGCGCTGGCGACTGAACCCGGATTGTTGCTACTGGATGAGCCACTGTCAGCGCTGGATGCCCGAGTACGCTTGCATCTGCGCCAGCAGATCAAGTCTTTGCAGCAGGCTTTGGGTGTAACAACCGTGATGGTGACCCATGATCAGGAAGAAGCGCTGACGATGGCTGATCGTATTGTGGTGATGAATCATGGTGTTATTGAACAAATCGGCACCCCTAAAGAGATTTACCGTCATCCGGTCAATGCCTTTGTAGCCGGATTTGTCGGTAGTATGAACCTGCTGCCGGTTGAAGTCGCATCGGCGTCGGGTGTGCAGTTGGGTGTTCAGCATTTACCCTGTCTTCCGCACGAGTTGAATAAGGGTGATTCGGCCTGCCTGGGAATTCGCCCCGAGGAAGTTGTACTGACAGAACAGGACGATGCAAGTGAATCACTGGAGGCGCGGGTGGTGCATATAGAGTATTTAGGCTCATTTATGCGTGTTACCTGTGATCTGTTGATGCAGGATCAACAGGTGGTAGTGGATTTACAGCATACCGATGCCGAGCGCATGCATATTGGCGTTGGGCGTGAAGTGGGTTTGCAGTTCCCGCAGTGCTACTGCCGTATTTTTGAGCAACAGGTACATTGATATGAGCACTGATCTTTCAATGGCTCGCATTGCTGACTGGCGCTATAAAATCAATTCGGAAACACTGCTTAAACTATTATTTTTGCTGGCAGCTCTAGCGTTGATGCTGATCGGTCTGGCGCTGCCACTTTACACCATGCTGCTGAAAAGCCTGCAAAATAGCAGCGGTGAGTTTATCGGTCTGGTGAACTATCAGTATTACTTTTCTACGCCGGCGCTGGTGAATTCGATACTGAACTCGTTTTTTATAGCGGTGTTGACCACGTTGCTGGTGGTGGTGTTAGCGTTTTTGTGTGCTTATGGTATTACCCGAACCTGCATGCCGGGAAAAAAACTGTTTCGCACCCTGACACTGCTGCCAATATTGGCACCGTCACTGCTGCCAGCCATCAGTCTGGTGTACATTTTTGGCACCCAGGGTTATATGAAATCACTGCTGGGAGACACCAGTATCTACGGCCCTGTGGGTATCGTGATCGGTATGTGTTTCTGGATTTTTCCGCATGCCCTGATGATTCTGATCACGGCCCTGTCCAATAGTGATGCGCGTTTGTATGAAGCCGCCAGGGCGATGAAGACCTCGACGTTTCGAACCTTTATGACCGTGACTCTGCCGGGCGTTCGTTACGGGTTAATGTCCTGTTCGTTTGTGGTGTTCACTCTGGCGATTACCGATTTTGGTGTGCCCAAGGTTATCGGAGGGCAGTTCAGCTTATTGGCGACAGACATCTATAAGCAGGTTGTCGGACAGCAGAACTTCCAGATGGGGGCCGTGGTCAGTGTTATTCTGTTGTTACCTGCGGTGTTTACCTTTATTGCTGATCGCTGGGTGCAACGCAAACAAACCTCACAGCTGTCATCCAGAGCCGTACCCTATCAACCCGAACCCTCACCACTGCGTGATTGGCTGTTTGCCGGCCTTTGCTACACGGTTGCTGCGGTGATTTTGCTGATTATTGGTACTGCGGTATATGCCTCGTTAATTCACTTTTGGCCCTATAACCTGAGTTTTACCCTGAATCACTATAGTTTTGACGGTCTGGGGGGAACGGCTGGGAGTCCTGGTTTAACTCGCTGAAAATGGCCGGAGGCGTAGCGGTTATCGGTACACTGGTGATTTTCACCAATGCCTGGCTGGTGGAAAAAAGCAAAGAATTTCCACTGCTGAGACAAACGGTGCATCTGTTTGCCATATTGCCTATGGCGGTGCCAGGTATGGTGTTGGGACTGGCGTATATCTTCTTTTTCAATCACCCCAACAATCCGCTGAATGTGCTTTATGGCACTATGGCAATTTTGATTCTGAATACCCTGATTCATTTTTATACCGTGTGTCATCTGACGTCGATGACAGCGCTGAAACAACTTGATCCGGAGTTTGAGTCGGTCGGAGCATCACTCAAAGTGCCTTTCTGGCGCACCTATACCCGTGTGACGCTGCCGGTATCCCTGCCCGCGGTATTGGATATTTCGGTGTATCTGTTTGTGAACGCCATGACAACGGTATCGGCGGTGGTGTTTCTGTATGGGCCGGATACGCGCCTGGCGGCAGTTTCAGTGCTGCACCTGGATGAAGCCGGTTACTTTGCCAGTGCAGCAGCGATGGCCGTATTGATACTGCTGACCTCTATGGGGGTGAAAATTCTGCATGCGCTGGTGACTCATCTGTTACTGAAAAAAGCGCAGGTCTGGCGGCAGCGCTGATCTCTATAGCGCTGATCTCTATATAGAACATCGAAGGAATATATACTCATTATGCACAACGAACCCTACCTGCTGACACCGGGTCCACTGACGACCAGTCTGAGTGTAAAACAAGCCATGCTACGAGACTGGGGGTCCTGGGATGGTGATTTTAATCAAATTACGGCGGATATTTGCCAAGACTTGCTGACGCTGGCCAATGCCCGGCAAACCCATGTATGTGTCCCACTGCAAGGTAGTGGGACCTATGTGGTCGAAGCCGTTTTTGCCACGCTGCTAGGTAATAACAGCAAGACACTGGTGCTGATGAATGGTGCTTATGGTCAGCGTGCCGCCGCCCTATTGCAGCGCATGGGAAAGCCCTATGTGACTCTGGATAAAGGCGACTACTTACCGCCATTGCCACAGGAAGTTGATGATCTGTTACGACAGGATCCACAAATTACTCATGTCGTTGTGATCCACTGTGAAACCAGTTCTGGCATTCTCAATCCAGTGGAGTCCATCGCTGCTGTGGTGGCCGCACATGGGCGTGAGTTGATTATCGATTCCATGAGTGCGTTTGGCGCCTTGCCAGTGGATGCTACTGAACTTCCTTTTACCGCGTTGGTATCTTCGGCGAATAAGTGTTTGGAAGGGGTGCCCGGATTTGGCTTCGCACTGATCCGTGAAAGCGCATTGCAGTCGTGTGAAGGGCAGTCCGCTTCCTTGTCGCTGGATCTCTATGACCAGTGGCGCTATATGCAAAAAACCGGTCAGTGGCGCTTTACCCCGCCGACCCACGTGGTTGCTGCTTTTCATCAGGCGCTGCATGAATACCAACAAGAGGGTGGTCAGCCAGCGCGTCTGCAACGTTACAGCCGCAACCGTGATCGGCTGGTTGCAGGTATGCGGGCGCTGGGGTTCCGGACGCTGCTTGAAGATACCTGGCTGTCACCGATTATTATTACCTTCCTGTCACCAGATGATCCGGCGTTCAGCTTTATGCCATTTTATCAGCAGATGAAAGCCCGTGGTTTCCTGATTTATCCGGGTAAGTTAACCCAGGTAGAGAGCTTCAGGCTGGGTTGTATCGGCCAGCTGTTTGATCCACAGATCGATGCTGTGCTGGACGCTGTGGCGGAGAGTTGCAGTGCTCTTGGGCTGACGTCACTTCACCCACCCCGGGCTGTGTCCCTGTAAGGAGAAAATATGTTTAGTTATCAGCGGCGTTATTGTGGACAGGTTCAGGCGGTGATCATGGATCTGGCCGGTACCTGCGTAGACTTTGGCTCTTTGGCGCCGATACAGGCTTTCCAGAGCCTATTTACCGCCGAAGGGGTGGCGATTACCCAGGCAGAGGCCCGCGCACCCATGGGTAAGGAAAAGCGTGAGCATATTGAGGCTCTATTGGCTATGCCGCGTATTGCTGAAGCCTGGTTGGCTGCTAAATATCAAGCGCCCGACTCGGCCGAAGTGGAGCGTCTTTATCATGCCTTTGTGGTTTACCAACAGGCCAGTATTGCGCAGAACAACCGGTTGATAGCGGGTATGCACGACCTGCTTGGCTATTGCGATGAGCAGGGTATCGATATCGGTGTAAATACCGGTTACAGCCGCGAGATGATTGCCGAGCTGCTACCAGCGCTGGCCGAGCAGGGGTTTAAGCCGCTATCAGTCGTATGTGCCACCGACGTTCCGGCAGGGCGGCCTGCTCCCTGGATGGCGTTGCAAAACGCCAGAGACTTGTCAGTCAGTTGTGTACAGGCTTGTGTCAAAGTGGATGACACCGCTGTAGGTATTGAAGAAGGCTTAAATGCGGGGATGTGGACGGTGGCGGTTGCTGTATCTGGTAATCAGACCGGCCTGTCGCAAGCCGATTGGCTGGCGCTTTCAGAAGAGCAGCAACAACAGCAGCGTCTGGCGGCTCACCAGGCCCTGAGCCGTTCAGGTGCTCACTATATTATCGACTCAATTGCCGAGCTTCCCGAGGTGTTGGAAGAGATAGGTTTTCGTTTGGCGGGTGCCGAACAACCTTGAGTAACCTGGCGTTAGTCTTGGTGCTGATCTCCGCCTGTATGCATGCGGGTTGGAACTTGCTGGGCAAAAAACAAGTACCCTCGCTGGCGTTTTTTTCGCTGGCGATGCTGGGCGGTGCGGTGGTGTTTACGCCTTTGTTGCTGGTTGGCCGTGACTGGGTTGAACTGGGTGCTGACTTTTGGTGGCTACTGCTGTTATCCGGTGGCTTTCAGGGGTGTATATGGCCGGATTAGCCTGGGCTTATGCACGCGGTGAAATCAGTGTGCTTTATCCCTTGGCGCGTGCGTTGCCCGTGCTGCTGGTGCCTGTGTCAGCTTTATCATCTGGCAGCAGCTGGCACTGAGCCTGCGGGATATCGGCGGTATGCTGTTGATCGCACTGGCAGGCTTTATGTTGCCCCTGGTACGCCCCGGTGCTTTCAGTTGGTCACTCTATCTGACGCCTGCACTGGGATTTATGCTGATGGCGGCGGTCGGTACGGTGGGCTACTCACTGATTGATAAGGCCGCCATCGATCTGATGCGTGCTGGCGGCTTGAGTGCCACGCTGGCTGGGTTGCAGTACATGGTGTTACAAGCCTGGATGGCGGTGCTGTGGATGTTTCCAGCAGTGGCACTGATGCCGCGAGAAAGAGCTGCTGCCCGATTGTTGTTGCAAGGCCAGGCCAGGATCTGGGTGCTTGCCGGTCTGATGGTTCTCAGTACCTACGGGCTGGTGCTGATAGCCATGGCCTATACCGAAGATGTCAGCTATCTGGTTGCTCTGCGCCAGGCATCTATTCCGCTGGGTGCGTTGCTCGGCGTGTTCTGGCTGAAAGAAACCCTGTCAGGCTTCCGCTGGCTGTCCCTGGCGCTAATGATGACCGGACTGGTTCTGGTTGCACTGAATTGAGAAATACTGATGAACGTACCCCATCTGGTTGTTTTTGATCTTGATCACACACTGCTGGCCGGTGACAGCTCTGAGCTTTGGGCGGGTGAAATGGCGCGCCTGGGCTGGATTGATGATATTGAGACCTTTCAGGCCAAACACCGTGTGCTGATGGACACCTATGCCACCGGTAACCTGGATATGGAAGCCTACCTGGCGCTTAATCTGGCACCCTTGAAAGCGCGACCCTATGTTGAAGTTGCCAAAATTGCCGAAACCTTTGTGCGGGAGCAGTTACTGGAGCGCTTGTATGAAGAGGGTCTGAGTCTGATTCGTCAACTGCGCATAGCTGGCCACCATTTGCTGATGATATCCGCCAGTGAAATATTTCTGGTGGAGCCTGTTGCTCAGGCACTGGGTTTTGATGGCGTGATAGGCATAGATCCTGAACTACAGGATAACTGCTTTACCGGCCGTGCATTGTTACCCATGAGCTATCAGGCGGGTAAGGTACATCATTGTCGTCGTTATGCTGACGAGATGGAGTTGAGTGACTGGCCGGTGGCATTTTACTCTGATTCTCACAACGATATACCGCTGTTGGAAGTGGCAGACCATCCGGTTGTTGTGAATCCGAATGAGCACCTGGAAAGCGTTGCCAAAGCACAGGGCTGGCCAATATTACAGCTGAAATGAGTAGATCCCTGATTATTAAAACGGTCATGAATACGTCACCCAAGAGATAATATTCTGTAATACTTGGAGACTAGAGTTGTGGGACTGTCAATAAATTACGGAGAATTTGCATGACAATCCAGCACCCCCGCAGACCCATATAGATAATCATGATGGCGATGAATCGCTAAGCAATCATTCGGATAATCCGTCTTTCCAGCAGATATTTGAAAAGCGTTTATCCCGTCGTTCGATGATGAAAGGCAGTATTGGCACCGCCATGCTGGGCTTTTTTTCCACCAGTAGTTATTCCGCCCTGGCTTCAGCCGGGAGCAGCAGTCGTCACTCGCCATTAATAGGTTTTGAAGCGATTTCGGTTTCGGCGGCCGATGGTGTCAGCCTGCCCAAGGGCTATACGCATCAGGTGATACTGCCTTGGGGACAGCCTATTTCGGGTAATCTGCCAGCCTTTGATCCCATGACTAACTCGGGTAGCGATCAGGCGCATCAGATGGGTAGCCATCATGACGGTATGCATTTCTTCCCGATTGAAGGGCAGGACCTTATCAGGGTAGTTCAGAGGATGGACTGCTGGTGATGAACCATGAATATGTTGAGCCACGCTTTATGCATGCCTCGGCTAAAGGACAGGCTTTGTCCCGTTCAGCTGTGCCGGTAAAGGCGGATGGTCAGCGTGATGCCGATGAAGTTCTCAAGGAAATCCATGGTCATGGTGTCAGTATTGTACGCATGAAAAAGCATGCTGATGGTCAGTGGGGTATCGAAGCTGATGCCCGCAATCGACGCATCCATGGCTTGACCGAGATGGAGATCAGTGGACCGGTACGGGGCACTGATTTTGTTAAAACCCGTTTCAGCCCGGAAGGTACGCGCACGCGCGGAACACTGAATAACTGTGCTCACGGTGTGACCCCATGGAACACCTATATAGCGGCAGAAGAAAATTGGGCTGGTTACTTTATTAACCATGCTGAGCAACCGCGCGAACAAAGTCGTTATGGCGTGGCTAAAGAAGGTGCGGGTCGCTATGGCTGGGAGCTGGCTGATACGGGCGCTGATGAGTTTATCCGCTTTAATGTTACCCCGACAGGCGAATCAGCTACTGAAGACTATCGTAATGAAGCCAATGGTTTTGGCTGGATGGTCGAAATCGATCCGTTCAATCCAGATGTTGTGCCGGTCAAGCGCACTCAGCTAGGTCGTTTTGCGCATGAGGGTGTGGTGTTCCAAGCGGCTGTTGAGGGGCAACCCATTGTCTGCTATGCCGGTGACGATGCTCGCTTTGAGTATATTTACAAATATGTAAGCGCACAGCCTTATTACAAGGCGACAGCGGGTGGCCATTTGCTGGATAACGGTACCCTGTATGTGGCGCGGTTTAATGAAGATGGTTCGGGTGACTGGTTACCACTGGTATTTGGCATGGGCCCTTTGACCCCGGAAAACGGTTTCAACTCCCAGGCTGATGTGCTGGTGAATACGCGTTTCGCCGCTGATACGCTGGGCGCGACCAAAATGGACCGTCCTGAATGGGGGGCGGTTGATCCGAAAACAAGTGAAGTCTACTTTACCCTGACTAACAACAGTCGCCGTACCGAAACGGATGCAGTTAACCCGCGTGTAGAAAACAACTGGGGGCAGATCGTACGCTGGCGCGAGCATAACGATCAGGTCAGTGCGATTCAGTTTGAGTGGAATCTGTTTGTGTTGGCTGGACCTGAGTCTGATTCAGATCTGGCAGGGCAGTCACTGGATGGTGGCAGTATTTTCAACAGCCGGATGGCCTGTGGTTTGATCCTGATGCTCGTCTGTGGATTCAGACGGATGTGAGTGAAAGTGTTGTTAACACGGGGGCCTGGGAGCAGTTTGGTAACAACCAGATGTTGGCGGCTGATCCAGCGACTAATGTGATTCGTCGCTTTCTGGTTGGTCCTGTTGGCCAGGAAATTACGGGTGTGATCACTACGCCGGATCAGAAAACCATGTTTGTTAACATACAGCATCCCGGTGGATCAACATCACCAGAAGACTTTGCTGCTGGGCAGTTGATCAGCCACTGGCCACATGATGGCTCGCCCTACCCACGTTCGGCAACAATAGTGATCAGTCGTGACGATGGTGGCGTGATCGGCGCCTGATCTGACGGATGTTTTCAGGGGCTTCTGTTACAGTCGACCCCTGAGCTTGTCATTAACAAACCCACCTGCAGGTGGGTTTGTTTTTGCCTCTAATGTATTAATCCCTGCCAACTGCTAAGCTGATTATTATTGGATGCAATAAGCGAGTCTAAGCATGATCAGTAATTGGGTGCGCTCTCTTCAGACTGCCTGGATTTTTCCAGAAAGCAATAATCGTCATGAATAATCAATCAGTTATATTTGTGGCTTCCGATAGTGAAGTTATTGCAGATACCGTTATTGAACAGCTGGAAATTGAGTTCAAAAGAGTACAACGCTGTGTACATTATCAAGCCGTTGCAATAGCTCAAGAGTTTCTGCGCAGTGAGGCTGAGGTGATACTGCTGGCCTACCAATCGCTGGACAGTGCCATTCACCTGCGCAAGACGTTAACAGAGGTCGGTCAAAAGCAAAGCACTACGCCTTTCCATGCGGTGACACTTTGTAACAAAGCCAGTGTGGAGAAGGCTTATCAACTCAGCAAACAGCACTTTTTTTATGATTATGTGGTGTTCTGGCCGCTTAGTTATGACCCGCATCGCCTGATTATGTCTGTCCATCAGGCACTGGATGACCTGGGTTACAATGCCGATATCCAGCAGCAACGATTTGAGCTGGAATCTAAACAGCAGAGTATTAAAACGGTCACCCAAATGGTTGAGCAGATGCTCGGAGAGCAGAAGGTCAAGAAATCCGAACTTAACAGTCTGATTAAAGATGCGTTGAAAAAACTCAATCAACCCGCTCCCTTAAGGCAGATAACAGCACAGCAAAAACCTTGGGTTGCCATGGTTGTTGATGATGATGAGTTTCAGTGCATGTTGTTAAAGAAATTGCTTGAAAATGAAAGGTTTATTGTGCATGTGGCCGAGAGTGGGTAGAGGCGCTGGAACAGTTGAATCAGGTGCATCCGGATATCATTCTGCTGGATGTGTTTATGCCGGATATGAGTGGTATTGATACGCTTCGACAGTTGAAAAACAACCCGGCGTTGGAACCCATACCGGTGATTATGGTGAGTGGTCACCATGAAAAAGAAGTGGTTCTGGATTGTATTATGCTGGGAGCGGTTAACTACATAGTGAAGCCGATAGATAAGGAAACACTTAGAGCACACTTACCTTTTCGGCTATAAGTAAAGCGATCAGCTGATTTTGAGTGACTCTTTGTCAGCTTTTTTATCTTTTTGACATGTATCTCGCCAGGTAACCTTTATATTGAGTTTGTTGACGCCGGCTTCCTTGGCTGCCTGTAGGTCGAGGTTCAGCAACCCTTCGGCTGAAGCTTAATTTTGCCACTGCCGTCATCCAGCTTGATATTACCTTTCTCCAAACCCTCGATTAGTGCCTGAAGAATTTTGGCTACCTGCGCAGGTTCTTGCAAGGACTCATGATGAAAGGTACGTTTTTTACTCATGTCACGCCTCGTATGTTGAATCAAGCTACAGTAGTTGGTGAGTGATACTCTGCAAGCTGTCTGGTCGAAATAGTTTGATTGACGGATAGTCGCTGCTGATACCCATTACATACCCTTGTGGATGAATCAGCGTGACAGCGGCTCCTTCACCGGATAACCCTTCCAGTTTGCGTGTGCTGCTGTTTAAAGTTGAGTCACATTCGAAATGTATCATATTAGCCCGAAAAGTGATGCGTTGACCATGATGCAGGTTCCTATGTCCATGCACTAACGCATGAATACCGGATGTAATCAGCTCTTGACTGGAGTCGGATGATAACAGTGGGTCCTGCTGGCGATATTTAGTGCGCAACATATTGCCGAGTGGGCCAAAATACAATGCAAAGGCTTCACCCTGGCGGGCTTCCTGAAAGGCTTGATTCAGCCTGTCACAGTCTTGTTCAACTAACTGCCGAGCGATAGTATCATCGCAACCTGCATGGACAAACAGAAAACTACCGCGTCGGCACAAGAGTTGCTGGTGTTTAATAAACCAATGAAACTCGCCATCCGGTTGCAAAAATAGTTGTTTCCAGCGATGCATGGCGGCATAAATCTGTTGAAAACTTAAGTCCGCTCGCCTGGCCGCAGTAAAAAAGCGCAGCTTACGTGAAGTCAGACGCTCAAGTTCCAGTTCGATTTGTGCCGGACTTAAGGTATCGGCCGCTCCCTTGCGGAACTGATCAGGCCAGTCCGCAGTAGGCAATAGTAGAGCTTCACAGCTGGACTCATCGGGTAGTTTTGAGAGTTCGGCGTCAGAGAGTGGATATTGGCTGAGCAGTTCAACACAAAGTGGCATCACTTTACTGCCCAGACGCAGCAGAAAATGGCCGTTACGTGGGCAATTGGGATTATCAAGCGACTGTATGGCCAATTGCAGGCGCAGGTCATGATTGCCACTGAGTAGCGTCAATTGCACCTGCTTATCCAGAAGGTGGCGGATCAGGCGGAGCAACTGCAGATTTGACGGGCCTTTATCCAGACAGTCGCCTCCCAGAATGATTTCAAACTGATCCACCGGTAGCTTGAGACTCAGGTCTGACGGGTCTGGTCCGTTACGGGCAAATACACCGCTGGCGACCAATGAAGCAGAAAAGGCTTCAGCATCAGCATGTAGGTCGGTAAGAAACAGCACCAGGTGTTCCGGCCAGCGCCAGTGATCATGATCGGATAGATAGTGTAATACTTGTGTCAGTTCTGTTTTATTCGAGGACTTCGCCTGATGCCAGTTTTCTCCAGCTCCATCAAGCCACTGGACCTTGCGAGTAGGCAAGTGTGCTCTTAGCCATTCCTGCCCGGTATATTCTGGCTCTATAGCGGTTGAAACTGTTGATACTGGCATAGTGTTAGGATCTCAAAGAGTCGATCGCATAATCGGCCAGGCGTGCCGCCAGGTCGATATTACTGCCGGTATGGGAACCCTTGAAGCCGCCAAGCGCTGAAACCTCAAATACCACGGTCCATCCTGGCTCATGGCAACATCGACAGTGGCATAGTCCAGATCAAAGGCGGCCTGTGCGCGATGAGCCACGTCAATGGCCTCAGGACTCGGCTCACAGGGTGCGTAACGACCACCACTGTGAATGGTGGTATTCCAGGCTTTTTTGTCGGCGATACGTGCATAGGCACCCTGGTATTCACCGTTGATAAACACCAGCCCCATATCGGCACCTTGTAGATCAATATGTTGTTGCAAATAGAGTAAGGGGTGGCGGGTTTTGTAGCGGATCAGTTCGGCTTCGAGTGCTTTACTTCCCTGGTCAGCATGGAGTATCTGCATGCCCCGGGCTTTGGTAGAAAACAGCGGTTTCAGAATGGCGCTACCCCAATGTTGAACTTGCTGTAATGCGGTTTCTACGGATTCTGTTACTAGTGTAGGTGGCATAGGGATCTGGTGGTTATGCAGAGTGACGGTACAAGTAAGTCTATCCAGTAGTCGGATCAGGCTACTGGCGGAACTGAAAACTCGTACTCCAGCATGTTCTGCCACCCGTAGCATTTCCAGACGTTCAATGCAGATTGGGCTGTAATCGGTACCCACCTTGCGGATGATGATGCCATCCAGTTCACAAAGATTGTGTTGCTCAAACATTAAGCGTCCGGATGACAGGTCCAGTGCCGTTTGTGACAGATCTGCAATCAGACGAAAACCGGTGCGCTGTTGCAATGCAGTTGCCAGTACTTCAGTTGACCATTTACCGGGGTTCCCGATAACGGCAATTCTGGGCTTAGACATTCAGTATTTCCTTAAGGGGCAGTGGATAGTCTTTGCTATCCTGATGTGCAATCAGATGTTCGAGTAGATAAACGCCGCGCTCAAACAGAGAGCGGGCATGGGCTTCATCCAGAATAAAGCGGGTAGACGTTATCAAGCTGCGCGCCAGCCCCAGCGCCATACGCTTATCAAAGCCAGTATCTTTTTGTGATTGAGCAAAGCTGGCTGTCGTCTCGTACAGGCGTGTTGAAATACGCTCAATGCAGGTTCTGGAATGCTTATCAAACAGTGGCAGGCGCAAGCCGGAAACAATAAACACCGAGACATCCTGTACATAGTCCATATAACCGGAACGATGCAGGTCAATAAAGCGCAACTGATGCTTAACCTGTTCATAAAGGATATTGTCCAGGTTGAAGTCACCGTGGATATACACAGCAAAGGGTGCGGGAAGTCTTTCATCCAGGCTTGCGGCTTCGCTGAGCAACTGTTTGAGGGCAGGGCGCTTGATGCCACCTATCTGGGTGTCAGTAGAGTTAAAACCTGGATGGATGCTGAGCACAGCTGGAAGACGTTTTTTCAGTTGCTGGATATACTGCGGCGCCACTTTCTGTTTACGCTTGGTCGACTGCCAGATTTTTGGCAGCATATCGCACATTAAATCCAGCGCTTCAGACAGGGGCTGCTCGGCTTGTTTAAGTACCAGTTGCTCCAGTGTGTTACCAGGCAAGTGCTCAATAATTAGTGCACCGGAGCTGCCTTTGTGGTGCTGGGATAACACCTGGGGGGCGATACCGGGAATAATCTCATTCCAGCGTTCCAGCCCGCGGCGCTCTTCCTGTACTTTGCGTAGTGCGCCTTCCTTGAGTACACCGATAAACTGATCATCATCCTGAGATATGGCCGAAATGGCGCTGCCGGAGCGGGTTTCGGCGATGGTTTCCAGAGTGAGATTATTCCATTCATCATGGCCCATGCTGGATACCATGGCTTGCAGTGACAAAAACTGCTTCATATTCATGGGCTGGCCTAGCAAAACTGCTAACAGGGATTCACTGATATTGATCAGTGCTGAGCCCATATCCATGATATGACGCGCAAGAAACAGGCTGCTGATCAGTGCTTCAGTTTGCTTGTGTTTTTTCAGTGCTTGCAGGTGTGAGGCACGGGCTTTTTTGTAAAAGCGCACCAGCTTTTGCTGCACCTTACCTATGTCCAGTGCCGCATGAGTGTCATTGGATACCATGATCTGTTCAACCAGATGCAGCGCTTTATCAATTTGCTTCAGACGTTTGCGATACTTGTGCCGCTGTAGCATTTGGCGATGCTTGAGGTTCTGAAGTTCCCTGGCGGCCTCCCGGCAGAGGCTGGTAATCCGCTCCAGTTCATCGGCCAGGTCACCGGCGGCCTTAAGTGATTGAGGGTCATAGCGTTCACTGTCACTGAAAGCCTTCATACAGCGAATATGGGTGCGTTGTTTCAGATTGTAGCTGTGTCCACTGCGTTCGGTGATGGTGCGCGCCAGCGTTGCCGAAGGGGAATCCAGCAACAGAATTAAATTCTGTAACTGGGTTCTGACCTCGGCCAGCAGGAAAATCAGCTGCTGTTTGACCTCTTTTGGCAGTGCCAGGTTCATGCTATCGCTCTGTATTGATTAGGTGTTAATGTCTAATCATAGCGATAGCACTGGCCGGATGCTACTTCACAAACAACTGTCTGGGAAAGTCACACAGCATTTCCACTCCGGTTTCGGTAATCAGAATGCTTTCAGTGATCTCGATACCCCAGTCTTCCTGCCAGATACCCGGCATAAAGTGAAAGGTCATGCCCGGCTGTAGCAGGGTTTCATCGGAGGCCCTGAGGCTGGATGTGCGCTCGCCCCAGTCGGGTGGATAACTGACCCCGATAGGGTAGCCACAACGTGCGCCTTGACGGTCTATGCCATATTTTTCCATGACCCGGTCCAATGCATTGGCGATGTCGCAGGCCCGGTTACCCGGTTTCGCCTGTTCAAGTCCGGCATCAATCGCTTCCAACAGCGCTTTTTCGGCATTCAGAAAGCGTTGGCTGGGTTTACCCATGTACAGGGTTCGTGACATGGGGGCATGATAGCGTTTGTAACAGCCAGAAATTTCAAAAAACGTACCTTCATTGGCGCGAAAGGGGCGTTCATCCCAGGTGATGTGGGATGCGGAGGCTTCTTTGCCTGAGGGCAGCAGCGGCACGATGGAGGGGTAGTCACCGCTGTGTCCATCGACGCCGGCAATCGCGGTTTCATAAATCTGTGACACCACAAAACTTTTGGGGACACCGACTCTGGCAACATCCAGAATGCGCTGGTGTATTTTAGAGGTGATTTTACCGGCAATTTTCATGAACTGAATTTCTTTGTCGGACTTAATCGCCCGGCACCAGTTCACCAGGTTATAGCTGTCGACAAAGCGTGCTTCCGGTAGGGCCAGTCGCAGCGAACGGTGGGCATCAGCGGTGTAGTAGTAATTGTCCATCTCTGTGGCAATAGTGGCACCGCTCCAGCCATTTTCAATGAAAATATTCTCGGCAATCCAGGTCATTGGATGCTTTTCCAGGTTTTGTACATATTCCTCTGGATAGCTGGTGAGATTTTCCTTTTTCATAAAGCAGCGCAGAAGCGCCGCACTTTCATCCATGCGTCGCCCAAACCAGATGGGCTCTTCATGGTCGACGTGAAGGATGACCCCCTGATGCACATAAAAGGACCAGCCATCATAACCGGTTAGCCAGTTCATATTGCCTGGGTCGGTGGCGATCAAAACATCCACTTTGCGGGTGCGCATTTCTCGACGCACTTTTTTAACCCGCTGGAGGTATTCTTTTTTAGTAAATGCCAGTTTCACTCAATTACCCCCTTTCACACGCGCTGATAGTTTGTTTACTTGTATTAATTTAAATTTCCTGAGAGTTTGAGCATAAGTTGCATTGGCTGGCAGTTCAAATTAATACTGTTCTGAAAACGACACTCAGAGCGGTGTTGTATCTGTCTGCGACAGTTTTTTGTTTTATCCAGAGTTAGCGACACCGATTAATGGGTATCAGCCTGTCTGTAATCAGGCAGCTCAGGTGGTGGTTTCATATAGGGTAAGTTGCCGGTTAAGGACAATAGGAACGCTTTGAGGTCAGCCAGTTCCTCTTGGGACAGTTGTAAGGGTTTAATCCGGGGTGAAAGTTGTGCCAAGGGAATGTCAGGGTCTTTATCCTGCAACGCTGCATTTTGCCACCAGCCGATGTTATAGAGTGACAGTAACAGGTCAAGGTCACTGGCAAAACCATTGTGCATGTAGGGGGCGGTTGCACTCAGACCTCTGAGCGGTGCTGTGCGAAAGGCTCCTACCTCTTCAGGGCCACTGATCCGGTAGCGTCCCTGAAAATTGCCGACGCGCTCAAATGAAGTGCCTAGATGATGGTACTGTTGATCACTCAGTAAGGCCCCCTGGTGGCAGTTCATGCAACGCGCCTTGGTGCGAAACAGGTGCAGACCACGCACCTGAGTATCACTAAGAGCCTGAGTATCACCCTTTAGAAAGCGATCATAGGGTGCGTCGAGCATATTTACACTGCGCATAAACGTTGCAATGGCGGATGCGATGCGTTCAACAGTTACTTCTGGATCGCCAAACGCGGCTGCAAACAGGGGGGGATATCCGTGGATAGCTGACAGCTTTTCTGTGGAGGCTTCCAGGTCACCCGCCATTTCGATGGGATTGGTCCAACTGGCGATAACCTGTTCTTCCAGGTTGGCGGCACGGCCGTCCCAGAATACCTCATGCAAAAAAATACTGTTGACGATGCTCGGTGCGTTCATGTCACCCTGTTGCCGGTTGTGGCCGATCGATACGCGTCGGCCATCCGCCCAGCCCAGGTCGGGATCATGGCAGGAGGCACAGGCGATCTGATCAGACGCTGATAAGCGGCGTTCAAAGAACAATTGCTTACCCAGTGTGATGCGCTCGGGTGTGGCGCTGGACCAGACTGGCAAACTGTCTGGCGCAGGCAGCGGTGCGAGTGCCACGGCATCAATCCCCGGATCGGTTTCAGCCGCGGGCCAAAGCGACTGAGGTTGCCGGTAGGCCTCTACCAGTGGGTCAGAGGCAGCGTGTGATGGACTCATGAATAGGACCATTGCCAGACTGTAAATGTATACCTTCGATGGCATGGCATCACCTAAAACTTGTAGCCAAGTTCCAGCCAATACTGACGACCGACACCAAATAGTTGCACATTGGATTCAGCACTGATGGTGTTCTGGTTGTCGGTGACATTGACACATCCAGGCGCAGGTAGGGGGAGTTTTTGGATGCCAGTAGGCGTAAGTCGATACTCATGTCCCAGCGCAGGGTACTACCCTGCTTATGCACTTCGTATTGTTTTAAGCCAGAGGCAGGGTCTGTGCCGACATTACGTAGTGAGGCATAGCCATTGGTAAAGGCAAAAGCATTACGCAATTGAATGCGGTCATCGCCACTGCGGGTGATCAGATCCAGATTAAGACTGACTGGGGTAGCAAAATCATTGGCTGGCAGATCGCGTTTGAGAATGCGCTTACCTTCAAACCAGACCTGGTCATCGGCGCTGTTGCTGTTGGACAGATAGCCGGATGAGCTGTTGCCATAGGTGGTATCCGTTTGCTTATCCATCCATGAAGCAGAGGTGTTGATGGCCCAGTAAGCACCCAGCCATTCAGCCGGATTTGAGCGCCAGTAGAGGTCGACCTGATGGGTACGGCTGGAACCTGAGTTGTCAAACCAGTTCATCTTGGTGGTTGCATCATAGCGGGTCCGTACCTGGCGCTCGCCTTTTCGTTCCACCAGCATCAGTCCCGCCTCACCCGACATCATCGGTCCACTGATACCCAGGTTAAGTTCATCATCGTATGGGGTATCAAGATCCTGATAGAACCAGGTGCGATTCGCGTCAACAGACTGATAGTCAGCGCTGGGCGAGGTGCGCGAGCGTATCAGGATCCGGTCGCGTTCCAGTTCCCTGAGACGATAGGCCATAAAGGATTTGCCGTAATAACGGTTGGCACCAACGGTAATGCGGTAACGTTTGGCAGCATCCAGATAGATACCAGCACTTAAACGCGGCGCCAGGTTGGTATTGCCCAACCAGTCATCACGTTCCAGACGCAGGCCGGTGCGCCAGAAAAAGCGCTGATGATTGCCATTCAGTTCAGCAAAAGCGGCGGCATTGAGGTTGTTAAACTTGATTTCACCCGCCTGATAGATCACTTCCCGTGTATGGTATTGGTCGGCGGGCGACCAGGATCCCAGCCCTGTTTGTGGCGGCAGGGGTTGAGTGAAATCGAGCCTATATTCGTTGAAAGTGAAGTCATTAAGGCGATTCTGACGGAAGTTGAGCCAGCGCAGTTCACCACCATAGTCAAAGGTTAGCGCATCCGTCAGCAGTGTACTGAGCTTCAGGGTGGATGTCAGCGTACGCTGCTCGCTTTCCAGGTCACCATAGCCACCGATGATGCCGCCCTGATAAATGGTGGTGTATTTGTACTGATCCAGCACAGCATGTTTAAAATAACGCTCATCTAAACTGATGCCCGCACTGACATTCAGGTCCAGGCGGGTATTGCCGAAATGCTCGCCGTAATTGACGCTCAGATTCAGGCCCTGATGCCGACTATCGAAGTCTGAATCCAGGTAGTTGATAAAGAAGGTGTCTTCATCATATTCACTGAAAGCCAAGGAGGCATTCAACAGATAATCCTGCTCCAACCAATCCAGACGGAGCACGCCTGAGCGGGAGTAGGTATCCAACTCGCGCTCTTCACTGGGTTTGAAGATACGACCTGTCTGGGCAAAATGGTCGAAGTCTATATCCACCACCTGTTTTTGCCAGATACGCGAGGTCTTTTCATCCAGTCCGGCAAAGACGCCGATATCTCCGATACGCGTGGCCCCTTGAAGGCTGAGCTGATCCTTGCGAAAGTTGGGCTGAAAGTCACCTGGGACACCCGTAACCGCCTGTGCGGCGCCATCACTAAACTCACCCAGCTGTGCCGGATCGATATGAAAGTTGGTCCAGCTGTCACGGGTACGGCGCTGGCTGATGCTAAAGAAGTCTTCACCGTCATAGGATTTGGTTTCGGCCTTGATCACTCCGCCGCTGAATCCCCCTTCACTGGCCGAGGCGTTGACATCAATGACTTCAACCTGGCTGAGAAAGTCGGTATTGAGAAAAATACCCTGCGAGTGTCCGGCGACATTGGTGTAGTTGCTGGGGTTTTCACGCTGTGCCGGGTCCATCAGATTATCGATAGACGCGCCGTCCAGCATCAGCTTATTCTGATAGGGAGAGGCTCCGCGAATGGAAAGCTCCGCTGGTTTGATATCACCCTGTTGCAGGCTGGAGCTGCTGCTATCAGCCACTCGGACAGATGGAATAATGCTGAGGGTTTCAGCCAGGTCACCACGCATAGCGTTGCGCATCTCACCACTTTCAATGGCGGCGTAACCGTAACCAGTATAGGCCCCTTCAACCTGCATCAGCGGCAATGTGGCCGCCAGATCATCGGTGGAATGAGTTTGGTCGCGAATCAGAAAGCCGCCATTGGCGAGTTGCTCGACCAGCAGTCCGGTGCCGGACAGAAGCAGGTGGAGGCCCTGTAGCACGGTATACTGACCGGACAGTCCTGGGCTGTTCAAGCCATCAACCAGATCCGGTGAATAGGACAGGAGAATGCCGGTCTGATTTCCTAGGGCGTTAAGTGCTTGGCCCAAGTCACCATCAGCAATTTCCAACTGATGAGCTTCGGTGTGAGCACTCGTAACGGCGGCCACACTGGGTAGAGTCCAGCCAACGGCTAGCCCCATTCCAAGTGTGCCAAGCAAGACTAAGCGCGGCAGGCGTTTTGATTTGAAAGGTAGAGCAACCAAGTTGAATGACATGAACACATCCTCAATAAAACGTCATATACCTACCTTGACGTTTGAGAATGAAAATCAGTCCATATTTTTTGCAATACTGTATAGATACGAATAATTATCATTAAGTTTGACGTTTGTGGCTCCTCTTGCTAGCATCAAAGGCCGGTATGAGGCTGCCTTCATTGCAGATCGCAGACCACACATATTAAGCACTTGCTGATTATTTTTTGGCTGTGTTTTTAATATTCGTATGAGGCTAAATAAAAGGACTTAAATATGAATAGTAAATTGATCGGAATTTTAACACTGGCTGTCGTTCTGTTACCTTTTGGTGCGAAGGCAGATCAACAAAGTATTAGATTTATTAGCGACAAATATGGGGAGTTTACGTTAGAGCCCATATGCGTTCGTAACATCGCTCTAGATGAAGTCAAAGATGGCATTTCATCTATCATTTTGAATCTTGAAGATAGTGACTCTTGTGCAAAGGAGCTGTACGAAAAAATCCTCTCACATGAAGGTTATTATATCTCCATACGCTATGGAGAAAATACAATACTACCTCCGACGCTGCTGTCCAATGAGATCGATCCGACTTCTGGATTCCGGATAAACATCACAGATCCAGAGTTGGCCACTGAGATTTATAATGTTCTGAGCGCAAGCTCCTGACCGAAAGAAAGTTCCGCACCCACAGTACAAGCGCAATTTTTCACTAACTGTCAGGGCGCAGCGAGATCCAGTAGCGTGAGCGCTGCTCCAGGGTGATGGGCAGACTGTGGCTCAGGCTTTCCAATACTCGGTGGGTATCCTGAATCGGGTAGCTGCCAGATACACGGAGGGTATCCAGTGCAGGATCGAGTCGGATGACCCCGCGATGATAACGCTCCAGTTGTTCAACAAACTGCCTTAAAGGCATGCTGTCTGCAATCAGCATGCCCTGTCTCCAAGCTGTGTCTGCAGGCATTACCTGATTTTGTGAGACTAATGCCGTGTTAGAGAAGAGCAGCGTTTCGCCAGTAGGAATCAGATGAGGCTCCTGAACCGGTCCCTGGATCAGCAGTACTTGTCCGGCGATTACTGCCACCTGGGTAGAGTCGTGCAACTGGCGCACATTAAAAGCGGTTCCCACTGGTGTCAGAACACCCTGTGCGGTGGTGATTAGCACGGGGCGTGGCGGAGCTGCGGGGTTTGCGGCCGTTTGAATAAAAATTTCGCCCTGCAGCAAATGTATCTGGGTATTATCATGATTGTAGCTTAAGCGAATGGCCGTGCGGCTGTTGAGCTGTATGTGGCTGCCACCGGGCAATTGCAGCTCAAGCTGCTCTCCGGTACCGGTGTAGTGTTGATCCTGTCCGATGGTGATTCCTGGTTGACGACTGATCAACCAGCCACTGCCTGTGCCCATGCAGAGTAATGCTATAATCTTTAGGCTGCGTCGGCGGCTTTGCTGGCCAGAGCTTAGCGTATTTCTGGCTAGCTTGGCTGTGGTGGGCGACAGCACAGACAGCTGCTGCTGAGTGTTTTCAATCTGTTGCCAGGCACGCTCATGGTCGGGATGTGCTGCACGCCAGCGACGAATGCGCTCCCAACTGTCGGGCTCCACCTGCATTTGCCAGTCCAGCAGTAGCTCAACCGCATCACGAGCAACACTTTCTGGTATGGTTTGTGGTGGAGAATTCATCTTATGATCAGCCTGTCATATCAGGGAAATAGCAGCGGCTGGTGGCGCGAATCAAGTGACGCTTGACACTGCTGACTGACATGTTCAGTGTCAGGGCTATTTCGCTATAGGTCATGCCATCCAGCTGGGCATATAAAAAAGCCTGGCGTGTCAGGGTAGGTAGACCATCCAGGCGTCGATCGATTTCTACCAGTAGTTCCAGCAATTGATGTTGAGTTTCAGGTGACGGCGCTTCGACCTCCGGCAGTTGTTGTAAGGCTTCCAGATAAGCTTGTTCAATGCGTTCACGTCGCCAGTGGTCGATCAGTACCCGTTTTGCAACGGTCATCAGGTAAGCTCTGGGTTCCTGAGCCTGTATCCACTCATCACGTTTAAGCAGGCGTACAAAGGTGTCCTGCAATAGATCAGAAGCCCTTTGACTGCAGCCAGGCGCTTGCACAGCCAGCCCAGCAACCATTGCCGGTTCTGGCTGTAGAGTAGGCCCAAGGCATCGCGTGCCTGAGGTTCCTTGAGCATCATGGCGTCGTCTGGGCATCTGCCGTGTTCACTACTGCCTGCAGCAACTCGCTGGCAGGGAGCCACTGATCTGCAAAGTCAGCGGGAAGCACGGTTGATGGCAGCAGTTGGCTGCATGACGAAACATCAGCGACCAGGGTCTCAGGCTGCTGATGATACCGGGTCGGCAGGACTGGACGAATGGTAAGTATTTTTATTGGTTCAGCGGTTCTTACAGCCGCGGCTTGGCCCTGAAAATGCATCCTTTAACTCCTTCATCGTTAGAGATCAAGTCGTCACGGGCTGGCTTAAGGGCTGGCTGGTGAGTTGTCTTAAGACGTCAAAGCTTATCGATGCTTTTATGTAAATGCAAATGATTTAGTTTTGTGTTTGATTAGGCTAACGCTTGCCAGACTAGCTGAATCGCCAGTAGGGTGAGTAGCCAGTTAAAGATCAAGGTGAAGTGTTGGTTACTGATGCGTTTGAGTAGGTGCAGGCCCATCCAGGTACCCACGGCGCCACTGAGGACCATTAACAGCATTAGCCCAAGCCAGTCTTTGAAGACAAACCCGGCCGCACCGAATACGGCGGCCTTGGCAGGTGTTGCAGGCTCATGCAGGCGGCAAAATTGGCAACGGTGCGAAAGCGGTCACCGACATGCTGTTGCTTGACGAAGGCCGCCACCAGCGGACCGGATGCTCCGGCAAACATGCTGATAAAGCTGGTGATACTGGCTGCTATGAAGGTGCCGACACGCCCTAAAGCCATGGGTGGAATTTTAGGACCCCAACAAAGAAACAGGATAAAACCGGCGATGGTTAACTGCAGCGTGCTGGTGGGCAGTTGTACCAGAAACAGGCTGGCTAACCAGGCACCGAGCAATGAACCAGGGGCGAAGGCGGCGAGCAAGCGCCAGTCAACATGAGCTATCGTCAGGATCACCCGGTTGAGGTTGGAACCCAGTTGCACCATGCCGTGTACCGGGATAATCGCAGCGGCTGGCATGATAACGGCCATGATCGCCAGGAGTAATATGCCGCCACCGACGCCCATGCTGGCAGTAACGGCTGAGGTTGCCCCGGCAGAAAGAATAAGCAGTAGGGCTTGCAGCGAACTAAGCTGCTCTGGTAGCAGCCACTCCATCAGAGAGTTTCCAGCTTGGCAAACCCCACCACCAGCCATTTACTGCCTACGTCGTCAAAATTCACCTGGACCCGGGCTTTGGGCCCGGAGCCTTCGAAGTTAACCACCAGACCTTCGCCAAATTTCGGGTGCAGCACGCGCTGACCCAGGCTAAGAGGTGTGCCGCTGATTTCGCTACCGGAAAAGCTGCCGTGACTGCTGAACAGGCTGCTCTGGTGGTCAGGTCGACCGCTGGAGTAGGGGCGCCTGACGCTGGAGTTAAGGCGCACTTCTTCAATCAGCTCATCGGGTATCTCACGAATAAAGCGTGAAGGGCGGTTGATCTTCTCCTGGCCATGCAGGCGTCTGGATTCGGCCAGGGTCAGGTAGAGCTTTTGCATCGCACGGGTGATACCGACATAACAGAGGCGGCGCTCTTCCTCCATACGTCCTGGTTCTTCAGCGGACATGCTGTGCGGGAACAGGCCTTCTTCCATACCGGTCAGAAACACCAGCGGAAACTCCAGCCCTTTGGCTGAGTGCAGGGTCATGAGCTGTACGCTGTCAGCATGACTGTCGGCCTGGGCTTCGCCAGCATCCAGTGCCGCCTGATCCAGAAATGCCGCCAGCAGGGTGATATCTTCATCCTGATTGTCTCGTTCCCATTGGCTGGCAAATTGCCGCGTCGCCGTGACCAGCTCATCCAGGTTTTCTATGCGTGACTGACCCTTTTCACCTTTTTCTTTTTCATGATGCTCGATGAGTCCGGCGGCCTTGATCACCAGATCGGTTTGTTCATGCAGGCTCAGGGTGTGGGTTTCAGTATTGATGTGATTAACGAGATCCAGAAAACCCTGCAGTGCATTCCCTGCTCTGGCAGGGAGTTGCTTCATTTCGGTAATCTCATTGGCGGCGCGCCACATGGAGATGCCTTCCTGACGCGCACGCTCACGTACCAGCTCTATCGTGCGTGTGCCGATGCCGCGTGTAGGCACATTGATCACCCGTTCCATGGCGGTATCATCGTCACGGTTGGCGAGCAGGCGCAGATAGGCGAGGGCGTTCTTGATTTCCAAACGGTCATAAAAGCGCTGCCCGCCATAGATGCGGTAAGGGACGCCACTGCGGATCAGGGCTTCCTCCATCACGCGGGACTGGGCATTGGAACGATACAGAATGGCGCACTCATCACGGCGGTTGCCATGCTCTATCCACTTGCTGATCTGATCAACAATAAAACGCGCTTCATCCTGTTCATTGAAGGCACTGTACAGGGAAACCGGCTCACCCTCGCTGCCTTCAGTCCAGAGCTGCTTGCCCAGTCGGTCAGCATTGTTCTGAATGACCGCATTAGCGGTTTTTAAAATGGCCTGGGTAGAGCGGTAGTTTTGTTCCAGACGGATGGTGTCTGTACCGGGAAAGTGCTCACTCAGGGTTTGGATATTTTCAATCCGTGCCCCACGCCAACCATAAATTGACTGGTCGTCGTCGCCCACGGCCATGAGCTTTTGTTCGCCCTGGCACAACAGCCGTAGCCAGGCATATTGGATGGCATTGGTGTCCTGAAACTCATCCACCAGGACATAACGAAATCTTTCCCGGTAGTGTTTCAGCAGGGCCGGAGCCCGGTCACGTAGCAGTTCCAGAGACCGCAGTAACAGCTCACCAAAGTCGATCATGCCACCGCGATCACAGGCTTCTTCATAAGCCTGGTAGAGATCAATCATGGTGCGTTGGTAGGGATCGCCAGTGCGCTCAAGATGTTTACTGCGTAAGCCCTCATCCTTCTGTGCATTGATAAACCACTGCATCTGCCGTGGTGGCCAGCGGCTGTCATCCAGATTCTGTTCTTTGCACAGCCGCTTAATCAGGCGTAGCTGATCATCACTGTCCATGATCTGGAAGTTATCCTGCAGGCCCGCATCCTTCCAATGCGCACGCAACAGTCGATGGGCCAGCCCGTGAAACGTACCCACCCACATGCCTTGGGTGTTGATTCCCAGCAGCTGTTCAATACGACCACGCATTTCACGAGCGGCCTTGTTGGTGAAGGTGACCGCCAGAATCGAATAGGGTGACAGGCCTTCGGTCTCAATCAGCCAGGCAATACGATGCACCAGCACACGTGTTTTACCGGACCCGGCACCCGCCAATATCAGCAGGTTTTGCACCGGCGCGGTGACTGCACTACGCTGGGCATCGTTGAGTGAGTCAATAATGTGGGTAACGTCCATCAGTTCTCTTTACGCTAGTAGCGGGTTTAACCTAGTTTTGCCGGGGTGCTCAGGCGTGATAACAGTATATTTTTGTACTGCTGCGGATCTTTCAGTTTCATTTCGCCACCCTGGCGTGATGCCTGCGCAATGCCCAGCCAGGGAATCAGGCGTGAGAGCCAGAAACGCATGGCAGCGGTGCGTGTCAGAATGGGCCAGGCGCGGGCTTCATCGGCGGTGAAAGCACGAATCTGAGCATAGCCTTCCAACAGGGCAGTTTCGCGCTCTGTGTCGATGCTGCAATCCGGACGGCTGCACCAGTCATTGGCAACAATGGCCAGATCATAGAGCTGGTAGGCTGTGGCAGCATTGTACATATCGAGAATTGCTTCCAGCTTGTCATCCAGAAACAGGGCATTATCATGAAACAAATCACCATGAATGACGCCGGTTGGCAGATCCCAGTTGGCATCGCGCAGTTTGTCAAAGGCCAACACCTCCTGGTTTAACAGGTTGGCATCTTCAGGACTCAGGCGGTGGGCAATGGCTTGTGCTTCACGGCGCCACCAGAAAACCCCACGATGTGCTTGTCGTTGCAGATAAAAATCGCTGCCAGCCTGATGAAAGCGTGCCAGTGCTTCACCTATCTGAAAGCAGTGATACGGGCGTAATTGCGTTGCCGGCACATCCGCACCGTAAAAACGCGGCTGCAGAAAGGCAGGTTTACCTTTGAGTTGCTTCAGAGCAATACCGTTTTTATCTCGTATAGCATAGGGTACCGGGATGTTGCGTTCAGCCAGCCAGTGCCCCAATTCGACGAAAAATGGCATTTCCTCAGAGGTAAGCTCCTCAAAGATAGTCAGCACATACTCCTTTTTTTGCCCCCGAAGCAGCAGGGTCACGAAGTAGTTAGTGTTCTCTATGCCGCCCTCAATACCATCAAAATGGCTGAGAGTGCCTAAATCAAAGTCAGCCAGCAACTGGCTGAGCTCAGCAGAAGTAATCGAAGTATAAACGGCCACAAAAATGCTTCCTACCAGCGAAACAGAACCCATTTAGGATTAATACCGTGGGTTCTCCTGCGCGAATAAGCTCGCCAGATTCACCTGTAGGCACCAGGTAATATGGCTCGCCTACAATAGGAACAACTTTAATCTCCTTGAGCATGCCGCCGACACGGTATTCATAGTAAGTGGCTTCACCATCATGGGTGATGATGATTTCCGGCTCAGGATTAAGCAAATCTTCCTGTGCACTGACCATCCCCAACGGCAGGCCGCTGAATAGGGCAATAAGTAAGAGTTTTTTAAGCATGGCGCTTTTCTCATAAGTTGAGTGATTTAATTTGCTATGATTGTGAACCCTGACACTATTCACGGCAACCAGCAAAGTGGAAAAATTCATGAGTGAACAGCATCATCCTATTATTCTAGTCGACGGCTCCTCCTATTTATACCGTGCCTTTTTTGCTTCGCAGCAGGCAAATCTGAGTACGCGGGATGGCTTTCCGACGGGTGCTGTGCGGGTAGTGACCTCCATGCTGCGTAGTTTGCTGAAACAATACCCACACAGCCCGGTCACGGTAATCTTTGATGCCAAGGGTAAAACCTTTCGCGATGAGCTGTTTGCTGAATACAAAGCCCATCGGCCTTCCATGCCGGATGACCTTCGACTGCAGGTTGAACCGATACACAAGATTGTCCGGGCGATGGGGATCGAGCTACTGGTTGAGGATGGCGTGGAAGCCGATGATGTGATTGGTACGCTGGCGCGTGAAGCGACAGAAAAACAGCGACCAGTGATCATTTCGACAGGTGATAAGGATATGGCGCAGTTGGTCAATGAGTATGTCACCCTGATCAATACCATGACTGATACGCGTATGGATGTAGCTGGCGTGAAGGAAAAATTTGGTATTCCACCTGAGTTAGTCATAGATTTGTTAGCCCTGCAGGGTGACAAGGTGGATAACATTCCAGGCGTGCCGGGCGTGGGAGGAAAAACCGCATTGGCCCTGCTGCAGGGTATCGGCGGTATCCAGGCGCTATATCAGAATCTGGAGCAGATTGCTGATCTGCCATTTCGTGGTGCCAAAAGCATGGCCGCGAAGTTGGAGGCTCATCGTAAGGAAGCGGAGCTATCCTATTTGTTGGCGACCATCAAGACGGATGTGCCGCTGCATATTAAACTGGAAGATATTCCCTGTCCGAAACCCGATACGGCTGCCCTTATAGCACTTTTCCGTGAATTTGAATTCCGCAGCTGGATTGAAGAGCTGGAAGCCGGAGACGGCGTTGCAGCCGTTGCTGATGAGACTCAGCCTCAGCCGCCTGCATTGGAAACGGATTATCAGGTGATTCTGAGTTGGGATGAACTGGACAGTTGGTTAGCCCGCTTACAGACGGCCGAACTGTTTGCACTGGATACTGAGACTACCAGTTTGAATTATATGGAAGCTGAGTTGGTTGGCTTATCATTTGCAGTCCAGCCCGGTGAGGCTGCGTACTTGCCACTGGCGCATGACTATGTAGGGGCGCCAGACCAGTTAGACCGTAATCAGGTGCTGGAGCGCTTCAAGTCCTTACTGGAAGACCCGCAGCGGCCCAAGGTCGGCCAACACATCAAATATGATATGAATGTGCTGGCACGCTATGGCATCAAGTTACAGGGTGTGGTGGCTGACACCATGCTGGAGTCCTATGTATTGAATTCTACTGCTGGGCGTCATGATATGGATAGCTTGGCTGATCGGTACCTGGGGCTCAAAACTACAAGCTTTGAAGACATTGCCGGTAAGGGCAAAAACCAGCTGACCTTTAACCAGGTTGACCTGGATATTGCCGCGCCCTATGCCGCTGAAGATGCCGATATCACTCTGCGTCTGCATCTGAAGATGACTGAGCAACTGGCTCAGCAGGAACGCCTTGTCGGGTTACTCAATACGCTGGAAGTGCCACTGATTCCGGTGCTGGCAAAGATCGAGCGCAATGGTGCCCGCGTGGATGCCACGCTGCTATCCAGGCACAGTCGGGAGTTGGAGATTAGACTCAAAGAGCTGGAGCAACAGGCCTTTGAACTGGCCGGTGAACCTTTCAATCTGGGATCACCTAAGCAGCTTCAGGTGATCCTGTTTGAGAAGCAGGGGATCCCGGTACGCAAAAAAACCCCCAAGGGTGCGCCCTCCACTGCAGAAGAAGTGTTGCAGGAGTTAGCCCTGGACTATCCCTTGCCCAAAGTGATTATTGAGCATCGCGGTTTGAGTAAGCTGAAATCGACCTATACCGATAAGCTGCCACAGATGATCAATCCGGGTACCGGGCGCATTCATACCTCCTATCATCAGGCAGTCACCGCCACCGGGCGCTTGTCATCATCGGATCCCAATCTGCAGAACATTCCGATTCGGACTCAGGAAGGGCGCCGGATTCGTCAGGCGTTTGTGGCACCTGAGGGCTATCGGATTGTGGCGGCAGATTATTCACAGATTGAACTGCGTATCATGGCTCACCTGTCGGGTGATGAGGCTTGTTGCAGGCCTTTGCCAAGGGTGAAGATATCCATCGGGCAACGGCGGCGGAGGTTTTTGGCGTTGAGCTGGATCAGGTTACCGGTGAGCAGCGTCGCAGTGCCAAAGCGATTAACTTTGGGCTGATTTATGGCATGTCGGCTTTTGGTCTGGCGCGTCAGTTAGGTGTGGGGCGTAACGATGCGCAGCGCTATATCGATCACTACTTCGCTACCTATCCGGGCGTGCAGCGTTACATGGATGAAACACGCGCTTTGGCACATGAAAAAGGCTTCGTAGAGACTCTGCTGGGGCGCCGTCTTTACTTGCCGGAAATTAATTCAAAAAACGGCATGCGTCGTCAGGCGGCTGAACGTACGGCGATCAATGCGCCGATGCAGGGTACGGCGGCGGACATTATTAAGCAGGCTATGCTTGATGTGGATAACTGGCTGGAACAGAGCCAGTTTGATGCCAAAATGATCATGCAGGTGCACGATGAATTGGTCTTTGAAGTTGCCGAGGCTGACGTGGCTGGATTTATGACGCACGTCACCCAGTCGATGGAGCAGGCGGTCAGCCTTAAAGTGCCTTTGTTAGTGGAAGCTGATGTTGGTCTGAATTGGGATGAGGCGCATTAAGCGCCGCTCTCAGTTCCCTGATCCAGCAGTAATTCAGCCAATCTGGCTCGAAGTTCCGGAACGCCTTCTTTTTTCAGCGCTGAGAAGGTTTGCAATGTAACCTTGTCACCCAGACGTTTTCTCAATTGCGCCTGAAGTTTTAGCAGCGTGCTCTGTGCCGGCCCCCGGGTCAGCTTATCGGCCTTGGTCAGCAAGATATGCAACGGCATGCCGGTGTTTTCACACCAGCTGATCAGCATTTCATCAAAATCTTTCATCGGATGACGAATATCCATGACCAGCACCAGGCCCTTCAAGGCTTCGCGGTGCTGTAGATACGCATCCAGATGTTTTTGCCAGTGGACTTTGACGGCGACTGGTACTTTAGCATAACCATAGCCGGGCAGATCGACGATGCGAATGCCGGGAATATTGAGATCGAAAAAGTTGATTAATTGCGTACGACCTGGTGTCTTGGATGTTCTGGCAAGTTTTCCATTCTGTGTTAATGTATTGATTGCGCTGGATTTACCTGCATTTGATCGACCAGCAAAGGCCACTTCAGCCAGGCTGTCATCCGGACATTGATTCAGTTTGTCAGCACTGACACAAAAGCGTGCCTGGTGAAAATTGATTAAGGTTTGTGCTTCAGACATTGGGATCTCACTATGATAGGATCGCCACACAGAACAAATGCGTTCCAGTTTGTGAGGATATTAGTTTATAATACAGCCAATTTTACCTGCGAACTGAGAGAACCTCTAGTCAGGGGTAGCAACAATTGAGGTGTCAGCACCGGTCAATGCGGCAGCTGGACTAAAACAAATTTTTAGCAAGAGTCTGGGTCTAGTCAATGAACAAATTACTAATCAGCTTACTGATAAGTGTTGGAATCACCGGAATGGCACACGCCACAGGTGGCGATGCAACTGCCGGATCACAAAAAGTTGCGGTATGTGGTGCCTGTCACGGCGCCGATGGTAACAGCCCAATGGGTGCGTTCCCAAGCCTTGCCGGACAAAATCCCCGTTACCTGTTAAAGCAGATGCAGGATCAGCTCAGCGGCGACCGCGTTATACCGGAAATGACCGGTATGCTGAATGGTTTTACGGAGCGTGATCTGCGTGATATCGCGGCCTACTTCTCCAGCCAGACCATAACTATTGGTCAAACGGCTGCGGATCAGTTAGAGCTGGGTCGTAGCATTTATCAGGCTGGTATTGCTGATAAGGGCGTAGCGGCCTGCGCCGCTTGTCATATGCCAAGCGGCCAGGGTAATAACCCGGCACGTTTCCCGGCACTGAGTGGGCAGCATCCAGAATACACTGCTTTACAATTGCAGAAGTTTGCAACTGAAGATCGTGCCAATGATCCCAGTCGTATGATGCGTGATATTGCTGTGAAAATGTCTGATGCTGAAATGAGTGCGGTTGCTCAGTATGTCCGTGGCTTGCACTGACTAGTCTGATCATTCGTGTTTAAATTAAAAAGGGTGGCTAAGGCTGCCCTTTTTATTTCACCCAAGCGAAACTAGACCTGTTCAAGAACTTTGTGTCTTAGGTAAGGTCTTAACACTGTCCTATAGCTGAATCAGAGTTGAGAATAACTATGCTGAAAAAATTAATTGCTGACGACTGCCTTCACCCTGATCCCCTTTGCCAGCGCTATTGCAGAAACGAATCCTGATTATCAGGCGGGGGTTCATTATCAGGAGTTACCGGCAACTGTTACAACCAGTGATCCGGAAAAAATAGAGGTAGTTGCTGTTTTCGGTTACTCATGTCCGCACTGTGCCAACCTGGAGCCGATGCTGGCCAGTTGGTCGCAGCAACAAAGTGCTGATAATTTGGATTACAAGCATCTGCCAGTGGTGTTTTCCCGCAATTGGGAGCCACTGGCCAGAGCCTATTATGTGGCTGAATTGACCGGAAAGGTGGAAGAGACGCACCAGGCTATGTTTGATGCAGTGCATGTTCAAAATACACGTTTTCGTAGCGTTGATGACCTGGCTGAATTTTATACTGCTTATGGCATAGAGGAAGATGAGTTTAATAAACTGTATGACTCGTTCGCAGTAGACACTCGCCTGAAGCAGGGGCAGGCGAGGTTGCGGGCATACCAGATTACAGCGGTACCAGCGATGGTAGTGAATGGTAAATACCATATCACCGGAGCATGGCGGGTAGTAATAGTGAGATGCTTAAGGTGGTTAACTACCTGATCGAAAAAGAGCGTGCGCAATTGAACGAATAATTAGATCTGATAAGTAAACCCGTGAAGTCGTTGTGGTGATTCTGTTACTAAAGGGGTCACTATGACGGCTTTTTGGTTTATAGTAGAGCAAAATTCGATTTGTGGTAACGGGAGCTGGCTGCAATGGCAGAGTCAGAAGATTGGCGAAAAAAATATAAAATACTGGCTAAGGAGCTTGAACAGTCAGAGGAGTATTCTGGACGCCTGCTTGAGCAACTGAAAAATGTCCTGTCGCAGTTGAGCCTCGGGTTGCAAGGCCAGGATTCGGAGCTGGATGAGTCACTACGGGCGCTGCTATCAAAATTGGACACGATAGAGGTTCGGACGCTGCGAAATCTCACTCGTGAGATCGAAAAGCGTATTCGGGTGTTGGACGCAACCCGATCCAATAGCGTAAGACAGTTGGTTGATATCCTTCGGCAGTGGTCTGGATTGATTGAAAAACAGGACGTGAAGGGTGAGTTCGATCAACTCCTGCCTGAGTATAATAATCAGTTGGAGTCCAGCGCTGAGCATCTGTATGAAATCCCGAATCTGCTCCGAAAACTGTTTGAATACCAGAAGCATCTATTGCTGACTGTAGGCCCTGAAGAACGCGCTGAAATTACTAATGACCTGGCTGATAACCGTGAGTTTATCGTTACCGCCATATCTGGGCGTTTGTTAGATCTGGTGCAATTGTTGCGGGTTCCCTGTGAACATGCGCCGAAAGTACATCAGCTGATTGGTGAGTTGGAGTCCAATCCTGCTTCCGAAAAGTTACCTGATATTCTGGACAATCTGATCAAGCTATTACGCTTGTCAGGAATGAATATGGGGGAGGATTTTGAAGATTATCTGCTTAGTTTGAATCAGCAGCTCGCCTATGTACAAACCTTTCTTAATGAAAGCCATGATGATGAAGTCAAGGCTAGCAAGCGCCACAATCTGTTGGATAAAACCGTACGTCACGATGTGCATCAAATCAACCGCACCGTTAAACAGTCAACGGATATAAATGAACTAAAATCTGTTGTCAGTCGTCAGCTGTCAAACATTGTCCGTGCTATGGATGAACATAAAAAATCTGAAGAGGTGCGTGAGGCTAAATTGACTGCACGCTATCAGGACCTGCTGCAGAAAGTCGCGCAAATGGAAAAAGAGGCCGACCATGTTAAGCATCGAATCGAAGAAGAGCAGCTAAAGGCGCGTACTGACCCCTTAACAGGTTTGCCAAACCGTTATGCCTATGACCGACACATACTCAACGAGCTGGAACGCTGGGAGCGTTACCAAACAGTGTTTACCTTGTGTGTGGCCGATCTGGATCTGTTTAAGCAAGTGAATGATGAGTATGGCCATCTGGCTGGTGACAAGGTGTTGCGGTTAATGGCCAGAATACTGCAGCAAAATCTTCGCAATATTGATCTTGTGACCCGCTTCGGGGGAGAGGAGTTTGTTATCATTATGCCTTCAACGGATGGACCCTCCGCCATTACAGCAATTGAAAAGGTTAGAAAGGTTATTCAAGACAGTCCATTTAATTTCCAGAGTAAGCCAGTGCGCATCACCATGTCTTTCGGCGTCACGGAAGTACAGCCGGGTGACACTCCTGAAACGATGTTCTCAAGAGCAGACAAAATGCTCTATCAGGCAAAAGATACCGGGCGTAACAAAACCCTGTTGGGCTGACAATCATCAATAAACCGCTACTCGATACAGGATGCCTCTAAGTGCGACCGGTGTTTCGTTCCATTAAAATTGGCTGGGTCATCGCCCGTTACCGTCTGGATACATTTTTCTTGCATCCTTCTTTACCTTGGTTGGCGAGGATGATGCTGTATCTGCTCCCGTGGCGCTATATTTTTCCCGCACGAGAGTCTGGAGCGGTACGGTTGCGCCTGGCGCTGGAGGCGCTTGGTCCGGTGTTTATTAAATTCGGGCAGATGCTTTCGACGCGGCGCGATCTGCTCCCGGATGATATTGCGGTAGAGTTGGCACGTTTGCAGGATAATGTACCCCCTTTCCCAGCGTACAAGCCCGGATGATTATTGAAAGCTCTCTGGGTTACCCTGTAGCTGAACTTTTTCAGACCTTTGACGCTGAACCTATGGCATCAGCATCGGTTGCACAGGTACACAGTGCAACACTTAAAGATGGTCGGGCTGTAGTGGTTAAAGTCATACGTCCGGGTATAGACAGAGTGATCCGACAGGATATTTCCCTGCTCTATACGCTGGCCTGGATGGTTTGTCATCTTTGGTCGGAGGGGCGTCGACTACGCCCTGTCGAAGTGGTGGAAGAGTACGAGCAAACCATTTTTGATGAACTGGATTTGCGTAAGGAGGCGGCTAACGGTTCTCAGCTAAGACGTAATTTTGAAGGGTCGAAGATTCTCTATGTCCCGGAAATTTTCTGGGACTATACTCGCCGTAATGTACTTGTCATGGAACGTATCTATGGTATTCCCGTAGCCGATATGGAGCAGTTGCACGCTCAGCATACCAATATGGAAAGGCTGGCCGAACGCGGTGTGGAGATTTTCTTCACTCAGGTGTTCAGGGACAGCTTTTTTCATGCCGATATGCATCCAGGGAATATTTTTGTGTCTCGGGACCACCCGGATGATCCACAGTATATTGCTGTAGATTTTGGCATTATCGGATCGCTCAGTGAGGAAGATCAGAGTTATCTAGCCCGCAATATATTGGCATTTTTTCAGCGTGATTATCGTCAAGTGGCTCAATTACACATCGACTCTGGCTGGGTGCCAAGAGATACCAATGTACATGCTTTTGAAACTGCCATACGCAGTGTGTGTGAGCCGATTTTTGAGAAGCCCCTAAAGGAAATTTCATTCGGATTGGTGTTGCTCGGCTTGTTTCAGACAGCGCGTCGTTTCAATATGGAAGTGCAGCCGCAGTTGGTTTTGCTGCAGAAGACGCTACTGAATATAGAGGGTCTGGGTAGGCAGCTATATCCAGATCTGGATTTATGGAAAACTGCCAAGCCTTTCCTGGAAAACTGGATGAAAGAGCGCATGAGTGTGAAAGCGGCCATGGCTAACATTCATAAGCAGGCTCCTGAGTGGCTGGAAAAGTTACCTCAGATGCCGCAATTGGTATTCGATGCGTTGCAACAAAGTGCGTTACGCACCGAGCAGTACAATGAATCTCAGCAGCGCCTGGAAAAATTGCAGTCTGATTCCAGACAGCGTACGCAACGCCACCTGTTAATGGGAGCGACCGCATTGCTGGCCGTGGTCATGTTACTGCGTCCGGATTGGCAGCTAGCTCTGTCACAGCTCCCCTGGTATGGCTGGTTGCTGGCAGGTGTTGGCTGGGTCAGCTTGTGGCGGGCCTGATTGCCACTGGTTCAGTGGCGGTGGTTAAGCTATGCTAACGGGCTTTGAATTAGATGATGGAAGGTCGCTGTGAAGATTAATGAATCATGGCTTGATGAAGTCAAGTGGGATGAAAACGGGCTGGTGCCTGCCATTGCACAGGATCTGGAAACGGGCCGTGTCATGATGTTTGCCTGGATGAATCGTGAATCACTATTGCTCAGTATCAAGGAGCAACGGGCCATCTACTGGTCTCGGTCACGTCAAAAACTGTGGCGTAAAGGAGAGGAATCCGGCCATGTTCAGCGTCTGCATGAGTTGCGTCTTGATTGTGATGGTGATGTAGTTCTACTGGTCATTGAACAGATTGGTGGAATAGCCTGTCATACAGGAAGAGAAAGCTGCTTTTTCAGAAAGCTGGATGATCAGGGCAGTGGCAGATCACCGATGAGGTGTTGAAATCGCCCGGATCTATTTATCAAGATAAGGGTTGATGTATGAGCGATGTGCTGGATAAGCTGGCTGTAATACTTGAAGCTCGTAAAGCGGCTGCAGAAGATAGCTCTTATGTCGCAAGCCTGCATGCCAAAGGTCTTAATAAAATCCTGGAAAAAGTTGGTGAAGAAGCTACCGAGACCATTCTTGCCGCTAAAGATGCCGAGGTCAGCGGTGATTGTACAGATGTTGTCTATGAGACAGCCGACTTGTGGTTTCACTCTTTGGTGATGTTGTCTCACCTGGGAGAAACGCATGAAGCTGTCTTGCAAGAGCTTGCACGGCGTTTTGATATGTCGGGTCTTGAAGAAAAAGCTTCACGACAAAACAATTAACGATTAGATTAGGCGTCTGAAAACAGACTCGGTCAGATGACTCGGTCAGATAAATATAATTGGAGAAGAGCTATGGGTTTTGGTGGAATCAGCATTTGGCAATTAGTTATTGTACTGGGAATAGTGGTACTTATATTCGGTACAAAAAAATTGCGCAATCTGGGTGGTGATGTAGGTGGCGCTGTTAAAGGGTTTAAAAAAGCCATGAGTGAAGATGACTCAAAAGAAACTCAGGAAGAGCAGGAAAAGAAAAAGTTAACGGCTGATGACGCACAGTTTTCACAGAGTGAAGGGCCTGATGCCGAAAAAGACAAAGAAAAATCTCAAGCTAGCTCAGATAAGTAAGCTCTGATCCTATGTTTGATATCGGTTTTGCCGAAATACTTATCGTTAGTGTCGTCGCGTTGCTGGTGTTGGGGCCGGATAAGCTACCTGTCGCAGTTAAAACCTGTGGTATGTGGATAGGTCGCATTAAACGCTCAATCACGTCTATTCAACATGAGATCAGTGAAGAGCTGCGTGTGGAAGAATTACGACGCACTACGGCTATCAGTAAAGAAGAGCTGGAAAAAGAGCTCAGTGAAATGCGTAAGCCTTTCAAAGCGGCTGCCAAAGATGTTGAAAATGCAGTAAACGAAGCGCAGAAGACACCCGGCAGCGAGTCTGAACCACTTAAGCCTAAGGCCGAATCCCCTCAAACGGACAGTGATAAAAGCAGCACATGACAGATACCTCTGACCAACAAGAGCAGCCTTTAATTTCCCATCTGGTAGAGCTCCGCCAACGATTAATGAGAGCGGTGCTAGCCGTGTTCCTGATCTTTCTAGGTCTGTTTTATTTTGCTAATGATCTGTACCTGTTTATGTCAGCACCCTTGACAGCCCTCTTGCCAGAGGGAACCAGCATGATAGCAACGGATGTAACGTCACCTTTTTTTGCGCCATTTAAACTGACTTTGGTTGCGGCAGTAGTGCTGGCAATGCCGTATATTTTGCATCAGATCTGGTCATTTATTGCGCCGGGTTTGTATGCAAATGAAAAACAATTTGCCATCCCGTTGTTGGTATCAAGCATTATGCTGTTTTATGCTGGTATCGCCTTTGCTTACTTTGTTGTTTTTCCGCTTATCTTTGGCTTCTTTACCAGTGTGGGTCCTGAAAATGTAGCGGTCATGACTGATATCAGCAGTTATCTCAATTTTGTACTGAAGTTGTTCTTTGCTTTCGGGATTACCTTTGAGATCCCCGTTGCAACCCTGCTGTTAATCAAGTCTGGGGCCGTTACAGCAAAGAGTTTGGCTGCGAAGCGAGCCTATGTTGTGGTTATCTGCTTTGTGTTTGGTATGTTGCTCACACCACCAGACATCATTTCCCAGAGTTTACTGGCCGTACCTATGTGGTTGCTGTTCGAACTGGGTCTGTTTATGTCGCGCTTTATTACCAGTAAAACAGTTGCTGAAGACGAAGCTGAGTAGCTTGTTAAAGCCGGATAGTCCAGATCGCCTCGGTTAATATCTGTTCAATGCTTAGTCATCTTAGGTTGATGTATTTAAAACTAAAAAATCTCGTCATTCTCTGTTGACTCCTGTCAGATATTAGGTAGAATACGCACCTCGCTTGAGACAACAGCCCAACACACCGGGCAGCTCAAGCCGCTCTTTAACAAATTAATCAGGTAATGCGTGTGGGCGCTTGTTCAGGTTAGGCATTAAAGCTTAATCARAAAC